>NZ_JAPZSK010000005.1 GCF_027531815.1 Gemmatimonas sp. | reverse complement strand
CCCCCCCCCCCCCCCCCCCGCCCCCCCCCGCCCCCCCCCCCCCCCGCCCCCCCCCCCACCCCCCCCCGCCGCCGGGCGGGCCAGCCCGGAGCGCGGACCAAGACAGGAGGCGTCGGGGTCAGGGTCGAGGCCAGCGCTATCTGTCGGGGCACACCACGCCGACCAACGCCCCCCCGACCGCCGCCCCCAGACGCCCAGCGCAGCGTCGGCCAGACCGGAGCCCCGACCCCGACTGCGGTAGAGACCCCGACCCGGGCCCAAACCCCGACTGGAGGAAGACCCCGACCGTAGTGGCGGTGCCCCGACCGCTGTGGCAGTACCCCGACCGTCGTGGCAGTGCCGCGACCACACCCCCGACCCCGACCACGAAAAATGAGCGAGTCCCGCCGGCCCGGCGTCCTGCATGAATGCTCCTTCCCGCAGATTCGCGATAAGACGTGGCCCGTGGCGCTGTTGCCGTTCGGCGCCACCGAGCCGCACAACACGCATCTGCCGTACGGCACCGACACCATCCTCGGCAGCGAGGTTGCCGCGCGCGTTGCCGCCGCGTGCATCGCGCGGGGCACCAAGGTGGTTGCACTCCCCGCCGTACCCTTCGGCGTGAACACCACCCAGCTCGACCTGCCGCTCACCATCAACGTCATGCCCAGCACCCAGCTGGCCATCGTGCGCGATGTGATCGGCAGCCTCGAACCGCACGGTGTGCGCGCCCTCGTGCTGCTCAACGCGCACGGAGGCAACGAGCTGCGCGCCCTCGTGCGCGAGCTGCAGCCGTCCACCCCCATCATGCTCGCCATCGTGAACTGGTGGCAGGCGGCCGATCACGCGCAGTTCACCGAACCCGGTGACCACGCCGGTGAACTCGAGACGGCCGCCATGCTGCACGTGGCGCCGCATCTGGTCGAGGCCGATCGCACCACGTGGGGGGATGGACGCAGCTACCCCAGCACGCTCGAGGGGGTGCGCACCGGTGTGGCGTGGATGCCGCGCCGGTGGACCCAGGCCACGCACGATACCGGCGTGGGCAACCCACGCGCGGCCAGCGCCGAGTCAGGGGCGACGTTCATGGCGCGGGCCGTGGAGCGCATCGCCGCGTTCTGCTGCGAACTCGCCCTCGCCGATACGCAGCGGTTGTGGGCACCGCGCGACTAGGGTGCGCGACCGGCGCCGACGGTGACGCACCGCAGCGCAGCCCCTCAGCGCGCAACGCCGACGGGCGGCCAGCTAGTAATCCACCGGCCGCAGATACGACTCCCCGATGCCGCTCTGGCTGAGCAGCGCCACCGCCGGCGGACGGCGCTTCCAGTGCGTGCCGTTGAGCCGCCGCGAGACGGTGGTCAGCTCGTCGCTGCTGAAGCCACGGGCCCGCAACGCCTCGTGCGTGAAGCCGTGCAGCATGCCGTTGAGGATCTGGTCGGCGCGCGCGTAGCTGATCCCCAGATCGCCCTCGTCGGTCTGGCCCACCACCAGGTCGGCCGTGGGCGCCTTGTTGACCACCACATCGGGCACGCCCAGGTGATGCGCCAGCTGCCAGACCTGCGTTTTGTACAGATCCCCAATGGGGTTCACCGGCGGCGAGTCGTCGGCGTGCCAGGTGAAGTACCCCAGCAGGCGCTCCGTCTTGTTGCCGGTGCCAATGGGGAGCGCCCGATAGCGCGCCGACAGGTCAAAGAGCGCGATCATGCGCTGCCGGGCCATGACGTTCCCGCGGCGCTGCGCATCGGCCTCGGGCTCGTGTGCCAGGTAGCCGTCTACCGCCGCGGTGATGTCCACCGTACGCGATTCGATGCTCAGCGCGTCGATCACGAGCTGCGCGTGGTCGAGCGATTCCCGGCTGGAGGTGCGGTACGGGAGCCGCACGCCGATCACGTTCTCGCGGCCGAGGGCCTCGACGGCGAGGAACGCCGACACGGCGGAATCAACGCCGCCCGACATGCCGATCACCGCCTTGCCGAAGCCGCGCCGCGCCAGCTCCTCGCGCAAGAAGCCCACGAGCCACGACTCCGTGAGTTCGGTGTCGAGCAGCAGCGACGGCGGACCGCCCTGGTCACTGAGTCCCTGACGGATGACCGGGAGCTGCTCGGGCAGGGCGCGCACGACGGTGTTGGCGCGCTCGAGCAGTTCGGTGGGCACGGCGAACTCGCCGGTGCTGAAGCCGCGGGCACCGCGCAGCAGGTCGGCCGCCGCGGGCTCCGGGCCGTCGTACGACAGCGCCACCGGCCACCCTTCGGTGACGCGCTTCACGTTGTCGAGCACATGCGGCAGCGCCACGCGCAGGTCGCTCAGCAACGGACTGTCGGCCCGCGCGCGCACCAGGTCATCGAGGTCGACCGAGATGGAGACGAAGCTTTCGTCCCACACCGGCGCGCGCCCGCGGATGTCGCCGCCGGGCCCCACCAGGTGAGACGTACCGAAGAAGCGCTTGCCCCCCTCACTGCCCACGAGATTGACGAAGCTGGCGAACACCCCGTGCTCTTCGGCGATGTCGCGAATGAGTCGCTCCCAGCGCGCCGCGCTGTTGGGGCCGGGGACCCCGTCGGTACGGGGCCACGGACCACGCGCCGGCGCGGCCGACGAAATGAAGACCACCTGCGCGCCATCGAGCGCCGCGATGGTGCCGCTGAGCGAGTGCCACGCATCTTCGCACACGAGCAGCGCCGCCTTGCCCCACGGCGTTTCGAAGGCGCGGATGTCCGATCCCCGCTCCACGAACCGCTCCTCGTCGAAGAGGCCGTACGTGGGCAGGTAGTTCTTGCGGTGCACGTGCCGCACCTTGGGCGGGCCGTCATCGAGGCCGATGCTGAGATACGCCGCACTGTTGTGCAGCGTGTCACGCCACCGCTCGTAGAAGCCGATGACCACATCGAGCGGCAGCACATCGAGCCCCGCCGACGCGCAGGCCGTGCGGTAGGCGTCGTCGAGATCGTAGGAGAGCGATCCCGCCGTGCACGCCACTTCGCGCACCCCCCCCTCAACGAAGTAGCCGCTGAGCGCGGTCTCCGGGAAGTGCACCACCTGCGGGCGCGGTTCGAGCGCCGCGGCCTGGGCGCAGAGACGCCCAATGCGGGCGAGGTTGCCCGCCGTATCGCCCTTGCGGGGGGCGAACTGGCAGAGCGCGAGAGTCAGCGGACGAATCGGATCACCTGGCATTTACGAAAGATAACCGCATCCGACCCCCGGATCGGTCCTGCGCCGTCCGTGTAGAATTCCCCCATGCCAACCCCGCGGTTCCTCCTGACTGCCCCCCTGTGGTTCCTGCCGTCTGCCGTCGGCGTTGGTGGGCTGTTCACCCCACTGCAGGCGCAAACCGCGGCCGGTTCCGGCGAACCGTGGCGCATCATCGCGCCGGCGCAGGTGACCGTCGTGCTGGGGCGCGACGGCTCGCTCATTGGTGAGATCGGGCGCGAGCGTCGGCTCAACGTGCCGCTGCGCACGCTCCCCCGGTTTGTGGGGCAGGCGTTCATCGCGGTGGAAGACAAGCGCTTCTATCAGCACGACGGCGTGGACCTGGTTGGCGTGGCGGGCGCGCTCAAGGATGCCGTGACGAAGGGCAGTATTCGCGGCGCCAGCACCATCACGCAGCTTCTCGTGGGGAACATGCACCCCGACGTGATCGACCGCCGCGATCGGTCGCCGGCGCGCAAGCTGCGCGAACAGCAGGCGGCCCGGGAGATGGAGAAGCGGTACAGCAAGGAGCAGATTCTCGAGGCGTTCCTCAATCAGCTCGACTTCGGGCGCGGCGCCTTCGGCATCGAGATGGCAGCGCGGCAGTATTTCGGCAAGGGGGCCGCCGAGCTCACGCTGGCGGAGGCGGCGAGCCTCGCCAGTATGCCCAAGAGCCCCACGCTCTACGATCCGTCGCGCTATGCCGCGCGCAATCGCGAACGGCGCAACACCGTGCTCGCGCTCATGGCGCAGCAGGGGTACATCACCCCGGCGCAGGCCGCCGCGGCGCAGCGCGAGCCGGTGGTCACGGTGAACCGTCAGGAGAAGCTGGCGCCGTGGGTCACCGATGTGGTGCGCGTGCAGGCCGAACGCGCCGGCGTGCCGGTCATGTCCGGCGGCTTTCGCATTCAGACCACCATCGACCCGGTCCTGCAGCGGCAGGCCCAGCGCGCGCTTGCCGAAGGGATCAACGAGATCGAAGCGCGCCCAGGCTTTCGCGGCAAGCGGTGCGCCGGGGAGGCGGGCACGCCGGTACCCTCGCCGACTGCCGCGCGCGCGCCGCGCGTGGATGCCTGTCTCGAAGGTGCGGTGGTGGTGATCGACCCGACCACCGGTGACGTGCGTGCACTCGTGGGCGGGCGGGATTACGCGCGGTCGAGCTTCAACCGGGCCATCGATGGCAACCGGCAGCCCGGCTCGAGCTTCAAGGCCTTCGTGTATGCGCAAGCCATGAGCCAGGGGCTCACGGCCAACGCCATGGTGGCCGACACCGCGCTGCGCATGCGCCTCGAGAACGGGCAGGTGTATTCGCCCGACAATGCCGATCACGCATTTCTCGGTGCCCTCACGTTGCGTGATGCGCTCACCAAGTCCCGCAATCCGGTGGCGGTGCAGCTCGCCATGTCGGTGGGCATGGACAGCGTCATCGCACTCGCTCGACGCACCGGCCTGCGCTCGTCCATTGCCCCCTATCCGTCGAGCGCCCTCGGCGCCAGCGTCGTGCAGCCACTCGACTTCGTGGCGGCGTACGCCGCATTCGACAACGGCGGCGTGTCGGTCGAGCCCCGGTTCATTGCGCGCATCGACGATCGCGCGGGGCGCCCGGTGTTCACACCACAGGGCGCGCCCATGCGCCCCGCCATGGATCCGCGCGTGGCGTTCATTGTGCGCGACATGCTGCAGGATGTGGTGGAGCGGGGCACGGCCACCGCGCTGCGGCGCATCGTGCCGGCGCGCATCCCCGTAGCCGGCAAGACGGGCACGACCAACGACAACACCGATGTGTGGTTCGTGGGGATGACGCCCGAGTTGGTGACCGGCGTGTGGTTGGGCTTCGACAAGCCGGCGATGATTGCGCCGGGGGCGGCCGGCGGTACGTTGGCGGCCCCCATTGCCGGCCGCGTGATTGCGGCCGCGTACGACACGCGCACCGCCGGCAGCTGGACGCCGCCACCCGGTGTGGTGGCGGCCGAGATCGACCGCCTCACGGGGCAACCGGCCGACGGCACCACGCCGGCCGACCGGCGCTATCGGGAATGGTTCATTGAGGGCACCGAACCGGGCGCGCTGGCGTGGCCGTTGAGTCTCTTCCGGTTGGGGCCGATCGGCTTCTGAGCCGGGCAGGGCGTGCGCGGGGAGAGTCAGCCAAAGGGAGAATCGGCGGACGAACTCTCGGCGGTCGCGCCACGCGCGGCGGTAGCCAGCGCTCGCGGCAGCGCCTCCAGCGCCGCCGGTGAATACTCACCAAACAGGCACAGCTGCAGCCTGTTGCGTTGCAGCAGGTAGGCGCTCTCGAAACCCACATGCCAACCGTGTGCGCGCAGCTGTTCGCCAGCCGTGCGGGAGCAGCGCGTTGCCGGAAGCGGAATGGTGTGCACGGCCGGTGAGGCAAACGGCGGCGGGGCCAGCGGCGACAGCTCCCCCCGCGTAAGCGCCGCACGCGACGCGGCGAGAGGCGGGTCGTTGTGCAGTACGATCGCGACGCCGGGGAAGGCCGCCAACCCCTTGCCACTCACGGCGGTCGCCATCCAGACGCCGTCGAGCGACACGGGCACCACGCCAACGCTGCTGACCGTGTCCAGCGCGAGACGCACACCATGACGGTCGGCGAGGGTGCGCAGCACGGAGAGGTCGTTCATCACCCCTGTGCTCGTTTCGGTGTGCACGGCCCACAGCCATTGCGCGTGCGTGGACGTCATGGCCGCGTCGATCGCATGGACATCGAGCTCCTCGCCCCACGCCACGCGCACGGCGCGATACGTCAGCCCCAGTCGCTCGGCATGATCGATGAGCCGCTCGCCGAATTCGCCGTTGCTCACCACCACGCCGGGGGGGTCGAGCTGCGCGAGCTGGACTCCCACCACGTCGTTCGCGAGCGTCCCCGACCCCTGCAGCAGGGTGACGTGCCGTGCGCCCGTGAGTGCCCCGAGGCGCGCCTGCACTTCCTCATAGCACCGCCGGAACGCCGCCGACCGATGCGGTATCGGCAGACGGGCCAACGCGGCCTGCACGGTGGGGAGCGGTTCCACGGGGCCGGTGAGGAAACCCCCGCCCACGGTCATGGCGGCGCTCCACTGCGCGACCCGTTCGCGTGTGATGTACATGGGCTGGTACCACGCTCCGTCGTGCCCCACCTGCCGGCCGAAGGGGATGAAGCCCAGGTGGCGATATAGCTGCAGCTGACGCGTGGTACCGGAGATGACGGCCACGTCGTAGCCGGCGGCCATGCAGTACGCGGTGAGGAATAGCACCAGACGCACGAAAACGCGCGTGGCGCGAAAGGCGGGCTCGATGGCCAGCAGCCGGATCTCCAGCGGACGCGCATTCGGCGCCAGCCACTCCTCGACTGGCCCGAGCTGCTGGTCGAGCGAGAACGGGCGATGCATGCGCGCGCTCACCATGCCCACCACCGTGCCGTCCACCTCATACACAGCATACACGTTCTGGTCGTGGAACCGGTCCACCAGCCGTCGCTCGGTGTTGGGCGGATGCTGCGGGATTTCCTCGACGAACGTGCGGTAGTTGAGCCGGTGGATGGCGTCGTCGTCGGCCGGCGTGGCCAGCCGAACCCGGCCAACGCCGGCAGCGGCGGGCGCAGGGGAACCCATACCGAACCATGGCGTGCCGGGCGGCCGATTAGTGTGATGGGTGATATTGACGTATCAGTACGGACAGGCTAGGCTTGCCTCTGTTGAGAAGGTCAACTCAATAGCAACCAGCCATTTCGAGGTCTTCATGTACGTTCTGCCCGTTCGCCCAACGAATGCCGGCCCCATTGCACGCGCGTCGCGCGGATTGCTGACCGCCGGGGTCGCCCTGCTCGCCGCCTGCGGCGAAGACTCGCCCACGGCCGGCAACGCGACGGCAGACGCCGCGGAATTCCGTCGTCTGGTGGTGACCGACACGGCCCCCTTTGCCCGGGTGTTCGACGTGGCCACGGCGCAGCGGGTGGACAGCATGGGCGGCCTCCCCTCGCGCGTGACGTACCTGTACACGGCCCGCGGGCGCATTGCCTTCGCCCACTTCCAGACGCGCAACCAGATCTCGTTCATCGACGGCGGCGTCTTCGAACAGGCAGGCCGCGGCGTGAAGCAGGCGCCCCGCATCGTGGGCAGCTTCAGCGACCAGACGCCCATTCATGGCAACTTCAACGGCGACATGGTGTCGGTGCACTTCGACGGCTCCGGCAACGTGCGCTTCTGGAGTGAACAGGGGGTAGCGGCGGGGAACACGCAGCCGGTACTCACCGTGCGCACGGGCAACGCGCATCATGGGGCCGGCATGTCCACCGTCGACGGCGGCTTCGTGTCGGCCTCCATTCAGGACCCGGCCAACCCGGTGCTCCCCAACGGCGTGGTGGTGTACAACCGGCAGGGGCAGGAGGTGGCGCGCAATACGAGCTGCCCGGGGCTGCATGGCCTGGCCGGGAACGCGGTGGGCAAGCTGTACGGCTGCGCCGACGGCGCCCTGCTGGTCACCACCACGGGCACAACGGTCAACTTCCAGAAGCTGGCGCATGCCACAGACCCGCGCTTCGGTGTGGGCACCGTGTGGGCGCGCGAAGGGCAGCCCAACTTCCTCGTGCGCATGGCCATTCGCGGGCAGCCGGTGAGCCCCGCCACGCGCACGCTCGGCGTGACCAACGTGGCCACCCGCACCATGCAGCCCGTGGCGATGCCCGCCAACGAAATCGACTGGACCGCCGAGGTCGATTACACTGGGCGCTTTGCGCTCGTGCTCGGGCGCCTCGGTAACCTGCACGTGCTGGACATGACGACGCGTCAGGTCACCGGGACGCTGGCCGGCGTCGTGCCGCCCATGCCCACGGCGGGTGCCGTGCTCACGCCGTTCTTCGCCTTTGCGCAGGGTGTGGCGTACATGACGAGCCCCACCCAGGGGCGCATCTACGAAATCGCCATCTCCTCCACCGGTACCCCGTCGCTCAGCCGCACCATGAACGTGGGGGGGACCCCCGAGCGCATCGCGGTGCTGGGCGTGCGTGAGAACCGTACGCTGCAGCGCTGATGGTGGCGTTCCGGTCACGGCTCGCGCCGTGGCAGCAGTGCACCGTGGCGGCCGTCGTGGCATTCTGCCCGGCGGCCGCCACGGCGCAGTCACAGCCACCCGCGTCGCGGGTCGATTCACTGCGGGTCGATTCACTGCGGGCCGATTCACTGCGCGCCGACTCGCTGCGCACGGCAGCGCGCGTGCGCGGGGCGGGTGCGGCGCAGCAGCTGGGGACCGTACGCGTCACGGCCACCCAGGGCAGCGGTATTGGTCTGGTGCGGCCCACCACCGCCCTCGAGGGGCGCGAACTGGACCGGCGGCGGGCGCCTTCCATTGCCGCCACGATTGCCGGTGAGCCGGGGGTCACCTCGCGCAGCAACGGCCCCATGGCCACCCAACCGGTCATTCGCGGGCTCACGGGCGACCGCGTGCTGGTGCTCGAAGACGGGCAGCGCACGGGGGACATTGCGACCACGGCCCCCGATCACGCCGTCACCATTGATCCCATGACGGCCCGTCGCGTGGAGGTGGTACGCGGACCCGCAGGGCTGCTCTTCGGCAGCAACAGCCTTGGCGGCGTCGTGAACGTCGTGCGCGACGATGTCCCCACGGCGCGCGCCGCCCGCGCGTTGGGCGGGACGTTCAGTGGCCAGGGCGAGTCGGTGAATGATGGTGGCGTCCTGCACGGGCAGTTGCACGGGGGCACCGGCGCCCTCGCCTGGCGCGCCGGTGGCTCGTGGCGCACCGCCGGCGATACGCGCGCGCCGCGTGGCGTGCTTCCCTTTTCCGATGTGCGCGGCCACGACGCTGGTGCCGGCGTCGGTCTGGTCGATATGGTCACCGGATCCGGCACCTGGCGCGTGGGCGCGGCCGTGCGCGATGTGGCCAGCAGCTACGGCGTGCCGGGCAGCTTCGCCGGTGTAGTGCTGCCGGGGGCGCACGATGGTGGCGTGTACGTGGACCTGAGCCGGCGCAGCGTGCGTGGCGACGCCTCGTGGCGGGCCAACGACGCCGGGTCGCCAGCACCGGCGCGCTGGTGGCCGCGCTTCACGCAGGCCAACCTGTCGTCGCAGTTCGTGCGTTTCGAGCAGTCCGAGCTCGAGCGCGGCGGCTTCGTGGGTACCCGCTTCGGGCAGCTGATGGCCAACGGGGACTTGCTGGTGCAGTACACGCGACGCGTCGGCGTACCGGTGCGGGGCAGCGCGGGCGGCTGGGCGCAATGGCGCGACTTCCGGGCCACGGGCAGCTTCACCGGCACGCGCCCCGGCGTGCTGCGCGGTGCCGCGCTCTTCGCCATGGAAGAATGGGAGCTCGATGCGCTCTTTGGCGGGCGGGCCGTGCGTGTGCAGTGGGGGGGACGCTGGGATGCCACCAGCATCGTGCCGCTCGACAGCACGGAAACCGCGCTCGTGCGCGACGTGCGCACCCGTCGCTTCTCTGCACCCACCGGAAGCCTCGGGGCCACCGTGGCGCTGCGCCCGGGCTTTGTGCTGGGCATGAGCGCAACGCGAGCCTTTCGCCCGCCCGCCATCGAAGAGCTCTTCTCGGCGGGGCCGCACCTCGCGACCTACGCCTACGAAGTGGGCAATCCGCAGTTGCGCGCCGAACGGGGATACGGACTGGATCTCTTTGCCCGTTTCCAGCAGCGGCACGTGAACGGTGAAGTCGCGGTCTTCAGCACCCGACTGGCCGACTACATCTACCAGCGGCCGCTGGTGGACAGCATCACCGGCGCTCCCGTGCGCGATCGCCGGCTGCGCCGCTACAACGTGTACCAGGCCGACCAGAGCGATGCGCGGCTATATGGGGCCGAAGGGCGCGTGGTGGTCACGATGCCCCGCGTGACGGGCACGGTGCTCGATGCGACGGTGTCATGGGTGCAGGGCGATCAACGCGCCGGAATGTCGTGGGCCCCCTTGCCGGCCATGCCGCCGTTGCGTTCGCGGGTGCAGCTGCGCCGCGACGGACGCGCGTGGAGTGTGTCGGCGGGGCTCGATGCGGCGCTGCGCCAGCGCCGGGTGCCCCTGGCCCCGGCCACGATTGGAGCCGTGACCTGCCTGCTCTCTGCCTCGGAGGCGGTGCGTGGTGCTGGCGCGCCCTCGCTGCTGCCAGCCGAGTTCTGTCCCACCGATGGGTGGGTGCAGGGGCAGGCCAGTGTGTCGCGCCGCTGGCTGATGGGACGGCAACTGCACGAGATCACCACCGCGGTGGACAATCTCTTCAATACCGACTGGCGCGACCATCTCTGGCGCGCCAAGCAGGTGGCCCCGCAGCCGGGACGCAATCTCCGGTTGCTGTATCGCTGGAGCTGGTGAATGCCCCGACTTCGTGCTGTCCTGATGCTGCTCGCGGTCGCCGGTGTGGCGGCGTGTGAACATCCCATCGCGGTGGTGACTCCCCACGCGGAGGTGGCCGACCTGGTGTTCACCGACTCCAGCAGCGCCGCGGTGGTCATGCGCACCACCGACAATCGTGTGTGGAACGAGACGCCGCTCGTGCTCTGCGAGGGAGAGATGCGGACGCTGGTCCCGCAGGCGCTCGATTTCCGCGGCGTGCCGGTGGATCTCGTCTCGCGTCGTGATCTTGAGATCCGCGGCGAGAGTGTGGAGCCGAATGTGGTGTGGGAGCCGCTGCGTGGTCGCGGGCGATTGATCGCGCTTGCCCCGGGCACGACCCGCGTGCGCTTTCTCGTGTGGCACCTCACGCACGCCGACCTCGTGTCGCCGTGGCTGGAGGTGCGTGTCCAACCCAGGGCGGCGTGTCCGCGCCCCCGCTGACGATGGAGTTCCTCATGATCAGGGCCACCGCTCGCGTTTGCTGGACGCGTCGTGCTGCGCTTCTTTCGCTCTGTGCTGCGGCCGCCTGCGGCGGTGGCGGCGATATCGCCGCGCCGCCGCCGGAAGCCCCACGCCTGCAGATTGCCAGCGTCCTGGTGGAAGATCCCGCCACCGGGACCGTGTACTTCTCGCACGACGACCATTGGCACGGCTTTCCCACGGTGGCCATGGGGGCCCCAAGGCGCCTGCTCATGCACTTCGTGAAGCAGGGGCGCGCCCCCGACGACCACGACATGCCGCCGCGCAACGAGTGGTTCACGCTGGCGCCCCATGCCGACCACTCGCTGCCCGTGGTCATCGAAGACCCGACACGGGCACGGTGGGAAGGGGACCGGCTGGGAGGCGCCCTCACCGGCCAGCAGGCCGGCGCGTCACGGCTCAACATCCGGGTGTTTCGCGCGACGACCACGGTGTGGGAAGCGCCGCCGCTCAATTTCATCGTGCGCTGACGGCGCGGCGAGGGGGCGCAGGCTACCTCCGCGTCCGAACCCTTTTTCAACCGTTCATGCCATGAAAGGTTCCGCTCTTTTGCATTGAAATTGTCAATGTGTGATGTCTGAACAATCAATTATGGAAAATCCGTGCGGATTTCTAACGTTGAATGCGAAGGGGAGTAGCGCCATGCGCGCCGCAGAGGGGCGGTCGCGGATGTTGCCGATTCGTCAACACTGCGCCAGCGAGAGCGCACGGATCGGTGAGTCGCCACGCAGGGGCGATGGGCGAGACCTTCGCGACCTCGGGATCGGTCATGTCGCGAATGCGCACGAGCCGATGATCCCGGGGAATTCGCGGAGGACTCGCCCTTCGCACATCCGGATGTCCGACCATGCGTCTGTTCCCGTCTGCCTCCCGCCCCGTGTTGGGGCTTCTGGTTGCCCTGCCGGTGCTGACCGGCTGCGCCACCATCCGTCAGGATGAAATCGGCGTGAAGACCTCGTTCGGCCGCATCTCCAGTGGCCCGCTGCAGCCGGGTGCCCAGTTCATCATCCCCGGCGTGAACTCGGTACTGCGTGTGCCGGCGCGCGTGGTGAACCGCGAAGTGCGTCTCGAGATGCCCTCCAAGGAAGGGTTGAACGTGGCGGCTGAGGTGTCCATCCTCTACCGCGCGAAGACGGAGAACATCCGGCAGATCCTCGAGACGAGCGGCACGCGCTACGAGGAAGACGTCATCATTCCGGTGTTCCGCTCCTCCGCGGCCGACGTATCGGCCCGCTACATGGCCAAGGACATGCACAGCGGCACCCGTATTGGCATCGAGCAGGCCATCCGCACGCAGATGATGGAGACGCTCGGGCCCAAGGGGTTCGTGGTGGAGAACGTGCTGCTCAAGAGCATCCGCCTGCCGGCAGATCTGGCGCGCGCCATCGAGGAGAAGCTCGAGGCCGAGCAGCGCTCGGAGCAGATGCGCTTCGTGCTCGATCGCGAGAAGCAGGAAGCCGAGCGTCGCACCATCGAGGCGCAGGGTATCCGCGATTCGTGGGCGATCATCGCGCAGGGGCTCACACCGTCGATCATTTCGTACCAGTCCATCGAGGCGTTCCGTGAACTGGCGCGCAGCCCCAACGCCAAGGTCATCGTCACGGATGGCCGGGCACCGATGCTGCTCACGAACGAGATGAACAGCATGCCCACCGTGACGGCCCCGACCACGACGATGGACCCGGTCGCGCCGCGCCGCATCGTGCGTCCCACCATGCCGACCACGTCCACGCCGCGCCAGCCGTAAGGTGGCGGCCTTCCGACCCACCCTGAGCGTCGCCGGTGCGGCGTGCGCGGCCCTGTTCGTGTGTGCCCCACCGGCCCACGGGCAGTGGTCCGCCGCGCCGGTGGTTGCGCTGGGGGCGGCTATTCCGGGGGGCTCATTGCGTGACGTCATGGCGGAAGGGGTCACCGCCAAGGCCGGCGTGTGGATGCGCGCCCCGCGGGTGCCGGTGGGGATCACCGCCGAGGCGATGTTCACCCATCTGCGGGCCGATCGGCGCGAGGCCGCCGATGGGGCCCTCCAGGTGGGGGCCATGCTCGTCAATGTGACGTCGCGACGGCACGAGGGACGGCTCGACCCGTACGGCACGTTCGGTGCCGGGTGGTACCTGTTCAACAATCCCGAGGATCGTTACCGCGAGCGCCACGCCCCGGGAGTCAACGTGGGCATCGGCGAAGTCATCGCCGTGGGCGATCGGGACTACTTCGTGGAAGTGCGACTGCACGCCATGTACACCGCCACCACAACCGGCCGGGCGTGGACCACGTTCCTGCCGCTCATGGCCGGCGTTCGTTTCTGAGTCATTCACCGATGGTCGGCCCCACGGGGCCGGCCAGCGCGTCACTTCAAGAGGTCCGCATGCTCCATCGATCGACTGGGCGCACCCATGTGCGACCGCGCATCGTTCGGGTGCTTGCGTGTCTGGCCGCAGCGCTGGCGTGGTTGCCGCTCCCACTCCACGCGCAGTACTTCGGACAGAATCGCGTGCGCTGGGAACGGTTCGACGTGCAGGTGCTGCGCACGGCGCACTTCGATATTCACTTCGACAAGGCCGCCGAGCCCACGGTGCGCGAAACGGCCCGCAAGGCGGAGCGGTGGTACGAGCGCCTGTCGTCGCTGCTCGGCCACACCTTCACCGAGCGCAAGCCGCTGGTGCTGTACACCAATCATCCCGACTTCCAGCAGACCACGCTGTCCGATACCCCGCTCAGCGAGGGGACGCGTGGCTTTGCCGAGTCGCTGCGTGACCGGCTGGTCATGCCGCTCACCGGCGTGGGCGCCGAGAACGACCATGTGCTGGGGCACGAGATCGCGCACCTCTTTCAGTTCGATATGGCGCGGCAGGTGCGTGGCGGCAACGGTCTGATGCAGCTGCCGCTCTGGTTCGTGGAAGGGATGGCCGAGTATGTATCGCTCGGCAGCGACGACCCCAACACCGCCATGTGGTTGCGTGCGGCGCTCACCGCCGGCGAGTTGCCGGGCATCGATGCACTCACGACGGATCCGCGGCTCTTTCCCTATCGCTACGGGCACGCCTTCTGGGCCTATCTGGGTGGGCGCTTTGGCGACGATGCGCTGGCGTCATTCTTTCTGGACGCGGTGGCGGTGGGAGTGCGCGCCGGCATCGTGCGCACGCTGGGCGTGCCGGTGGAAGCGCTGGAGAACGACTGGCACGCGCACATTCTCGCGGCGTACGGCACACTGCTGGAGCAGCGTGAGAACATCGATGTCATTGGCACCCCGCTGAGCGCGGCGCCGGAGCGCGGCGGTTTCGCCCTCAACCCCCAGCTGAGCCCCGATGGGGCATGGCTGACCTACATTGGTCGCGACGCACTTGGCCAGGTGGACGTGCGACTGCGCAACATGTCCACCGGGCGCGACGTGCGTTCCTTCGGGAACCTCGCCCGTGATGGCCATACCGATGCCATTGCCTTCCTGTATGCGTCGGGGGCGTGGTCCCCGGATTCGCGCCAGTACGTCATGGTGGTGACGCGCGCCGGCGATTCGGAGTTGGCGATTCTCGATGCCATGCGGGGGACGCTCCTGCAGCGCATTCGCGTACCGGGAGTCCAGTCCATCAGCGCCGTGTCCTGGTCGCCCGATGGACGACAGCTGGCCATTGCGGGTACGAGCAACGGGCAGGGCGATCTGTTCCTCTTCGATCTTGCCGAACGGCGCACGCAGCAACTCACCAACGACGCCTATACCGAGCTGCACCCGGCGTGGGCCCCAAACGGTCGGTACATCGCGGTGGCCACCGACCGGCACGAGGAGACCGATCTGGCAACGCTGGCGTATGGTCGGCTGAGGCTGGCGCTGGTGGATCCGGTGGGCGGGCGCATGCGCGCGCTCCCCGACCTTGGCGCAGGCGCGCGCATGATCAACCCGCAGTGGAGTGGCGACAGCCGTTCCCTGTACTTCATCGGCGACGTGGATGGGGTGGCCGATGTGTTTCGTCTCGACCTGGCTCGCGGAGCCTTCGATCAGCTCACGCAGTTGCGCACGGGGATCGCCGGCATCACGGCGCGTTCCCCGGCGCTCACGGTGTCACCGGCGACGAACGCCGTGGTGGTCACCGTATTCGATCGCGATGGCTACCAGATGGTCGCGCTCGACCGGAGCCGGGTGGAGAGCTACCAGCGGCTGGCCGACGACGAAGCGGCGCTGACCGCGCCGATCATGCAGAGTGGCGGCGGCATCCTGCCGCCGCACACGGAATCGCCGGTGCCCATCGTGGACGCCATGCTGGCCGATGGCGTGAGCGGCTTGCCGGGGCCCACGGCGGGTGCGGCCACGATCGCACGCTACCGGCCGCGCTTTGGCCTTGAAGGACTGGGGCTCCCGGCGGCCGGTGTGGCGGCCGGATCGAGCGGTGCCGCTGTGGGCGGCGGCCTGAGCGTCTTCTGGGGGGACCTGCTGGGACGCCGACGGCTGGGCATTGCCGCGCAGGCCCAGGGGCGCGTGCAGGACGTGGGCGGGCAGGTGTTGTACGTGAATGCCGTCTCGCGGTGGAACGTGTTTGCGTCGCTGGGACGCACGCCGCTCCCCTCGGCATTCAATAGCGTGGCACCGATCCGTGTGCGTGATGCCTCGGGGAACCTGCGCGACGCCACGCTGGTGGAGCAGGGGATTGCGCGCACCCTGGTGCACGAAGGGACACTGGGCGCGCAGTACCCGTTCTCCCGCACGCGGCGCGTGGAGTTTGCCTTCACGGGCACTCGGCTCACGCAGGATTTCGACGTGACCCAGCAGGTGGTGGACAACGTCACGGGGCGCGTGCTCGATCGGCGACGTTCGACGGGAAGTGCAGGTGACGCGATCCAGTACGCCCAGTCGAGTGCGGCCTTTGTGGGGGACAACGCGGTGTTCGGTCCGGCCTCGCCACTCGATGGCTGGCGCTACCGCGCCGAAGTGCAGCAGACGGTGGGGCGCACCCAATTCACCGGGGTGACGGTCGATGGCCGATGGTACCAGCCACTCTGGCGGGGCGCGCTGGCCTTCCGGGCCATGCACACCGGTCGCTACGGCCGTGACGATGGCCAGGCGTTGCTCGCCCCCATGTTCGTGGGCGCGGGCACACTGGTGCGCGGCTATGCGGCCGAATCGCTGGCGGAGCGCGAGTGCGGCCGGTCGGCGTTCGGGCCGTGTCCTTCGTTCGATGGGCTGCTGGGATCGCGCATGGCGGTGGCGAACGTGGAGTACCGGCTCCCCATCAACCGGCTGGGTGTTGGTGGGCTCGCCATGGAAGTGGCGCCATTCCTCGATGCGGGGATGGCATGGCGGGGCGGCGACGCGTTGTCGCTCCGGCCGCGGGCGCTGGCGAATGCCGACGCCGTTCGCCGACCAGTGCTGTCGCATGGTATCAGCGCCCGTCTCAATCTCGGAGCGCTCATCGTGGAGATGTTCCACGCGCGCCCCGTGCACCGCAGCGGTGGCGGTGTGTTCGGACTGAATCTGGCACCGGGGTGGTGATGTGGTGACGCTGCGCATTCAGAAGGGCTGCGCGCGCAACGCGAACGGGACGCAGGTGCTGCAGGGGCTCTCCCTCACCAATGGGCTCGGCATGTTCGCGTTGCTGGGGCCCAACAGGGCGGGGCAGTCCAGGCTCATGCGCGCGGTGGCCACGCGGCAGCTGCCGTACAGCGGTACGATTCACGTTCGCGACATCGATGTGCTGGCCGATCCCCATCTTCGCCTCGGTGGCGCGGCGGCACCGCGACGGTGATGGGCATTCCGCGGGGCCGCCTTCCGCCGCTCGTGCTCTCCCTCGTCGCGGCGATGTCACTGGGGGCGCAGTCAGCACCACCGTCAGCCCCCACGTCGTCGCCTGCGTCGCGCACCGACGACGAGCGTGGCAGCATCGACCTCGCGTTCGGCAACGACATGCGCCTGAGCATGGGGGGATACCTGCAAGTGGACGGGCGGTGGGCATCAGGGCCGCAATCACGGGCCCCTGACGGCCTGCTGCTGCGCCGCGCGCGCCTGGTCTTCGATGCCTCGCGTGCCGACGGGTGGCATGTTCGGTTGCAGCCCGACTTTGGCCAGGGGCGCGTCCTGGTGCAGGACGCCTTCGTGGGGTGGCGCGACCGGGGCACCACGGTGCGACTCGGGCGCTTTCGACCGGCCTACGGCACCGAGCGCATGCAGTCGTCGAGCACCCTGCTCTTTCCGGAGCGCAGTATCGTGAACACGCTCATGCCGAGTCGCAGCATGGGAGCGCAGGTCACGCACCAGCTGGGCCATGTGACCGTGGCCGCCGGCGGGTTTCGCACGCCGATCGGGTCGGACATTCCCGTGGTGGATACCGATGGCGATGTGCGCGCCACCAATGGTGTGGGCTACGATCTGCTGGGCCGTGCGAACTGGCGCGTGGTGCGTGGTGCACGGTATGCCGATGTGCAGGGCAGTCTGCTGGCGGGGCAGGAGCGGGGCACCGCCGAGAATCCCGCCGTTGCCCGTCTGCTGTCGGTCGGGCAGTTGCCGCTGGTGGTCTTTCGCGACGGCGCGACGGAGGCAACGACGGTCATTGCCGACGGCGCACGCGGTCGGTGGTCGCTGGGGGGCGTGCTGGGCACGGCGCGCACGATGCTGGGGGTGGAACGCGCGCAGCAATGGCAGCAGCTCCGCTTCGCGGCCGCGCGCCAGCAGGTGCAGGCCACGGCGTGGTCGCTGCGTGCCGCCACGGCCTGGGGCGGCGTGCGCAATGCCAATCAGGAGATCACGCCGCAGCACCGCCGTGGCGCGCTGGAATTGGGCGTGCGCGCCGGCCAGCTGCAGCTCGACACGCCGGCGGGCGTGCCTCTCCTGGCGGACGGGTCGCGCTCGCTGGTACGCACGGCTGGCGCAGCCGTGGGGTGGATTCCCACCGTGTCCACCCGGCTGAGTGTCGCCCTCGATGTCACGTGGCCCGGTTTCGGCGGCTACACCGAGCGCGTGGCCGTGATGCGCTGGCAGCAGGGGTTCTGACCGGGCGCTCCGCGATCACTCGTGGCGTATGGCGTCGAAGCCAACCCACGCGCCGGTCCATAGACTGGAAAGAGACT
This sequence comes from Gemmatimonas sp., assembly GCF_027531815.1. NCBI lineage: Bacteria > Pseudomonadati > Gemmatimonadota > Gemmatimonadia > Gemmatimonadales > Gemmatimonadaceae > Gemmatimonas > Gemmatimonas sp. The sequence goes on along the minus strand of NZ_JAPZSK010000005.1, from coordinate 289,949 downwards.
GCGGCATATGCTGCTCACATATGGGCACCGTCGCGGCTCCCCGGCGTCACCAACACTGGGAGAACGCGAGCGAACGGTACAATCGCCTCGTGCTTGCCGCTCTCGTGGTCAGGCGCACGGGTGGAGCTTGGCTTCCCTCTGTCCGCACCGACATGACCCTGCGCATCGAGAACATCGGCAAGACGTACCCGAACGGCGTGCGTGCCCTCAGCGGGATCTCGCTGACCATCCCGCCCGGCATGTTCGGGCTGCTCGGGCCGAACGGGGCGGGGAAGTCATCGCTCATGCGCACGATCGCCACGCTGCAGCCGCCGGACGGCGGCAGCATTCACTTTCGGGGCATCGATGTACTGCACGAACCTGAGCGCCTGCGCGCGCAGTTGGGATACCTGCCGCAGGAGTTCGGGCTGTATCCCAACATGCCGGCCGATGCCATTCTCGATCACTTCGCCACGCTGAAGGGCGTGGTGAACCCCGGCGAGCGGAAGGAGCTGGTGTCGTCGCTGCTGCAGCAGGTGAATCTGTACGAGGTGCGCAAGAAGAGTGTGGGCGGCTACTCCGGGGGCATGAAGCAGCGGCTGGGCATCGCCATCGCCTTGGCCGGCAGCCCCACGCTCCTTATCGTGGACGAACCCACGGCCGGGCTCGACCCCACGGAGCGCAATCGCTTTCTCAACCTGCTGGCGGACATCGGTGAAGACGTGGTGGTCATTCTGTCCACGCACATCGTGGAAGATGTGCGCGATCTCTGCTCGCAGATGGCCATCATCAACAAGGGACAGGTGGTGGTGCAGGGGGAGCCGGAGCGCATCATCGACGAGGTGCGCGGCCGCATCTGGCGTCGCACCATCCCGCGGGCACAGGCCGAGGACTACAAGCGGCAGTTTCAGGTGATCTCTACGCGTCTGGCGGCGGGCAGCACGGTACTGCACGTGTATGCGGAGTCGAACCCGGGCGACGGTTTCGTGGCGGTGGACCCGGATCTTGAGGATGTGTACTTCCATCGGCTGGTGGAGGTATCGGGCGGGTGCGTGCCGGTGGAGGCCTGATGTTCGGTGATGTCAGTGTCGGCCCGCGGCGGGATCGATCCCTACCTCCTGCCGATCGATCGGCGTCCCGGAGACAATAGCCGCGAGGTGTAGGCAAACTCGCGTGACTGCGGAGGTAACGGCGGATGGAACCGCGGCGTACCAGCAGACGGCGGGTCCTGCCGTCTGCTGGTACAGCACAGTCCCCCCGCCGTTACACCCCGACGAGCTCCTCCACATCCTCCGCCACTGGCGCCTGCACGAGCGCAATCTTCAGCACGTCGCGCAGCGTTTCGACACAATGGAACGTGAGCTGCCGGCGCACCTCCTCCGGCACGTCCTCGAGATCGGCTTCGTTGGCCTTGGGCACGATCACTTCCGTGATGCCGGCGCGATGCGCTCCCAGCACCTTCTCCTTCACTCCGCCAATCGGCAGCACGCGGCCCCGCAGCGTGATCTCGCCCGTCATCGACACGTCGCGCCGCACCTTGCGATTCGACATCTCGCTCACCAGTGCGGTGGCGATGGCGATGCCTGCACTGGGACCATCCTTGGGAATCGCGCCGGCCGGCACGTGAATGTGCGCTTCGCTGGCGCTCGCCACGCGCTCCGCCGGAATGCCCAGCACTTCGGCGTTGTTGGTGGCATAGGTGAGGGCGGCGCGCGCGCTTTCCTTCATCACGTCACCAAGCTGACCGGTGAGGATGAGGGAGATGGGCCCCACCCGCACCACGTTGGTATCGTCGTCGCGCGTCTGCGGGGCAGTGCCTCGGCGGATGCTTGCCTCCACGAACATGATGTCGCCGCCCATGGGCGTGTAGTACATGCCGGTGGAGATCCCCACTTCGTCGTGCTCCGCGGCGCGCTCGGGGTGCACCTTGGGACGGCCCAACAGCTCGCGCACTTCGCCGGCGCTGATCACCTTGTCGTCGATGGTGGCCGTGTCACCCATGGCCACACGCCGCGCGACCTTGCGTGACACCGCCCCGAGCTGCCGCTCGAGCTGGCGCACGCCGCTCTCGCGCGTGTACTCGCTGATCACCTTCATGATGGCGTCGTCGGTGAAGGAGAGCTCACGGTTGGACAGCCCCGATTCCTCCAGCTGACGCGGCACGAGGTAGGTCTTGGCGATCTCCGCCTTCTCGCGCTCGGTGTAGCCGCTGAATTCCACCACTTCCATGCGGTCGAGCAGCGGACCGGGGATGTTCTGGATGAAATTTGACGTGGCGATGAACAGCACTTCGCTGAGGTCGAAGGGCACCCCGAGGTAGTGGTCGGTGAAGGAATCGTTCTGCGCCGGGTCAAGCACCTCGAGCAGTGCGCTCGACGGGTCGCCCTGATACGACTGCCCCAGCTTGTCCACCTCGTCGAGCAGGAAAACGGGATTGCGCGTCCCGGCCTGCTTCATCCCCTGGATGATGCGGCCAGGCATGGCGCCCACATACGTGCGCCGATGGCCGCGAATGTCGGCCTCGTCGCGCGCACCACCCAACGCCACGCGCACGTACTCGCGGCCAAGGGCGCGGGCAATGCTCTTGGCAATGGACGTCTTGCCCACCCCCGGCGGGCCGTTGAAGAGCAGGATGGGACCACGGGCCATGGCGCGCGCCTTGGCTTCCCGGGTATCGGTGATCTGACGGTCTTCCTCGCCGTTCCCAAGCGTGGGCGTGGCGTCGGTGGCTTCCCCCTTCAACTTCGACACGGGGAACTCACCGGTCGTGGCGACCTCGGCGGCCACCTGCTGTGCCCGCAGCTGCCGCACGGCGAGGAACTCGAGCACGCGATCCTTCACATCCTTGAGCCCGTAGTGATCCTCGTCGAGGATCTCCCCGGCGCGCGCCAGTTCGAGATGGTCGTCGCTGCGCGTGTTCCACGGCAGCTCGGCGATCCACTCGAGATAGGTGCGGATGACCTGCGCCTCCATGCTTTCGCGACCGGCACGCTCCAGACGCCCGAGCTCGCGCTCCACCTCGGCGCGCGCCTCCTTGGGCAGCAGCAGCTTGCTGAGCTTCTCGCGGAGCTCGCTGATCTCCTTGCCGGTGTCGTCGTCGCCCAGCTCCTTCTGAATGGCCTTGAGCTGCTCGCGCAGGAACATCTCGCGCTGGCGCTCGCCCAGCTCCTCCTGGACCTGACTCTTGATGTCCTCCTGTGCCTCGAGCAGGCCGATCTGCCGCTGCACATGCACGAGCACACGACGCAGCCGCTCTTCCACGCTGAGCGTTTCCAGCAGCCCCTGCTTCTCGGGAACGGTGAGCTCGATGTAGCCGGCAACGAGGTCGGCGAAGCGACCAGCATCCTCGACCGAGTCGAGCACCTGATGCACGACCTCCTCGGGCAATCCCCGCTTCTCGCCAAGCTCTGCGGCGCGCTCGCGGGCTTCCTTGTGGAGCGCCGTGAACGCCGGATCCTTGAGATCGAGCGGCATCATCTCTTCGGCGGGCACGATGACGGACGTGAGATAGCCGTCCTGCTCGCCATAGTGCAGGGCGGTGGCGCGCTGTTCACCCTGCAGCAACAGCTGCACGCCGCCGAGGCCCCGCTGTACCTGGCCGATCCGTGCAATGACGCCGGTGCTGAACAGGATATCGGCGGTGGGCTCCTCGGTGTTGTCCCGCTGCGCCACCGCGAAGACGAGCCGGTCGCCCTTGAGCGCCGTTTCAATGGCACGCAGGGTTCCGGGTCGCCCGGCGGCGATGGGGGCCGTGATACCGGGAAACATGACCGTCCCACGCAACGGGAGGACGGGGAGGGTCTGGCGCTGACTCATGGGAGTTCCTGAGCAAAGGGATTGGCGCCACCAATGGAGCACGATCCGCACCATGCAAACTGCGTCACGACGGCAGGTACGCGTGAGATCTACCCTGATCGGCACTGTCAGGGTGGCGGGGCTGACCGCCGGTCCGGCGAAATCGGCAGGCATCCCGACGACTGCTCCGCCGGACGCCGCTGCTCAGGGGGTGAGTCAATCTGCAACTTTCCGGGGGGCACCCCACGTAGTGCCGGCACACCTCCCGTTCGTCCCATGCTGTCGTCCGTTTCCCTGCCGTGCTACACTAAGGAAGACGGTCATCTCCCCGAATTCCGCTTCGAGTGTCCGAAAACACCGCCCATCACGCCGAAGACGCCGAACTGCGTGCCCACGTGGAGCAGGCGCTCAGCGCCGCCTACGAGCTCGACCAGGAAATCGGCCGTGGCGGCATGGGCATCGTGTATCGTGCGCGCGATCGTCGTCTCAAGCGGCACGTCGCCATCAAGCTGCTGCCGCCGGAGCTGTCGTTCCGGCGTGACGTGCGGTCGCGGTTTCTCCGCGAGGCGGAAACGGCGGCGCAGCTGAGTCACCCGAACATCGTGCCCATCTACTCGGTCGACGAGGTGGGCAACCTGGTGTTCTTCGTCATGGCATGCATCGACGGGGACAACCTCGCCACGCTCGTGCAGAAGCGTGGCCCGTTGCCCGTGGACAGCGTGCGGCGCTGGCTGGGCGAAGTTGCCGATGCGCTGGCGTACGCGCACTCGCGCGGCGTGGTGCACCGCGACATCAAGCCCGACAACATCCTGCTTGACGGCATCGACGGGCGTGCGCTGGTCACTGACTTCGGCATCGCGCGGGCCGCCACGGACAGCGGAGAAACGTCGCGGCTCACGGCTACCGGGATGGCCATCGGCACGCCGGCGTACATGAGTCCGGAGCAGGCGTCGGGCGATCGCGATCTCGACGCGCGCAGTGACCTCTATTCACTGGGCATCGTGGCCTACCAGATGCTGTGTGGCGAACCGCCGTTCGTGGGCGGCACCACGCCGGCGCTGCTGGTCAAGCATCTGGCCGAGGCGCCGGTCCCCATTCAGCAGCGTCGCGCCGATGCCCCGCCGGACCTGGCGGCCATCGTGATGCGGCTGCTGGAAAAGAACCCCGATCATCGGTTCCAGCAGGCCACCGAGTTGTCGCAGGCTCTGCGGACGGGCGTGGTGCCACCCGCGCCGGCGGGAGCCACCTCGGCCAGCGTGCCGTTGTCCACCGCGCCCGTCTCGTTCAACGGCGCGCCCATTGGCGGCATGCCCATGGGTGGTATGCCCATGCCCGGGAATGGCAACAGTGGCTACCAGGCCGCGCCGTATCCGGCCCCCGGGTATCAGGCACCGGCCTATTCGCCGCGTACGCTCACCACGGCCCCGGCGGGGTTCGGCACCGCCGCGCCCGCGCCCGGTGGCGCCACGGTTCCGTCGTATGGCTATGGGCCGCGCAACGACGATGCGTACATCCCCACCACCGAAGACCGTGCCCGGTGGGAGGCGCCGCGCGTCGTGAAGTTCCGGCGCCAGCTCGTGCCGTACCTGTTCGTCAATTTCGCGTTCCTCGTCATCGCGATCTTCGGCGACTCCAGCTTCGGCAGCGTGACGACGATCTGGACGATCTTCTTGGTTTGGCAGTACACGAAGCTCTGGACCGACGGCTACGACTGGAAGGACGTGCTGCGGCAGCCCAAGCATCGGCTCTTCGGCGAAGTGCTGGAAGACATCACGAACAGCGTGTGGGCGACCTTCAGCAGCAGGAAGCGCGAAGAGCTGCGGGCGCAGGGCAAGCTCACCAATCGGCTCGCCGGCGCCCTCACGCTGGGCGGCGCGAACGCGCCCGTGCCCCTGGCCGCTGGTGGACGTGTGGCCCCGGCCCTGCCGGTGCGCGATCAGGAACTGGGCGCGTATCTGCCGCTCGTGCGCGCGGCACGTGCCGATCGCGAAGAAATCGGCCGGCTGCTGGCCACACTCCCCGCTGAGGATCTCCAGCGCATCCCCGATGTGGCCAACACCGCCATCGATCTGGTGCAGAAGCTCGAGGCCATCACCAAGGATCTCGTGCGCCTGGAGGCCACGCTGGCTCCCGAGCTGCTGACGCGTACGGAGCAGGAGATCGACACGCTGGAGCAGGAGGCGAACCCGCTCGACACGACGCGCAGCGAGGCCCGCGTGCGCCGGCTGGCACAGCTGCGCCGCGAGCGGCGGGCGCTGGTCGATGGTCAGGCCAAGCTGCAGGCGCGACGGGGGCAGGTGGACAGCTGCCGCCTGGCACTCGAGAACGTGCGCCTCGATCTGGTGCGCCTGCGCACCGGCAACAGTTCGGTGCAAAGCGTGACGCTCGTGGCGGAACAGGCGATGCAGATGGCCCGCGAGGTGGACATCGCCGTGCAGGCGGTGAACGAGGTGCGCGACCTCGCGTCGCCGCGCACGGCGTCGCGCGGCGCCTGACCCCCGGGAGCCGACGATGTTCGACACGCCTGACGTCGGTCCCGCGCAGCCGTCGGCTGGAGCCCCACCGGTGAACATGCCCGGCAATCTGGGGCGCGAGGGGGCGTACGGTACCGATGCGGCGATGCTGCGCGATCGGGTCACTGCCGCCATGGGCGACCACTATCTGGTCGGACGTGAAGTCGGCCGTGGTGGCATGGCGGTGGTGTACGCAGCCGAGGATGTCCGGCTGCAGCGCAAGGTGGCGCTCAAGGTGCTGCCCCCCGACCTCGCCTTCCGGCCGGATGTGCGTGAACGGTTCGTACGCGAGGCGCAGATGGCCGCACGCCTCAATCACCCACACATCGTGCCCATCTACGCCGTGCACGAGGTGCCCGGTCTGGTGTGTTTCGCCATGGCGCTGGTCGAGGGAGAGAGCCTGGCCACGCGCATCCTGCGCGAGCCGCGTCCGCCGTTCCCCTTCGTCGCGAGCGTGCTGGAGCAGATGGCCGACGCCCTGGCCTACGCGCATGCCTGCGGTGTGGTGCATCGGGACATGAAGCCGGACAACGTGCTGCTCGATCGCGAGTCCGGGCGCGCGCTGGTCACCGACTTTGGTATTGCGCGCGCGGCCGAAAGCGGTTCGCGGCTCACGCAAACGGGCATCGCCGTGGGAACGCCTGCCTTCATGAGCCCCGAACAGGCTATGGGGGACAAGGAGGTCGACGGGCGCAGTGATGTGTATGCCGTGGGCGTGATCGGCTATCTCATGCTGGCCGGCCGACTGCCGTTCGAGGCGCCCACAACGCCAGCGATGCTCATGAAGCATGTGAGCGACACCCCACCGCCGCTGCGCAGCCTGCGTCCCGAGACGCCGCGCGTGCTGGTGGACATTCTGGAGCGCTGCCTCGCGAAGAGACCCGCCGATCGCTGGGAGAGTGCGCTGCAACTGCGCGATACGCTGCGTCGGGTGCAGCGCGACGGGTCACTCTCGGCGCCGCTGCCAGCGCCCGTGGCGCCGTTCGCCGCTCCGCTGCCGGTGCCCGCCCCGCCGGCGCGGCCATGGGACCCCGACCGCGATGAACGCATCGGCTATCGTGCCGAGGACTGGGCGCCGCGGCGTGTCGTTGAGCCGTCGCCCGCCCCGCGGCATGCTCCAGCGCCCGGGGCGCTGCCGCCCATGCCGCAATTGCCGCCGCTGCCCATGGGGGCGGATCGCTCGACCCGGCGGGAATGGAAGAAGGCGAGCCGGGCGGCGGTGAAGCAGTGGCGCAAGTCGGTGAAGCGGCAGCGCAAGCAGGCGAACGAGGCGTACGTGGCCGAACTCAAGGCGCAGGAGATTGCGGGCAGGATGGCGGGGGGGCCAGCCAGCACGCCCGCCGTGGTGGCCGACCGCGTGATGCGTTTTCGCACGAGCCTCAAATGGTTGGGGGCCTCGTCGGCACTCGGGATCGGCAGCCTCATCGTGGGGGTCTCGCTGAACGAAGAGGTGTTCGTGGCGCCCATGCTCGCCGGACTCGTCGTGGGGCTGGGCAGCCTCGCTGTGGCGGGGCGGCGCGCGCTCCGGCTGCGGCGCTTGGGCATTTCCCCGCTGGCGGCGTTAGGGGAGGCGTGGCGCACGGCGCCGGCGGCGCGTGACAACCGCGCGCATCATGTGCGCCTGGCCGAATTGGTGGACAAGACGGCTGGTGGTGGGGTCGCCCAGTCGGCTTACGGGGACCTCGTGCGCAACGCCTGCGACGACCGGCTCGTGATTGCCGACATCTTGTCGAAGCTGTCGCCGGAGGACCAGGCGCTCGTGCCCGATATCGATCCCACGGCCGATGCGCTGCTCGAGCGCATTGGCGGGTTGGCGAGCGGTCTCGAACGGCTCGATCGTGACCTGCCCGGTGGTGCCCTGGCCGATCTTGCCGTACGCATTGCCGCCGTGGAAGCGGAGCCGCTCACCAGCCCCGATCGTGAGCGCCGTCTGACGCTGCTCATGCGTCAGCGCGCGTCACTCGACGATCTGCAGTCGCGCCGTGAAACCATGCGCCGACAGATCGACAGCGCGGGCATGGCGCTGCGTTCGTTGCGCCTCGACATCGTGAAGCTGCGCACGATGGGGATGCTCACGTCCATGGACGACGTGACCAGTGCTACGCAGGAAGCGCGCGCGGTGTCACGCGAACTGGGATACGTGCTCGAGGCGGCGGAGGAGAGCCGGCGGCTGTAGGGTCCGCGTTTCGGGATCGGGGGGCTGCCGTTGGGCCGTTCAGCCGCCGTACCGTTCCTCGAATTCCTGCACCATGCTGCCGTGCCCGTATCGTGTGGCCGCATCGATGCCCTTGGCAGCCGCCGCGCGCGCCTCAGTGTGGCGCCCCAGCGCGGTGAGCGTATCGGCATAGCGCAGCCACCCGTTGCCTTCGTCGTCGTAGCTGGCGAGGTACGCCTGCAGTTCGGTCGCGGCTTCCTCGAGCAGATTGGCCTTGAGCAGCTCGTTGGCGAGGCCGAAGCGCACGAGGGCATTGCCGGGCTGGCGAGCGGCCATGGCGCGCATGGTGGCAAGTCGATCGGTCATGGTGGCGATGAAGGAGTGCCGTGGGTGGTCGACGGGAACGTACTGGGCAGGTGACGGCGGTTCAGCGGGCAATGAGCTCGCCCACGAGGGTGCCGAGTCGGTCGGGCGCTTCTTCGGGAGCCACGTGGGCCACGCCGGGTAGGGTGTGCACGTCCACGGTGTTGCCGGTGGCGGTGCGGAGCCACCCCGCAAGCCGTTCACTGCGTGCGGCATTGAGAAACGGATCGTGTTCCCCCAGCACCAGTGCGGTGGGGCAGCGCAGCGCTCCGGGGGCAAGCGCCGCCACGGTGTCCCCGCGCGACTGCCCCAGCGCGCGGAGTTGGGCGCAGGCCGCGTCGCGCCCGTCGCGCTGGCGGAAGGGCATGAGGTACACATCGAGCGACCGCGCGCCGACATCGCGGTGGGCGAAGCAGGGGAGGAGCGCCGCGTGCAGCGCCGAAGCTACCCACGACGGGGCGAGTCGCTGCCAGAGCCAGACGAGCAACGCCACCCGGCGCACCTGGCGGTTGAGCAGCGCTTCACTGGCGTGCGCCGCGAGCAACGTGGGGTTCACGAGCATGAGGTGCGCGATGCGCTCGGGGTGTTCATGCGCCACGCGCGCGGCCACGGCGGCGCCCATGCCATGGCCCACCAGCACGACCTGCTGCACGCCCATGATGTCGAGCAGCCGCTCCAGCCGTTCCGCATGCGCGGCCACGGTCATGGACGCGGAGCCTGGCGGGTCGCTGCGACCGTGCCCCAGCAGGTCGAGCACCAGCACCCGGTGTCCCTTGGGGAGCCGCGGGAGCACGTCCTGCCACAGGTGAGAGGAGGTGAACGAACCATGCACCAGCACGATGGGGTGACCCGCGCCGCGTTGTCCGAAGGCATAGCAGTACAACCGGACCCCATCGAGGTCCACGAACTCGCCGCGCATTCAGCGGCACTCGCCTGCGAAGACGGTCCTGATTGGCATGATGGCCGAACGCTAATGCCCACAACGGCACAGGGGCACCGGCGATGTCGCCGATGCCCCCCGTGGCCGCCGGTGCCGTGGGGACGGCGCCGGGGATGTCTCAGCCCTCCGCGGCTCGGCGGCCGCCGCGGCGCCCCTGCGGCATGTTCTTGAGATTCTCGTCGAACTTCGCCTTGTCGGCGTCGCTGGTGAGCAGCGCCTTGAGGGCGTCGTTCCGCTCGGTGTTCATCTTCTGCATCTGCTCGCGCATGCTGGCCATGTCGCCACCGCCGGAGCGGGCAGCCTGCATGGCTTCCATCTGCTTGCGCATGCCCTGCATGATGAGGGTGTCGGCCTTGGCCGACTGGTCAGCCGACAGGGTGATGCCCCGGAAGAGCATTTCCTTCTGGCGGGCGAGGCGCTGTTCGGGGGACATCTGCCCCATGCCGCCGCCCGGGGGACCACCCTGGGCGAGGGCCGGGCTGGCAAAGGCGAGTGCCGCAAAGGCGGCCAGAGCACGCAGTGTGGTCTTCATGGATGGAGTTGGTGACTGGGGAGGGCGGGAGCGCCGACGCCTATGCGTCGGGTTCCGCGTTGTGAGGTGAGACGCACCAGGGCGCGCGTTCGTTAAGCGGGTGGGCCAATGGCGCGCAGCCTCTGGCGGACCCGCGAAATGCACGTACAATTGCGGAATTGTGACGATTCCCCCCTCCCCGATGCCACCGGCCGGCAGTGATGCGATTCTGGTTCCGGGCGAATTGACGGTACCGCGGCCGGTGTTCGTGCCGCCTCCGCCGCCACCGATGCCGGTGACCGTACCGATTTCGTGGCTGCTGGTGAATGGGTCGCCGGCGGTGCAACTCCGTGCCTGGCGAGATGTTGCCCTGCAGCGCCCGCCTGCGGGGCGCTGGGGGGTGCTGCCGTACGCGAGCCGAGCCGGGTGGTATCTGCTGGGGACCCAGGACCACGACGGCACGTGGCCGGGTGGCATGCTGGCGGTACCCACGGGTACGTCGCTGCAGGGGGTGGGCACCATTCCCGCGTTTCGGCGTCTGCTCGAATTGGGGTGGGATGTGGACGCCCCGGGGATGGCGGCAACCCGACGGCTGCTGTTCCGGCTGCTGGCCGAAGACACCGACCCCACCCTGCTGGCCGAGTTGCGTCCGGCGGACGACAACGACGAGCTGGTGCGCCGGGGGCGTCTCTTGCTGCGCGAGGCGGCGGCGGCGGCGCTGGCGCACGCCGGATTCGAGGCGGACCCTCGGTTGCGGGGGGCGGCACGCCGGCTCATTGACCGGGTGCACGGGTTCCTCACGTCACCGCAGGCGCAGAAGCCCTGGGTACGGATCGGCAACCAGCACGTGCTTCCACCGGAGGTGGCGATGCCGTCGTTCCACCTGCTGGTGATGCTGAGCTACATGCCGCAGTTCTGCAGCGAGCACTATCACTTCATGGATCTGCTCTTCAAGTGGCTCACGCAGCCGTGGCCACGGCAGGTCCCGATGCAGCAGGTTGGGGAGCATGTGGTCGAGCAGTCGCACTACGTGCTGGGGGATTTCCTGACCACGCGCAGCGCACTCGACGGGGACATGCCCAGCGCGCTGGCGTGGCTGGAAGCCGTCGCCCGACTGGGGTGGCTGCCCAGGCAGGAGGGGTGGGTGAAGCTGCTCGACCGCACGCTCGATGACCGCAAGCGCGGGGTGTGGACGCCGCCGCGGTCGGTGGTCATGCCGGCGCAGGTCCCGGTATGGTCGTGGCCGGTCCTGCCGCTGCACGATGCTGCGGCCGAGTCCGCTGGTGAGGCGGGAGCAGGCCGCGATGCCGCGGGGCTGTCGGCCGACGTTACCTTCCGTTTGGGCCTTGTGGCGAGACTCGCTGGCCGCACGATCGAGCTGGGGTGATCGTCCCCCGGCGTGTGGTGTTCGTCCCCACCTGCCGAGCGAGGGTGTTATCTTTCTCGGCTATACATGACAGTCATCGATCCTGATACGCTTGTCGGCGATGTGACCTTCGCCGATCTGGGGCTGGCGCAGCCCCTGTTGGATGCCCTGCACGAGGCCGGGTATGAGCGCCCCACACCCATCCAGCGTGAAGCCATTCCCCTGGCACTGACGGGGCGCGACCTCATTGGTCTGGCGCAGACCGGCACCGGCAAGACCGCCAGCTTCACGCTGCCGGTGGTGCATCGGCTCATTGGCGGACCGCGGCGAACCCGTGTGCTGGTGCTGACCCCCACCCGCGAGCTGTGTCTGCAGGTGGAAGAGAGTGTGCGGAAGTACTCCCAGTACGCGCCGGTGGATGTGATTCCGGTGTACGGCGGGGTGGGGTACGAGCCGCAGGAGCGCGCCTTGCGCAACGGCGTGGACGTGGTGGTGGCCACCCCCGGCCGCCTGCTCGATCACCTCGAGAAGCGCAACGTGGACTTCACGTATCTCGAGACGCTGGTGCTCGACGAGGCGGACCGCATGCTCGACATGGGGTTTGCGCCGCAGATCAATCGCATCGTGGACCAGATTCCGCGCTATCGGCAGACGTTGCTCTTTTCGGCGACGATGCCGCCGGAAGTGGAGGCGCTGGGGCGCAAGTATCTGCGCAAGCCGGTGGTGGTGCAGGTGGGGCGGCGTTCGAGTGCCGCGACGACGGTGACGCACGCCGTGTATCCGGTGCCGCGGCACCGGAAGAACGACCTGCTCGTGCACCTGCTCACGAAGGATGACCACGACTCGGTGCTGGTGTTCACGCGCACGAAGAGCGGCGCCGACCGGGTGGTGCGCGATCTCGAGCGTGCCGGGGTGAAGGCGGGTGCGATGCACGCCGACAAGTCGCAGCGCGAGCGCATGGCCGCATTGGAGGATTTCAAGAGCGGCAAGCTGCGGGTGCTGGTGGCCACGGACATTGCCCAGCGCGGCCTCGACATCAGTGGCATCACGCACGTGATCAACTTCGACGTGCCGCAGCAGCCGGAGGACTACGTGCACCGGATCGGGCGCACCGGTCGCGCGGCGAGCACTGGCGATGCGTACACGTTCATGAGCGCCGAAGAGATCGGGATGGTACGCACGATCGAGCGCACCATCGGGCAGGAGATTCCGCGCGTGTCGGTACCGGGGTTCGATTTCGGTACGTGAGGGCGGGGCGGGTGTGGTGGGTCAGTGCCACTGCACGCGCCCGAGTCGCGAGATGGTAATGGTGTCGGCGCGCGCGCCGCGCGACAGGACAAGCCGGAGATTGGCGGCGCCCACACCCAGCCCGTTGGCCGCGTAGGCCATGGAGTCGCGGGTGGCGTGCAGCCGCACGCCACGGTCGGTGAAGTCGGCGCGGGCGACGGTATCCGTGCCGATATGGACCACCACCTGCTGGTGCCCGAAGTGCACGGCTGTGCGTTCGCCGGCCGACAGGGCGTGATCACGGGCGAGCCCCAGCAGCGCCGTGGCATCGCGTGACGCGGTTTCCACGGCGGCGGCCTCCAGCAACGGGGCGCTGGTGGTCATGGCGATGAGCGCCAGGATGGCAAGCAGGGTGATAACGAGGAGTTGCTCGAGGAGCGTGGTGCCGGGGCGGGAGGGCATCGGAGTGCGGTGTGATCGGATTGATCGACTTGTCGGACATTGGATGTCCGATGAATGCCGGAGGTCGGAGGTGGGACGGTTGTCGGAGGGCGGAGGACGGATGGTTCGGCTGCGACGGGAAGATGGCATGGCCAGCGGGAGGGGCCGTTACCGAAAAACGGCCGATAGGGCCACTTAAACGCGCCACCCCCTTCCCTCCATTTCGGGTCCCGAGGGTACATTTGTGCACCTTCCCACACCCACGTCATTTTCAGAAACATGCGGATTGCCATTTCCACCGGTGGCGGTGACGCCCCGGGCCTGAACGCGGTCATTCGGGCCGCGGTCCTTTCGGCGCGTACCCGTGGCTGGGACGTGCTAGGCATCAAGCGCGGGTTTGCCGGTCTGCTTGGCGAGGACGAGATCGTCCCCCTCACGGTGGACAGTGTTCGTGGCATCGCGGGCCAGGGCGGCACGATCATCAAGACCACCAACCGCGGTAGCCCGTTTGCCTATCCCATTCAGCAGCCCGACGGCAGCTGGAAGAACATCGACCGTTCCGATGAGTTGGTGGAGAACGCCCGCAACCTGGGCATCGAAGCCATCATCTCCATTGGTGGCGACGGCTCGCTCAAGATCGCGCAGCAGCTGCAGGCCAAGGGGGTGCGCGTGGTGAGTGTGCCCAAGACGATCGACAACGACGTGGCGGGGACAATTACCACATTCGGGTTCGACACCGCCGTGAACACGGCGATGGAGGCGATCGACAAGCTGCACACGACGGCCGAGTCGCACGATCGCGTGATGGTGCTGGAGGTGATGGGGCGCGAAGCCGGCTTCATTGCCCTGCATGCCGGCGTGGCGGGTACCGCCGACGTGATCCTGATTCCCGAGATCGAGTGGGAGCTGGAGAAGGTGTGCGACAAGATCATGGCGCGCGACGCGAGCGGAAAGCGCTTCAGCATCGTGGTGGTGGCCGAGGGGTCGAAGCCGAAGGGGGGCAACGAGTCGATCATCGGCGCCTCGCTCCCCGGGCAGGACCGTCGCCTTGGCGGCATCGCGGAGCGGCTGGGGTACGATATCCAGCGGGTCACCGGGAAGGAGACGCGCTCGATGGTGCTGGGGCACCTGCAGCGCGGCGGGTCCCCCACGGGGTACGACCGGCTGCTTGCCACCCGCTTTGGTGCCGCGGCGGTGCAGGCGGTGGCGGACAAGAAGTGGGGGCACATGGTGGCGCTGCAGTCGCCGCACCTGGTGACGCTTCCCATTGAAGAGGTGCTGCGCGAAACGAAGCGGGTGGATCCCAAGCATGACATCGTGCAGACGGCGCGCATGATCGGGATCAGCTTCGGGGACTGAACGGAGGACACCTGCTGTCCCCCCGCTCGGACACCCCCGTGCCGTTGCGGACCCTCCCCCTGTCGGGAGGGTACTGATCTGCCGATACTTAGCGATGTCGGCCGATGACGCCGGCGCTGGCATGTACCCTGCCCCTGCTACCGGCAGGAGGACGGACGGCGGCTCACCGTGAGCGGCTGCCGGTCTCCGCTGGAGGATGTGCCCCGATGTTCTCACCCACTCGCATTTCGAACACGTCCGTGTCTGCTCCGTGGCGCCTGCTGGTGGCGGCCTCGGCGCTGGCGCTGGCGTTGCCGTTGGCGCAGGCGTCTGCCCAGTCGCGCGACCGGGACAAGGATCGTGAGAGCGACAAGACCGGTGTGCCGCGGGAGTTCCTGCCGCCCGCCGGGATGTGTCGTGTCTGGATCGATGGCGTGCCCGCGCAGCAGCAGCCGGCGCCCACCGACTGTGCGTCGGCGGTCCGCAACAAGCCGGCGAACGGTCGCGTGATTTACGGCGAGGACAAAGCCAAGGGGAAGAAGATTGACAACCTTCCCATCAAGAGCCTGCGCGGGATCGACCGGAAGGGTCCTCCGCTCATTCCGCCGGATCTGTCGCTCGCCGACGGCCGCGCGCGGGATGCCTGGGAAGCAAAGAAGATCACCGACGAACAGCTCCACGGCGATCGGCCGGCGTCCACTACGCCGGCTTCTTTGTATCCGGGAGGGGGACCGTTACAGCCCGGGATGGCAGGGTCATATGGTGGGTATGTCACCCCGGGCGGCGTCGTGGTGCCGGGCGGCCTGAACGATCCGCGCTACTTCGCGCCAAACACCCCGCCACCGGGCCGTGGCAGTGCGAGCTGCCTCGACCGCGACGGCGACGGCTGGTGCGATGATCAGCGCTTCGGCCCGCCAGTATGCGTGGATCGCGACAAGGACGGCCGGTGTGATGACCTGCCGGAGTTCGCCGCGCAGGCCTACCCGCAGACGCTGCCGAGCATGCGCAGTGCGCTGGACGTGGTGCAGGGGCGGCCGAGCACCGAGATCATGCAGTGGCTGGGGACGAACGAGTTTGTGCTGCGCATCCCCGACCAGGGGCGAGGCGGGGTGCCGTGGCGCGCCATCTTTCTCGACGTGAACAGCGAACTGCTGCAGGTGTGGACGGATGTGAACCGCGACGGCCGGGCCGATCGCGTGGAGGTCTTCCGCGGCGGGCAACGGGTGAAGCTGATTCAGCGGTGAGCGGGCGCCGGCGTCGTCCGAGCCCAGCCCCTGACAAGTAGATTGCGGTGGTGAGACAGACCACCGACCGCTTCCTGCCCCCCGACCGCGAGACCTATCTCGCGTCGAAGCCCGCCACCGGCCGCATCATCGTCATCGCGCCCACGCGCGCGGCGTGCGAAACGATCGAGCTGGCCGTGGGACTGCACCTCGACACGTTCCTCGAGCGCACCCGCGGCGACGATCTCCGGCGGCTCGCCGCAAGCGGCCAGGGGTTCGGCATCGTTGCCGGCACCGGCACCGGCAAGACCCTCGCCATCCGCCCCATCGCCGAAACCATCCTCGGCACCACCGACCTCCGGGTCGGCGTGGTGAACCGCGAGCGCGAAGCCACTCCGGACACCCCCTCCTGGAACGTGGTGGTGGTGACCACCGGCATCGCGCGGCGCTGGTTTCAGGATGGCGACATCCTACCCACCGACACCCTGGTCGTAGACGAGATCCATCAGACCAGCGCCGAGCTCGAGCTCTGCCTCGCCCTCGGCAAGCGCGTGGGGTGCCGCTATATCTGGCTCTCCGCCACCGTCGATCCCACGTTCTACGCGCGCTATCTCGAAAGCGCCGACGTGCTCAAGGTGTCCGCCTTCGACGCGACCAAGGCAGCCAAGGTGGAGGTGGAGCGCAAGCAACCGCTCGCCTTTCTCGATGATCGCTTCCTGCAGAAGCTCGCCCGCAGCGAGCGCGGCGTGGCGATCTTCCTCCCCACGCGGGCCGGCGTGGAGGAAGCGGCGGAGTGGGTGCGGCATCGATTCCCGCGCATCACCGCCGCGCACTATCACGGTGGCGAGCCCATTCGCGTCATCCGCCCGTTTCTCGAGGGCGTGGTACCCAAACCCTTCTTCCTGGCCATGACGGCAGCGGGGCAGAGCGCACTCAATGTGCCGGGGCTCGACACCGTCATCATCGACGACACGCGCTTTACCAACCTCATCGATCGCGGGCGCAACGTCCTCACGCGCGTGCACCTCGGCGCCAACGAGATCCTGCAGATGGCGGGGCGCGTGCACGGCCGCGTGGAAGGCGGACGCGTGTACATCCTGAGCGATCGTGACATCCGCTTCGAGGCGTTGCGCCCGACCGAACCCGAATTCCAGCTGGCGGGCGACAGCGAGCGGGTCGCGCTCACCTGCGCCGACCTCGGTGTGCGGGCCGATGCGCTCGACCTGCCGGTGCCCCTCGATCGCGCCGCCTACCGGAAGGCGGTCGCGCTGCTGGAGGCGCGCGGGCTCATCGAGAACGGTCGTCTGACCGCGTACGGCCGTGCGGTGGAGAAGCTCCCCGTGGAGCGCGCCTGGGGGGAACTCATCGTCAATGGTGACGACGAGCTGCTCCCCGCGCTGGCGGTAATGAGCGGCGTGGACAGCCTTCATCGCATGACGCGCGAAGGGCGCGATCTCGAGGGGCTGGTGGTCCGAGGCAGCGATCATCTCACCGCGTACAACCTGTACGCGGAAGCGTTTCGCGTGGCTGGCTATATCGGTGAAGTATACGGGCTGCCCCGTCACCTTTTCGAGGCGGAGCGCATTGCCCATTGGGCCGAGCAGCGCGGGGTCCTGGTGAAGGCGCTCGAGGACGCGGCGCTGGCCATGGCCAGCGTGTATCGCAGCGTGGGGATGCCGTTGCCGCAGACCCTGCCCATTGCGGGCGCCGCGATGCATCGCCGCTTTGCCGAGCTGCTCGCCCGCTACATGCCCTTCGATCTCGTCATCGAGGAGGAAACGGTGGATGGGCACGAAGCGCGCGTCTCCAAGACGAGCGTGTGCGGATCGTGGGGCGCGGTGGCCGGGTCGCTGCGGTACTTTGCCGACCGTCATGGCATTCCGCGCGCCGCCATTGAAGGGACACAGCTGTCGATGGACCTCGTGCGTCAGCATGCACAGCGGCACGAGCCCGAGTTGGCGCTCGACCCCGAGCGCAAGCACAGTCCGGTGCTGCTGCGGCGGCGTGTGACCTACTTTGGCTTCGAACTCTCGCGTGAGAGCGAGCCATTGCCGGTTTTCCCCGACGCACTGGCGGCCGCGGCGCGCCATCTGCTGGCGGAGGCGGCCGCGCGCGGCGAACTCCGCCACACCGCTGTGCGTCGCAACCAGCCCATCGTGGAGGAGATTCGCGAAGTCTGGCGGCGCCTCGGTGGCATCACCCCGCGCCTGGGGCAGGCAGAGCTCACGACCTGGTATGCACAGCGCATGGGTGATGCGCGCAGCTGGGAGGACATTCGCGCCATTCCCCTGCTGCTCGACCGCCGGGACTTCCTGAACGACGCGCAGATTGCCGCCGCGCGCGCGCTGCCGGGTGCCGTGGAGATTCGCGACCGCACGGTGGGCATCGACTACGATGTGGAGGAGCTCGACGGCGGGCGCGTACCGGTGGCGCGACTGCGACTGCCAGAGAAGCTCGCCCGCACGCTGGTGCTGGAAGAACTGCCGGTCCTCGATCGTGCCTTGCGCTTCGTGGTGCCGCGCGGCCAGCGCGGTGCCGTGCGTGCCGACGATCTGCTGGCGTTGCAGGACAAGCTCGACCTTCCCTTCACCGACGAGGAGCGGGCGGCCCATGACGCACGCGTGCGTGGAGGGGTGGAGCGAGGAAGGCGCGGGGAGAGCCGCGGGGAGAGCCGCGGCGGAAAGCCGGGCGGGGGGCCGCGCGGTGGTGGGCGCCCGGGCAAGGGTGGACGGCACCCGGGGCGGCGGCGGCGATAGTGCAGGTGCGGTTGGTGGGCGGCTCCCGGGGGTGGCGTCTGGTGACCGGACGGGTGCACGGCGGCTAGGACCGATCGGTCCTAAAACTTGGCTTCCCGGTGTTCCTCGAGGGGCATCCCGGGAGTGGTGGTATGGGTGTAATCTGTTGTTTTGTAATGGTTTACATTTCCGCAAAGGTGGCTCTTGCGTATTGGACCGCTTGGTCCTATCATACCGACACGATGTCAGACAGACGCACGCAGATCCTCGACGCCGCCGCCACGCTCATTTCTGAGCGGGGGTTCACGTCCACGTCGGTAGACGACGTGATCAAGGGGGCGAAGCTGAGTGGCAAGAGCCACTTCTATCACTACTTCAAGTCCAAGGAAGAGTTGGGCTATGAGGTGCTGAACCGGCAGTTCGAGCGGTTTGCGGAGCGTGGTCTGGCCATCCTGCGCGAGCCGATGATCGACCCGCTGGAACGGTTGAATCTGTTCATCGATGCGGTCGTGGCGCTCCAGTCGGAGAGCGGCGGCCGGCGGGGGTCGCCGTTCGGGAATCTGGCGGCGGAATTGGCCGATGCGCACGAGGGGTTTCGGGTGCGTATCGAGGCGGTGTTCGAGCGGTGGGCGAGTCAGATCCGTTCGCTACTGTGGGAGGCCCGTCCGCAGTTGCACGACGATGTCGATGCCGTGCGGCTGTCGCGGTTCATCATCGCGGCGCTGGAGGGGGCGGTGCTCATGACGCGGGTCAAGCGTGACCTGTCGGTGCTCGAAGGGATCGCGGCGGATCTCAAACGATTCATAGCGATGCATATCCGCGACGGCGCGGTCATGCAGCACAGCCGGAATCTCGAATAGGCCCTCTGCGGCCCACACGAGTACTTGTCGAGAACACGCGCGGGGGCATGTCGGTCCCCTCGGTGGCAGCATGACGCGACGGTCGCCGGAGCGGCCCTTGGAGACGGATCATGGTGAGCATGGACGAGCAGGCGATGGAGCAGGCAGTGGTGACACGCGACGTGCCGGAGGTGGCGAGCCGCGGCGACGTGTCGGCCTCGGCAGATCGTGCCGCGCGCCGCGCGCAGTTCGAGCGCGAGGCGCTCGTGCACCTCGACGCGTTGTACTCCTTCGCGCTCAAACTCGCGCGCTCGCGCGACGATGCCGAGGATCTCGTGTCCGACACGCTCCTGCGAGCGCTTGAGCGCTGGGAGCAGTACCATCTCGGCACCAATATCCGGGCGTGGCTCTTCACGATCCTCTACCACGTCTTCGTGAGCCGCAAGCGTCGCATCGACGCGCGCGAGGTGCAGCAGCCCGAGGACACCGAGGGTTGGGCGCTCTTCGAGGCGGTGGGGGAGGCCGATCCCGAGGGCAAGTTCTATGACTCGTTCCTCGACGAGGAGATCACGCGGGCCATCCGCTCGCTCCCCGAGGAGTATCGCTCGGCCGTGGTGCTGAGCGATCTGCAGGGGCTGCGCTACGCGGAGATCGCGAACGTACTGGGCGTCCCCGAGGGCACCGTGAAGTCGCGCCTGTTCCGTGGTCGGCGTCTCCTGCAGCGCAAGCTCGCCAACTACGCCGTCGAAATGGGCTACCTCAAGGAGTCGGTGGTACGCGCCGTCTTGGCCCCGTCGGTCACCACGCTCATGAGCGCGTAAGCACCGCAGCAACCGCTGTACCGCACGACCCACAACTCTTGACCCGAACTCGCGAAGCGGAACCGTTCAGTTCCGGAACCCGGGTTCGGGTTTCGAGCTTGTGGGACGCATGTCGGCGATTTCAGTGGCTTCTGCCGCCAGCGCCTCCAGGGCGCGCTCGACATTGCTGCTCCAGTGACTGAGCTGCTCGCGCAGCGTGGCGAGCTGCTGGCGCGCCGCCTGGGATTGCGCGGCTGCGTCATCGTGCATTACGGCGAGCTCCATCACCCGCTCCTGCATGACCTCCAGCTGGGCCACCGCTTCGTCGCGCACCCGCTCGGCACCTTCCAGCAACTCCTGCACGCCGGCTCGCGTGTGCGTCAGCAGCGTACACATGGCCCGCCACGCGTCACGCTCCAGTGTGAGCTGCTGCCGCGTGGCGGTGTCTTCGGCGAGGCGCTCGCGCAAGCGATGCAGCCGTTGCACGAGCGAGCCGTTGCCGTTCACGCTGGTCCCCGGTCCCAGCAGCGCCAGCGCCGCGTGCAACTCGCGGTCGAGTTCCACGTTGCGCCGCTGCTGCTCGTCACGCGCGGCGCGCGTTTCGTCGAGCGTGGCGAGCGCTTCCTGCAGCGCGCGCAACTCCACGGCAATGCGCCGCACGCCGCGCGCATCACCTTCGGCGACCAACCAGCGCAGCGACGCAACGAACCCACGCTCGAGTGACAGGTCGGGTGTCGGCGATGCCGTCACGGCATCGACCGCGCGCGAGGGGGTGCGCGGTGTCGTCATGACGGACGGGGCACGTGGAGGCTCGCCGTCACTTCGGTTCTCCGTGGCGCGCCCGGTGTCGCGCGGCCTTGGCGCGATTGCCGCAGGTACCCATGTCACACCAACGGCGGAGCCCGTTCTTGGTGCCATCGAGAAACACCCGATGGCATCGCGGGTCGGCGCAACGCCGTACGCGCGGCAGCTCGTCGCCAATGAGCGTGTCGGCCGCCGACTCGACGATGGGGATCATGAGACCGGCAAACGCATCACCCGTGGGGACAAAGCTCCGGACATAGCCCCCGTCGATCCCCGGGTCGAGCCGGCGGGTGCCGGCGCTGCGACCGAGCACGCGGTTGATCTCCACCACCGCGTCCTCGCGGACCTTGTCCTGCGTCTCTCCGCGCTCGGCCAGGGCCCGCAAGGCGGCGCGTACCCGTCGGGCGTCCACCAGCGTGGCCGCCGCGGCCGCGGGCTGCAACACGGCACGCCGACGGATTCCGGCTGCACGCTCGTCATCCACCGCAGCGTGCTCCTGCAGCCACCCGAGCAAGGCCTCGAAATCGCGCAACAGATCGCCCCCGGGCAATTGCGCGGCGGCGTCGGAATTGACGAAGTCGAGCCACAGGCGCGAGCGGGGAGGAACCGGCCCCGGCAGTCGGTCGCGCGCCGTGGCCCGCCTCGTATCGGTGGCGGAAGCAGGCATATGGTGGAGTCAGTTCGACAGAGGTTACTTGTCCACGTGCCTGCAAGCAAGCGGGTTGCCGGTTACTTCCTCACAATCCTGCTCCCAAGGTCATGCCGCTGCTGTCGCTTCACGACGTACACCAGGTCATCGTCGGGTCCGCCAACCCCGTGAAGATCGCGGCCGTGCGGGCCGTCCTGACGTCGGTGCTCCCTGAGGTCGTGGTGCGTGGGGTGGCGGTGCCGAGCGGGGTCCCCGATCAGCCGTTCGGCGACGAGGAGACGCAGCAGGGGGCGCGACAGCGGGCGTACGCCGCGCTCGCGGCCGCAGCGGACGCGTCGCTTGGGGTGGGGCTGGAGGGGGGCGTCGTGGCGCTCCCCGGCGGGCGGCTGCGCACCTGCGCCTGGGCCGTGGTGGTGGACCGCGACGGGCGCGAAGGCGTGGGCGGCTCGCTCAGCATGCCGCTGCCCGACCAGGTGGCGGCGCGCATCGGGCAGGGCGAGGAACTCGGACACGCCATGGACGCGGTGGCGCGCACCACGGGTACCAAGACGGGGCGAGGGGCCGTAGGCATCCTCACAGCCGGACTCGTCGACCGGCAGCGTGCCTACGAACCCATGGTGGCGTACGCGCTCGCCCCGTGGCTGGCGCCGGAGCTGTTTCTCCCGGCGCCCTAGCGGCGGCGACGCCCTGGCCCTACGACGCGTGCGGCGACGGGCGGTACACGAGCACTGGCTGGTGTGCGTGCCGCAGGACCTCGTCGGCGACGCTGCCCAGCACCAGCCGCTTGAAGCCGCCGCGTCCGTGCGTGGCCATCGCGATGGCGCCGCACGCGGCGTCCTCCGCCGCATCGAGAATCCCGCGCGGCACACTCATGTCGGTTATGGCGCGCACGGTGGTCCCCGGCGGACAGCTGGCTGCAATGCGCTGCAGATACTCCTCGCGCACGTGTTCCTCCGCACTCAGCGCGCTGTCATCGGCCAGCAGCGCCTCGGTGCCGAAGGGAGCCATGGAGATGGCATGCGGGACGGTCACCGCCACCAGATGCATGCGCAGGCCGGTGGCCTCGGCAAAAGTGCGCGCGTGCGGCAGGACGGCCTCGGCGAACTCGGAACCGTCGAGGGTGCACAGGAGCGTGCCCGAGGGGAGCGGCTGGTCGCCGTCCGGGTGTTCGCTCCCCGCGCCGCGCACGAGCAGGACCGGTACGGTGGCGCGCGTGAGGAACTCGGAGGCCACGCTGCCCAGACGCAGACGCGCGAATCCGCTGCGGCCGTGCGTGGTCATGATGACGAGGTCGGCGCCCACCGCCACGAGGTGCTCTTCGAGTGCTTCCACGATGGTCCCATCGAGCAGCACGCCGGTGGCCTTTACCCCCTGCTGCGTCAGGTGCGCCACGGCTATATCGAGCGCGTGCCGGTCGCGGTCCCGGTGGGCCTGCACGAGTTCCTGATCGTACACGGGAATGGCCACTTCACCGGGGACGAACGGGATGTACGCACTCGGGTCATGAACAATGGCCAGCTGCACGCTGGCGCCGGTACGTGCTGCCAGCGCGGCCGCTACCGGAAGGGCGCGGGCGCTGTGCGCCGAGCCGTCATAGGGCACAAGGATGGAAGTATACATGTCTTGAGGGTGCATGCGTGCGGCCGTTTCGGCCAGAGGGGAATCCCCGTCGTGATGTCACGGATTCGACGAAATGGTGCGTCTCGGGCGGGGACGGGCCGCCCCTCTCGTCCGTGCGGGGAACGACTAGATTTCCGTGATGGCCAACAGCACCCCTGAGACTGCACCGGCAGCGAGTCCGACCGCCGTGCCCGCCACGACCTACGTCCGCAAGGGTTTCGGCCTCAAGGCCGAGGTACAGGACACGCTCGCCGCCGACTATACCGGACATCTGGTGGACCTGCTGCGGGCGCGCGACTACGCGCTGACCGTTGGCGACACCACGATTCGTCTGGCGCGAGAGTTCGGCTTTTGCTACGGCGTGGAGCGCGCGGTCGATTACGCCTACCAGACGCGACTCAAGTTTCCGGAGAAGCGCATCTTCCTGGCCGGCGAGATCATCCACAATCCGCATGTCAACGATAAGCTGCGGGAGATGGGCGTGGTGTTCCTCGCGGCGAGTGGCAAGGGCTTCGACTACTCGCCCGTGGGGGCGCAGGACGTGGTCATCCTGCCGGCGTTCGGGGTGACCATCCAGGATTTCCAGACGCTGCGTGACCTGGGGTGCGTGATTGTGGATACCACCTGCGGGTCCGTGTTGAACGTGTGGAAGCGGGTGGAGGTGTATGCGCGCGACGGGTACACGTCGCTCATTCACGGCAAGTACTACCACGAAGAGACGCGGGCCACGGCATCGCAGGTGGAGAAGTACGCCAAGGGTCACTACCTGGTGGTACGTGACATGGCCGAGGCCGAGCTGGTGATGGACTACATCGAGGCGCGCGCGGGGCGTACACCGCCTCGGCCCGTGCTGTCACGGGAGGCGTTCCTCGACAGGTTCGCCGTGGCGGCGTCCGACGGTTTCGATCCCGATGTGCACCTCGACCGCATTGGGGTGGCCAACCAGACCACGATGCTGGCTCGCGAGTCGCTGGCCATCGGCGCGGCGGTGGGCGAGGCGATGGCCCGGGCGTACGGGGAGTCGCACAAAGCCGAGCATTTCCGCACGTTCGATACCATCTGCAGCGCCACGCAGGATCGCCAGGATGCGGTGCTGGAGCTGCTGCGCGAGCCCATCGACCTCATGGTGGTGGTGGGCGGATACAACTCCAGCAATACGATCTCCCTTGCCGCGTTGTGCGCCGAACAGGTGCCCACCTATCACATTGCGGATCCCGACGAAATCGATGTGGCGCTGAACGCCGTGCGCTACCGGCGTATCGCCAGGCACCATGCGGAGGACACGATGCAACCGTGGCTTGGCGTGACCGGGCCGTTGCGAGTGGGGATCACGGCCGGCGCAAGCACACCCAACAACAAGATCGGGCAGGCGGTGGCCCGGGTCTTCGCCATTCGCGGGATCGATCCGGCCGATGTGACCTGACGGACTGGCGATTGCAGGTCGGGGGGAGGAATTTGGCAAGATCCGCCTCCCGACTCCCTTCATCCGGCCTGCGCCATGTCCGAACTCCGTGGAACAATGATGCAGTTTCCTGCCGCGGGTGCCAACGCGCCCGCCGGCATGGCCGCCGGGTACCTGTCGCTCCCGCCATCAGGGATCGGGCCCGGAGTCATTCTGCTGCAGGAGTGGTGGGGGCTCGTCGACCACATCAAGCAGGTGGCCGATCGGCTGGCGACGGAAGGATACGTGGTGCTGGCACCGGATCTGTATCGCGGCGCATCCACCGGCAGCCCCGATGACGCCCAGCGTCTCATGATGGCGCTCGACCTGCCGTTTGCATCGCAGGCCATGGGTGGTGCCGCCGACTGGCTGCATGCGCACGAGGCAGTACACCCCAAGCGCGTGGGCGCCATGGGCTTCTGCATGGGGGGGCAGCTTGCCCTGTACGCGGCCACCGCCTACCCCGAGGCGATCGATGCGGTGGTGGACTTCTACGGCGTGTTCAATCCTCGGGTGCCGGTGAACCTGCGCCAACTGCGGGCGCCGGTGCTGGCGCATTTCGGCGTGCACGACCGCTCGATTCCTCGCGAGCAGGCGGAGCATCTGTTGCGGGACATCGCGCACGCCGGCGCCGACTGCGATGGATACTTCTACGAAGCGGGCCACGCGTTCTTCAACGATTCACGTCCGGCCGTGTATGATGCGTCGGCGGCGTCGCTGGCCTGGAACCGCACGCTGCAGTTCCTGCACTCCACGCTTGCCACGCACTGATCATGGCCCGCACGGTTACCGGTCTGCTCCTGTTGCTGCTTCTTGGCGCATGCCTCCGTACGCCGGCAGCCTCCACGACGGCGGGCCCCGCCGCGCCTGCCACCGTGCGCATGCTGCTGGTGAACGATGTATACGTGACCGACACGCTGCGCGACGGCTCGGGTGGGCTGGCGCGCGTGGCCGCGTTGCGTGACTCCATTGAAAGGGCAACAAACGCCAAGGTGCTGTTTGTACTCGCCGGGGATGTGCTTTCGCCGAGCGTGCTGGGGAAGTGGTACGGTGGCGCGCAGGTGGTGGACGGCTTCAATGCCGCACGGCTGGATCTGGCCACCCTGGGCAATCATGAGTTCGACAACCCGCGCGCCAACCTCGTGGCCCGACTCGGGGAGTCGAGGTTCCAGTGGCTGAGTGGCAACTGCGGTGAGGCAAACGGTACCGCCTTCCCCGGCGTGAAGGGGTGGGACACGGTGCGCGTGGGCGCCGTGAAGGTGGGCATCTTGGGGACCACGGTCGTGCGTGACTATCCCGGCTGGGTGCGCTGCCGCGATGCCGACAGCGCCACCACGGCGCTGGCGGACACGCTTGTGGCGCAGGGCGCGGCGCTCATCGTGGCGCTCACGCACCGCTTCATCTTCGAGGATGAGGCCACGCTCGCCAATGAACCGCGCATTCAGGCCATTCTGGGGGGACACGAGCATGATGGCCAACGCGTGGTGCGCGACGGTCGGCTGCTCGTGAAGGCGGTCTCCAACGCCCGGACGGCCGTGCTGGTCACCTTCACCCGCGAGGGGAGCGGCCCCTCCGCGCGCTGGCGCGTCGCTGATCAACGCTTCGCGCTGACGCGCGGTATGCGCGAGGATCCGGCCACGCTGGCCTCGGTGCAGCGCTGGCGCGATACCCTCACCCGGCGCATCGGCCCCGACCGGGTCCTCGGTATCGCCCCGGAGCCCATCAATGCCATTGACTCCGTCTCCAAGCGGGAGAGTCGCTTCGGCAACATGATCACCGATGGCATGCGTGCAGGCACCGGGGCCGACGTGGCGCTGATCAATTCCGGCGCCCTGCGTTTCGACGACATAATGGCCGCGGGACCGATTACCCGCCATCTCATTGAAGGGGTGTTTCTGTTCGCCGACGAAACACGGGCCGTGACCTTTCCGCTCACCGGGGCGCGCCTGCGTGAGATGCTGGAAACAGGGGTACGCCAGGGGGCACTGGGCGGCGGGGCCTATCCGCAGGTGAGCGGCGTACGATTCCGGATTGATGCCAGACGTCCAAGCGGAAGTCGGGTGGTGGGCGACCTCACCCGCGACGATGGACGGGTGATCGCGCCGGGCGATACCCTGCGCGTGACGTTCGTGACCTACCCGGCGTGCCGGTCCGGTGATGGGTATCGCATTCCCGAAGCGGTGGCCGCGTGCCAGCAAGTCGAGCGCCAGCCGTCATCGGCCCCGCGCACGGTCGATCTCGTCATCCAGCACCTCGAACGCATGAACGGGCGTATCGTGGCACCGCCACTCGGGCGTGTGACGCGTCTCGACCGGTAGCCGTCCCGAGTGCACATTCGGACACTCGCATTCCCTGGCTTTTCCCGTGCATTCCCCATGAGCTCCCATCACGAAGCACACGAGCCGTTGACGCCCCCCAGCGCCGACGCCATTTCCCGATTTCGGCTCGACGGTAAGGTGGCCATCGTGACCGGCGGAACACGCGGTATCGGCCTGTCGGTCGCGTGCACTCTGGCGCGCGCCGGCGCACGCGTGATGCTCTCGAGCCGCAAGGCCGACCACGTGGACAGCGCCGTGCGGGCGCTGCGCGCCGAAGGCCTCGAGGTACAGGGACTCGTGGCCAACATGGGCAAGCCCAGTGATGCGCACGAGCTGGCCGCGCGCACGGTCGAGCATTTCGATGGCATCGACATCATCGTGAACAACGCGGCGACGAACCCCATCTTCGGCCCCCTGCAGCAGGCCACGGCGGAGGCCTTCGACAAGATCTTCGACGTGAACGTGAAGGGGCCGTTCGAGCTGTGCAAGACGGCGCATTCGGTGATGGTGGAGCGCGGCGGTGGGGCCATCGTGAACGTGTCGAGCATTGGCGGGATCACGCCGGAGGCTGGACTTGGGCTCTACAGCATGAGCAAGTCGGCGCTCATTTCGCTGACCAAGGTCATGGCCCAGGAGTGGGGCGCCGACGGCATACGGGCCAACGCGATCTGCCCCGGGCTCATTCGTACGAAGTTCTCCGCGGCGCTGTGGCAGGATGGCGACATTGCCGACAAGGTGCTGGGGCATCAGCCGATCCGCCGCATTGGTGTTCCCGATGATGTGGCCGGTCTGACGCTCTTCCTGGCCTCGGACGCGTCGGCATACTGCACCGGCTCCGTGTACATGGTGGACGGCGGATACCTGTCATGAACGGACTGTCCTCACTGTCGGCCCTGCCCTTCACGCCAGCGGCCACGCAGGACCACCTGCTCGAGACAGCGCGGCGATTCGTACGCGAGGAGCTTGTCCCGCTCGAAGGGACCATGCTCACGCAGCCCTGGCACACCGCGGAGACAACCCTCAACGCCCTGCGCGAGCGGGCGCGCGACCTGGGATTGTGGGCGCCGTTCCTGCCGGCGGAGTATGGCGGTATCGGCATGCCACTCGAGGCGTTCGCGCAGCTGAGCGAAGTGCTGGGGTGGACGCCGTTCGGACACTACGTGTGCAACTGCCAGGCCCCCGATGTGGGCAACATGGAGCTGCTGCTGGCCTTCGGCACGGAGGCGCAGAAGCGGGAGTATCTGGAGCCGCTCGCGCGCGGCGACATCCGCAGCTGCTTTGCGATGACGGAGCCGGAGCACGCCGGATCGAATCCCGTGGTGCTGTCCACCACGGCGGTGCGCGACGAGACGCACTGGGTGATCAACGGCCACAAGTGGTTTACCAGCAGCGCCGACGGCGCGGCCTTCGCGGTGGTCATGGCGGTGACCGACGCCGACGAGACGCGGCGGCACTATCGCGCCAGCCAGATCATCGTGCCGCTGCCGAGCCCCGGCGTGCGCCGCGTGCGCAACATCTCGGTGATGGGGGAATCGGGGGGCGGGTGGGGGAGTCATGCCGAGCTGCGCTTCGAGGAAGTGCGTGTGCCGGTGGAGCAGCTCATCGGTCTGCAGGGGCATGGCTTCGCCCTCGCGCAGGAGCGGCTGGGGCCCGGTCGCATTCACCACTGCATGCGCTGGATCGGCATCTGCGAGCGCGCCTTCGATCTCATGTGCCGTCACGCGACCTCTCGCGAGCTGGCGCCCGGCGAGCTGCTGGCCAGCAAGCAGCAGGTGGAGTTCTGGATCGCCGAGTCCCGCATCGACATTCATGCGTCGCGGCTCATGGTGCTCGACGCCGCGCGCCGCATGGCCGCGCACGGTCAGGAAGCGGCGCGCGAGGAGATTGCGTACATCAAGGTGTTCGTGGCCAATACGCTGCAACGGGTGCTCGATCGTGCCATTCAGGTGCACGGGGCGCTGGGCATCACGGACGACACGCCACTGGCCTGGTGGTATCGCCATGAACGTGCGGCGCGCATCTACGACGGCGCCGACGAAGTGCACAAGTCGGTCATCGCACGCCGGGCCCTGCGGGCGTATGCCCCGCAGGGCCGCACGCCGCGCATGCCGGCCGCACCGCTTTAGCGCGGGTTGCGCTCGTGAGTGACGCGGCCATCCCGCCGCGCGACGACCGCGCGCTGCCGGTGGCGACACTGCACCGGTGGCTGACGGGTGCACTCCCTTCCCTCGTGTCCGGTGCCAGTACGATCACGCTGGAGCAGTTTCCGGCGGGTTTCTCCAACCTCACGTACCGGGTGGACGTGGACAGCGGCGGACGCACGCACTCGCTGGTCCTGCGGCGACCGCCGCCCGGGGTGGCGGGTGGCGTCGCACACGACATGGTGCGCGAATACGGCATTCTGGAGGCGCTGCAGGGAACCGGTGTTCCGGTCCCGACACCGCGGGCCTGCTGCGCCGACCCCGCCGTTATTGGCGCGCCGTTCTATGTGATGGAGCTGGTGGAGGGGCGCATTGTTCGCGGCTCACCACCGCGCGCCTGGGCGCGTGATGCGCAGGGGCTCGCGGTGCGCATGCGGCAGCTGTCGCACGCGTTCGCCACGACCCTGGCGGCGCTGCATACGGTACCCGTGCACGGCGCCCTCGCGTCGCTGGGGCGACCGCAGGGCTACGTCGCGCGCCAGGTGGAGGGGTGGGCCCGCCGCTGGACAGCGGCGCGTACGCACGACGTGCCAGCCATGGATCGGCTCGCGAGCTGGCTGGCCGCACACCAACCTGCCAGTGAGCGCGTCGCCCTGTTGCACAACGACTTCAAGATCGACAATCTCGTGCTCGACGACGAGGGCACCACCGTACGTGCCATTCTCGACTGGGAGATGGCCACCATCGGCGATCCGCTGCTCGACCTGGGCACGAGCCTCGCCTACTGGGTGGAGGCGGGCGATCCCCCCCTCTTCGCGGCACTCGGACTTGGCGTCACGGCACTGCCGGGCAGTCTGACGCGTCGTGAGCTCATCGAGGCCTACGGGCAGGCCGTGGGGGAGCCGGTGGTGAACGCCCGCTTCGCACTCTGTTTCGGACGATTCAAGGTGGCCGTGATTGCCCAGCAGATCTATGCGCGCTACCGCCAGGGGCACACTACCGACCAACGGTTCGCGATGCTGGGTGACGTCGTGCAGGCCCTCGCCACGCTGGCGGAGCAGGAGCTGGAGGGGCGCTGACGCAGCCGGTGATTGCGGTGGAAGGCGCGGGAAGGCAGAATCGTGTGTTCCCCTCCCTCTCTTCCGTCAACGCCCATGCCTCGTTCCCTCCTGTTCGCCGCCCTGGTCGCCCCGTTGTGCACGGTGAGTTTGGGCGCCACGCTCGGGGCGCAGTCCGCCCGTCAGGCGGCGCCCGCCCCGCGCGCAGTGCCCGACTCCACCTTCTTCGGGCTATCGTATCGCAACATCGGTCCCGCCAACATGAGTGGCCGGATCGCGACCGTCGTCGGCGTACCGGGCGATCCGTCGCTGATCTACGTGGGCAGTGCCTCGGGCGGTGTGTGGAAGTCCAGCAATGCGGGCACCACCTGGACCCCGATCTTCGACAAGCAGCCGGTGCAGACGATCGGAGACATCGTACTCGAGCCGGGGAACCCCGACGTCGTGTACGTGGGGTCCGGTGAGGGCAATCCGCGCAACTCGGTGTCGTTCGGCAACGGGATCTACCGGAGCAGCGACGGCGGCAAGACGTGGAAGTGGCTTGGTCTCGCCGATTCCCGGCACATCACGCGCATGGTCATCAATCCGCGTAATCCGCGCACGGTGTACGCGGCGGCGCTGGGGTCCGAGTACGGCCCCGGTACCGAGCGGGGGGTGTTCATGTCGGAGGACGGCGGCGAAACGTGGAAGCGCACGCTGTACGTGAGCGATCGCCACGGCGCCTCGGATCTCGATATCGACCCGCAGAACCCGAATGTGCTGTACGCCGGCATGTGGTACTTCGATCGCAAGCAGTGGACGCACACTTCGGGCGACGACAAGGGTGGCCTGTTCAAGTCGGTCGATGGGGGCAAGACGTGGACGAAGCTCACCAAGGGGTTGCCAGCGCTCATGGGGCGCATTGGCGTGAAGGTGGCCCCGAGCAATCCGCGCACGGTGTACGCGGTGATGGAAACGAAAGAAGGGTTCGTGTTCCGCTCCGACGATGCCGGAGAGAGCTGGCAGAAGGTGAGCAGCAACGCCAACACGATTGGCCGTGGCTTCTACTATGCCGACCTGCGTGTGGACCCGAAGAATGAGCATCACGTGTACACCCTCGGCATGTCGTTCATGCACAGCATCGACGGCGGACGCACCTTCACGAACGTGCCGGGCAACTTTCACGGCGATCATCAGGCGCTGTGGATCGATCCGCTCAACCCGAAGCGGTTGCTCATGGGTGACGACGGTGGTCTCGAGGTGAGCTACGACGGCGCCGGTGGCTGGGAGTGGTTCGGCAATCTCCCGCTCGGGCAGTTCTACCAGCTCTCGTACGATATGCGCGAGCCCTTCTACCATGTGGCCGGCGGACTGCAGGACAACGGCGTGTGGACCGGCCCGACCCGCACGCGGAAGAGCGCCATTTTCCTCTGGGACTGGCGCTTCATCCAGTACGGCGACGGGTACTATGCCATCTCGCATCCCGATGATCCCGACTGGTTCCTGAGCGACTATCAGGCCGGTGGCATTCAGGCCACGCATCTGGGGCGCTACGAGGTACGCGAAGCGTCGCCGCAGCCCAAGCGCATGGATGGCTATTCCGCCGACTCCAATGCGGTGCGCTTCAACTGGAACGCGCCCATCGTGCCGTCTCCGCACGATCCGCGCGTGGTGTACTTTGGCGGCAGCACGCTCTTCCGCAGCACGGACTGGGGGCGCACCTGGACGGCGCTGGGCGGAGACCTGAGCAAGAACGACAAGTCGCGGCAGGGGAACGCCGGCGGCCCCATTCTCAAGGAAAACACGGTGGCCGAGTACTACGGCACCATCTATTCCTTCGCCGAAAGCCCGGCCCGAAAGGGAGTCCTGTGGGCGGGCACCGATGACGGCAACCTGCAGGTCTCGCAGGACGATGGAAAGACGTGGACGAACGTCGCGCCCAACGTGCCGGGGATGGGGCCCGACGCGGTGATCAGCGGTATCGAAGCGTCGCGCACCGCCGCCGGGACGGCGTACGCGACCTTCGAACGGCACATGAACGACGACTTCAAGCCGTATGTGTTCAAGACCACCGACTTCGGGCGAACGTGGAGCAACATCACCGGCAACCTGCCGGTGAACGCCTACGCGCAGGTGATTCGCGAAGATCCCAGAAACCCGAACCTGCTGTACTACGGTTCGGAGTATGGCCTGTTCGCCAGCTGGACCGGCGGAACCCAATGGATGAAGCTGTCACTCAAGAACCTGCCCAACGTGGCGGTGCACGAAGTGCTGGTGCATCCGCGGGAGAACGACCTCATCGTGGCCACGCACGGCCGGGCCCTCTGGGTGTTCGACGACGCGTCGCCCATTCAGCAGATGTCCGCCGCGATCGCGGCGAAGCCGGCGCACCTCTTCCCCATGCGCGTAGCCACGCGATTCAATCTGGGCGATCAGTCGCTCAACTTCGGCCACAAGCAGTACCGCGGACAGAACGCGGCGTACGGCGCTCTCATCACCTACTGGCTCGCGCGCAGCGACAGCTCGGTGAAGGTGGAGATCCTGAAAGACGGGCAGGTCATTCGGCAGCTGCGCAAGCCACCGACGGCCGCCGGCTTCAACCGCACGACGTGGGACCTGCGCATGGCCCCGTCGCTGGCGTTGAGCGATACACCCGCCGACAGTGCCGACGAGGATGGCGCCCGGGGGCGCGTACCGGGAGCGCAGGTACTGCCGGGGAGCTACACGGTTCGCATCACGGTGGGCGGGCAGAGCCAGGAGCAGCCGCTCACGGTGCGGCTCGATCCGACGGCCACCTTTGCCGATGCCGACGTAAAGCTGCAGTTCGCTCAGGCCACACGGCTTGTTGCGACGGTGAACACCCTCATCGAGACAGAACGCGGGCTGGCCGCCTTTGCGGTGCAGGCGCAGGAGCGGTCGAACACGGCCAATGCGCTGCGTGCCGACGCCGCGCGGGAGCTGGTCGCCGCGACGAAGGAGGAACTGCGGAAGCTCGATTCGGTTCGGCTGCAGCTCACGCGCCCCGCCACCGACGTGGCGCCATACTACTCGGAAGGCCCGCGGCCCCTGCAGCGCGCATCGGCACTGCTCTCCAACATCGATGCCGGGCTGACGCCGGTCATTCCCGGACAGGTGGAGTACACTGGCGAGGTGCGGCGTGATGCCGACGTGGTGATGACGATGATCGATACGCAGATTCGCGCCACCGCCACCCGACTCAACCCCATGCTGGAGAAGCTCGACCTGCCCAAGCTGGTGGTGCCGGCCAAGAAGCCTCTGGCCATGTAAGGTCCCCGAAGCACAAAACTCGAAACTCCCCGTGAACCGCGGGGAGTTTCGAGTTTTGGGTTGCAAATAGACCACGCGAACAACGCCAGCTTCGCACCTCAGCCCGCGTACACCTCGAAGATGCCGGCCGCGCCCATGCCGCCGCCGATGCACATGGTCACCATGCCATAGCCGCCGCCACGCCGGCGCAGCTCGTGCACCAACTGCGTGGTGAGTTTGGCGCCAGTGGCACCCAGCGGATGCCCCAGGGCAATGGCGCCACCGTTCACGTTGATGATGTCGGTGGGCAGGTCGAGCTCCTTGATGACGGCGAGTGCCTGGGCGGCAAAGGCCTCGTTGAACTCGATGAGCTTGAGGTCGCGAAGGGAGAGACCGGCGCGCTTGAGCGCCTTGGGTACGGCCTTGATGGGGCCCACTCCCATGATGCCCGGATCCACGCCGCCCACGGCGAAACTCACGAAGCGGGCGAGCGGGGTGAGTCCGAGTGCCTTTGCGGTGTCTGCGCGCATGACCAGCACGGCTGCCGCGCCGTCGGAGTACGGACTGGCGTTGCCCGCCGTTACCGTGCCGGTGGGCACGAACGCCGGGCGCAGCTTCGCGAGTCCCTCGATGGTCGTGTCTGCACGCGGACATTCGTCGGTGTCGAACACCACGTCGGTCACCGCCTTCTCCGCTCCCTTCCACGCGTACCGCTGCGTGTGAATGGGGACGATCTCGTCGCGGAACACACCGGCCGCCACGGCGGCGGCGGCCTTCTGCTGGCTGTCACAGGCGAAGCGATCCTGCTGCTCGCGCGTGATGCCCCACTGCTTTGCCACGTTCTCCGCCGTGAAGCCCATGCCGATGTAGCTCTCGGTGATCGCCGGCGACAGACGGGCGTTATAGCCACTCATGGGCACCTGCGACATCATCTCGATGCCGCCCGCCATGACGGCATCGCCTTGCCCGGCGATAATGGCCTGTGCGGCATACGCCACCGACTGCAACCCCGATGAGCAGAAACGGTTGATCGTGGCGGCCGACGTTTCCACGGGCAAGCCGCCGCGGAGCCAGGCCAGCCGGGCATGGTTGAGCCCCTGCGCTGCCTCCGGCATCGCGCAGCCCCACTGCACATCTTCGATCACCGTCGGGTCCACCCCGGCGCGATCAATGGCGGCCTTCATGACGGCCGATGACAGATCCACCGGATGCACTCCGGCGAGTCCTCCATCGGCTTTGCCGCGGGCCACCGCACTGCGCGCGGCACTGACGATCACGACCTCGGTCATCTCCATCTCCTGTCGCGCTCAGTTGCGCAGCGGCTTGCCGGTCTTGAGGGTGTAGGCGATGCGCTCCTGCGTCTCCTTGGTGCCCAGGAGTGACAGGAACTGCTCGCGTTCGAGATCGAGAATGTCCTGCTCCGTCACGTCACGCGGTGTCCCATCGCCACCGCAGAGCACATAGGCGACGGCATGCCCCACGCGCACGTCGTGGGCACTCGCCTGACCCGCTTCCTTCGCGGCCCACAGCGCGTACTCGAGATTGCCGATGCCTTCACGACCGAGCGCACGCACCCGCATCTCCGTGGGTGGCAGATAGCCCGGTGCCAGATCGAGCACGCGCTGCTTCGCGTCGGCTATCTGGTGGTCGCGGTTCATCGAAATGCGATCGCGATCGCGCAGGTACCCCAGCGCCTTCGCGTCGTGGGCGCTGGTGCTGGTCGTGGCGAACGCGATGATCTTGAAGGCACGCTTCACGGCGGCGAAGAGGTCGAGTTCTTCATACTGCTGCAGTTCGCTCGTGAAGCGCATGAGCAGTTCCTTGGTGCCGCCGCCACCTGGCAGCAGCCCCACGCCCACTTCCACCAGCCCCATATACGTCTCGGCGTGCGCCTGCACCGCGTCGGCGTGCAACGTGAACTCCGCCCCACCACCGAGCGTCATGCCGGCTGGAGCCACCACCACCGGGAACGGCGCCTTGCGAATGCTCATCGTGGCGTTCTGGAAGGTACGGATGGACGCCTCAATATCGTCCCACGCCCCGGCCGCCACGGCGAACGACACGAGCGACAGATCGGCGCCCACACTGAAGGCGCGCGCATCCTCGTTGCCGATGATCATGCCGTTGAAGCCAAGCTGTTCGACCTTCTTGAGCGACTGCTCCAACCCTTCCAGCACGCCCTGCCCGAGGCTGTTCATCTTGCTGCGGAACTCGAAGCAGGCCACGCCATCGCCCACATCGAGCAGTCGCGAGAGACCATTGTCCATGAGGACGCGCCCGCTCGCGGCCAGGCCGGCCAGCGCGATGCGCCCCGGGATACCGGGGATCGGTTCGTAGCTGCCGTCGAAGGTGAGGTACTCGCCCTGCCGATAGAAGCTGCCCCGCGCGAGATCGAGGAGTTCGGGAATCTCGAGTCCCTCGGCCTTGAACTGTTCGCGCAGCCAGTCGAGACCGAGCGCGTCCATGACCTGAAAGGGACCCGCCTCCCACCCGTAGCCCCACTCCATGGCACGATCAATCGCCACGATGTCATGGGCCAGTTGCGACGCGAGCGTGAGCGTGTAGTGCGCCACATCCACGACATGATCGCGAATGAAGGCGCCCTGCGCGCCGGGAATGCTCTTGATGGCGGGGAGTCGCTGTGCCACCGGAAGACGAATGGCCGCGCCGATGTCACCGCCTTCGAGCCGCTGCTGTGGCACATACTCCTTTGTCTTCCAGTTGAAGGTGAGCGTGCCCGCCTTCGTCTTCTGGTAGAAACCGCCGCCGCTCTTGTCGCCCAGCTTGCCCTTGGCCACGAGATCGTCGTGCACCCATACCGGGAGCGCGAAATCCTCGCCGGTGGTGGCGCCAATACCGCGAGTGACATGGGCCAGCACATCGAGTCCCGACAGGTCGCCGGTGCGGAAGGTGGCCGAGCGGGCCCGGCCGATGAGCGACCCGGTGAGTCCGTCCACCTCGTCAATGGTGAGGCCGTGCTGCTCCATGCGCCGCATGGTAGCGACCATGCCGAACACGCCGAGGCGGTTGGCAATGAAGCCCGGTACGTCCTTGGCAAGCACGATCCCCTTGCCGAGCGTTCGCTCGGCAAAGCGGCGCATGGCCCCGATGACGGCATGATCGGTCTCGGGGGTGGGGATCACCTCGAGCAGATGCATGTACCGCGGCGGATTGAAGAAGTGCGTGCCGAGGAAGCGTCGGCGGAATCGCTCGCCGCGACCCTCGAGCAGGACGGCCATGGGAATGCCCGACGTGTTCGACGAGATGATCGCCGTGGGCTTCATGAGCGCCTCGATCTTCGCAAAAAGCTCCTGCTTGGGCGCGGGCTGCTCGATGATCGCCTCGCAGATCCAGTCGCACTCGGCGAGCCACGCGAGGTGATCGGCGGTGTTGCCGGTGCGCACGCGGCTGGCCGCCGCCGCATCCATGAAGCTGGCCGGCTTGCTCTTGATGGCCTTCTGCAAGCCGGTGCGAGCGGGGGCACTGCGATTGGGCGACGCAGGGTCCGGGTCGCCGGGGATGTCGAGCAAAACGACACGGCACCCGGCCGACGCTGCCAGTGCCGCGATGCCGCTCCCCATGGCGCCGGCGCCTACCACGCCGACGGTCGTCACACGCATTCGGGCTCTCTCCGTAAGGGATGGGAGGAACTTCCGCTCGGGACGCCGGGAGCGGAAGGGGTTGGCCATGAAAAAGACGACGGGGGCGTCATGTTTTGGCGCAGCCCCGCGGCTGCATTGCCGTGGCTGGCCGGCGGGTGCTTTGTTCTGGCATCCGCTCACCACCGACCCATGACCTCCTTGCCGTCTCTGGCGGGCGCATCGGCGCCATCGGATGGACCGCTCCTCGAGGCCCTCTTCACGCAGGGCTTCTACGGTGTGGCCGAGTTCGACCTTGCGCTGCGGTTCGTGCGCCTCAACGAGACGCTGGCGCGTATCAACGGCCTGCCCGTCGCGGCCCATCTCGGGCGCACCGTGGCCGAGGTGGTCCCGGCGCTGGCGGCGGCCGTCGACGAGGTCACGGCGCAGGTGGCATGCAGCCGCGCGCCGGTCACCAAGGAGATCCGCGGGGAGACGCCAGCCCAGCCCGGGGTGCTCCGGACATGGCTGGAGCATTGGCTGCCACTGTTCAGTGCCGATCAGGTGCTGGTGGGATACGCCGTGCTCGTGGAGGAGACGACCGACCGGGCGGCCGTGTTGCGCTCCTTGCAGGTGACCAGCGATGCGCTGCGGGCCAGTGAGGCGCGTCTGCGGCTCAGTCTCGAGGCTGCGTACCTGATCAGCTTTTCCTGGGATATCGTGCGCGACGCGGTGCATCGCTTCCACAGCGTCTCCACGGCGCTGCCGTCAACGGCACGCCCCGTACGCCTCGCCGATGTCCTGGCGGCGGTGCACCCCGACGATCGGGTGGCGTTTCAGGAGCGTGTCGACCGCTGCCTGGCAGGTCCCGGGCAGTACGAGAACGAGTTTCGCGTGCTGGAAGCGGACGGCACGGTGCGCTGGCTGTACGAGCGCGGGGTGGTCACCCGGGCGGATGATGGCACGCCGCTGACG
Source organism: Gemmatimonas sp. (assembly GCF_027531815.1). NCBI lineage: Bacteria > Pseudomonadati > Gemmatimonadota > Gemmatimonadia > Gemmatimonadales > Gemmatimonadaceae > Gemmatimonas > Gemmatimonas sp. The sequence goes on along the minus strand of NZ_JAPZSK010000005.1, from coordinate 251,894 downwards.
CTTTCCGGGCTGTCGCAGGACATCACCGCCCGCAAGACTGCCGAGCTGGCGCTCCAGATGGCGAATCGTCGCAAGGATGAGTTTCTGGCCACGCTCGCGCACGAATTGCGCAACCCGCTAGCCCCCATCCGCAGCGCGGCCGAAGTCTTGCGAATGCTCGCCCCTGAGGACCCCACCATGCAGCAAGCGGTGGGCATCATCGACCGTCAGGTGAGCCAAATGGTACGACTTGTTAACGACCTGCTCGACGTGAACCGCATCAGCCGCGGTGACATCCTGCTGCTGTCCGAACGCCTGGACGTGGCGGACGCCGTGTGGGCCGCCGTGGAAACGAGCCGGCCACTCATCGAGGCCGGCGAGCACCATCTGCAGGTGAGCCTGCCGCACGCGCCTGTCACCGTGACCGGTGATGCGGCGCGCCTGTCGCAGGCGCTGTCGAACCTGCTCAACAACGCCGCGCATTACACGCCCACGGGCGGACAGCTTGCACTGACCGTAGTGCGCGACGGGGGGCGGGTGCGCATTGCCGTGACCGACAACGGCCGCGGACTCCCCGCCGACCGATGCGACGATGTCTTCGAGATGTTCACCCGTGTGCGGCAGGATGGGCAGGGCGGACTCGGCATCGGTCTGGCGCTGGTCCGGCGGATCGTGGAACTGCACGGGGGCGAGGTGCGCGCGCTCAGCAATGGTGAGGGGCAGGGGTGTACCTTCGAGATGTGGTTGCCGGTGCCCGGACCGGCCTCCTCCCCCGCCGTGGCGCGGCCGGCCGCGGCCAATGCGGTGCCGGCGGCGGCGGTGGGCGCCAGAGTGCGGGGGCTGCGCATCCTGATCGTAGACGACAACGTCGATTTCGCCCAGAGCGAAGCGACGATGCTCGAACTGAAGCAGCACATCGTGTGTGTGGTGCACGATGCACGCGCCGCCCTCGATGTGGTGCCCGTTTTCGCGCCCGATGTGGCGCTCCTCGACATTGGCCTGCCGGGAATGGACGGGTACGAACTGGCGGCCCGGTTGCGCGCCGATCCGGCCAACGCCGACCTCGTGCTCATTGCACAGACGGGGTGGGGACAGCCGGCCGACCGGGAGCGCGCCCTCGCTCAGGGCTTTCGCGCGCACCTCACCAAACCGGTGGACTGGGCCACCCTCGAACGCGCCCTGCTCCCCGCCTGATTACGCGATCTGCTGGCGGCGGTCGTACCCGCAGACACCGGCGTACAGCGACCGCACACGCGCGATCCCCTCGGTGATGTCTGCTTCGTCGGGGGTGACCGTGGGCCCCAGGCGCACCAGCTTGTGCTCCCAATCGAGCGCCACCAGGCAGATGGGGATACCGGCGCCCTTCGCCACGTGCCAGAATCCGGTGCGCCATTCGGTGACGGCCTTGCGCGTGCCTTCCGGCGACAGGGCCAGGGCGAACCGTTCGCTGCGTTGCGCCAACTCCACCGTGCGCTGCACGGCGTTGCCCTTGTTGCGACGGTCCACAGGAATACCGCCGTTGGCCCGCATGAACCAGCCAAGGGGGGGGCGAAAGAGTGTGTCCTTTCCCCACCAATGGGCATCGAAGCCAAGCGCCCACTTGGCCGCGAGCCCCACGGGAAAGTCCCAGTTCGAGGTGTGGGGCGCCACGATGCAGACGAACTTGGGAATGTCCGGCATGGAACCGGCAAAGTTCCAGCCGGCGCGGCGCATGAGGAACCACCCGAGCGCGCGCAGCCAGAGGCGCTGGGTTTGCGGGGCGTTGGGACCGAGCTGCCAACTGGCGTGGGGTGACGACATGGCGTTCATTTGAACCCATGAGCCATTTCCACCGCAAGGGACGAGGGCATTCTGCGTCCAGATTTGCTGCCGCGGTTCGTGGGCTGCCGTTCATCGGGGCCGCTGTCGCGCTGACGTTCGCCGTCCCCTTCGCCGCCCCCGTCGCCCTGCAGGCTCAGGGGACGCGTTCGCAGCCCGTGGCGCCCCAGTCCACGAGCGATGAGGCACGACTCGAGGGCCCCCTGGTGCTGCGCCTCCCTGCCAGCGCGCGGCTGCTGGGCATGGCCAATGCCGGAGCGGCGGCGGCCGACGGCGACGCGGTGTTCTACAATCCCGGCATGTTGCCTCAGGCGCGCGGGGTCGCCGTTTCCGTGCAGCGATACGGCGCCCGCGCCACGAGTGGCTCCTTCGGCAGCGTGCAGACCTTCGGCGCTTACTCGATCGGGCTGGGCGCGCAGCTGCTGCAGTACCAGGGAGACGCGGCAGACCCGGTGGGTGCCAACGAGCGTGGCGGTCCACGGCTTTCCGACGGTGGGACCGTCACGGCGTCGAGCAACGCGTTCGTGTTCGGGGTAGCGCGTACCATCAAGGGGCTGCGGGTCGGCGCGAGCGCCAAGTACGCGGAAGAGCGACTCGACGCCGTTCACGATGGGGGCTTCGCGCTCGACGTGGGCGTGAGCAAACCGCTGGGATCGGCCACGCTGGCCATGGCCGTGCAGAACATCGGGAGCGATCCCGATCTCGGGTTCGGGCCGGGGGCGCTCCCGACGCGCTTTACCGTGGGCTTCGGTGGTGGCCTCTTTCCGCTCTGGGAGCACTGGGATCTGGGCATGCAGACGCAGGTGAGCGTCGAGCGTGACGGATTCGTGCGCCCGGCGGGCGGTGTGGAGCTGGGCTATGTGCCCATCGAGGGGGTCGCGGTGGTCGTGCGCAGCGGGCTGCGGCTCCCGCGAGAAATCGATGAGCCCCTCGCGACAGCCGGCTTCGGTCTCAACGTCGACCGGTTCTCCGTCGACTGGGCGATGGAGCCCATGCGCGGCGGACGTCCGGTGGTGCACCGCGTGGGCATCCGGCTGCGGTAACGGCAACTCGCGTCGTGCGTTCGCAGCGGCTGAAAAAAACGCCCGGCCATCTGGCCGGGCGTTGCGCATCGGGGGCTGCTGTTCGTCAGCCGCAATTGGGGCGGCCGCGCGGCAACGACAGGGTGCAGTTCCTGGTCGTACCATCCTGCGTGATCGTCACCTTGGCCGTGGTCGACCCGTCGTACTCCACCACCTCGCGGCGCTCCTTCACACTGGGCGTGCCGCCGACCACCGTCGTGGTGACTTTCATGGTGCGAACGACTCTGCCGGCCGTGGGGTGCCGCGGTCCGGTGGTGGACACCGGCACCACGAGATTGGTCGTCGTGTCGGCCGAGAGGCGCACGGCGGTGAAGCTCTGGCCGTCGCGATTGGTGCCGGTAGAGTTTTCGGTACCGCGCGAGGTGCCGTTTACCGTGCGCTGCGTGCTGCTGGCGGCGAGCCCGGTCACGGTACGATCGCTGGTGTGATTCACGGTGGCCGTCACGTTCGCCCCGTCACGGCCGTGCGTGCTGGTACCCGTGACCGTGGCGCGTGTACGCACCGAATTGGTGGTGATGGTGTCGATGCGCGTTTGCGCGGCGCCGGCCGCGTCATGAATGGTGTAGATGGTGGTGGCGGTGAGGCCGTTGTCGGTGCGCGTGCAGGTGACGTCGCCGGCGCTCACGGTGCAGGTGGAGTCGATGCGCGCCGCAAACGGACCGCGATGGGCTCCGCGCCCGAAGCCCCCGGTGCCGAGGAAGTCGGCACCCATGCCGCCGCCCATGAGTCCCATCATGCCGGGGCCGCCGGGGCCGCGGCCGCGGCGCGGCCCGCCCCACGCCCCTTCGCTGTCGGGGGAGAAGGAGCTGGTCGCGCCATCGAGTCCGGTTGGTGCGCTGTCGAAGGCCGAGTCGAACTGCATGGTGTCGCCGGGGCCGCCAAACGCGTCGAATGTGCAGGCCGTCGCGCCGATCAGCGTGGTCGCCGTTGCCAGTACACGAAACAGGGTGCGTGCCATGAGAGTGTCCGGGAGTGATGCCGAGCCGGGCCGGCGACTGTCGTCGGCGTGTCCTCGGGCGTTCATGCAGAGGAACACCGCGGCGGCTGCGAACCCTAGCTGTCTGCTGCTCGGTGCAGAAAGGGGGCGAGCTTTTCTCGCAGCTGGCGCAAGGCGCGGCTCATGTTGGCCTCCACGGCCTTCACGCTCACGCCGAGCTGAGCAGCGATCTCGCTGTACTTGAGGTTGCGTTCGCGGCTGAGCAGAAAGACTTCCCGCGTGCGCGGCGGCAACTCGGCAATGGCCTCGTGCATGGCCCCCTCGAGCTCGTTGGCGTGCGCGTCGGCGTCGGCGTGCTCCGCGGGCTCATGGAGCGCCTCCACGTGCAGCTGCGACTTCTTCTGCACCTGCAGGTGCCGAAGATGATTGAGCGCCCGGTTGCGTGCCGCCTGCACGAGATAGCCGGCCACGCTGCTGCCATCGGGCAGCTGATCACGCCGCCGCCACAGCTCGAGAAACACGTCCTGCGCAATCTCCTCGGCGACGCCTGGCTCATGCAGAATGCGATTGGCCGACCGTACGACTGGCTCGTACCACTGCCGGAAGATGGCGTCGAACGCCGCGTGCTCCCCCTGACGAAGTCGAGTCAGCAGGTCGGCGTCGGTCACGGAGCGGTTGATCGGGGGCGCACAGGCAGCGGAGCGAGCGGTGGACGAACGAGGACAGTCCGTGCAGGTGAATAATGCTAAGTTTCCGATCGCGCCATGCGCCCCGGGTTCGCACGCGGGGCGTGGCCGACCGACGTAGGGTTCCGATCCGCTCCCGTGTTCCCCTCTGTATGTCCGACCGTTCCAACGAACTCCGACCTGCTTCCGGCCAGCCGCCGGACGCCAATTGGGAGGCGATCGCCCGCCATCTGGCGGGGGAGAGCGACCCGATTGAGGCGGCGTCCGTTCGGAGCTGGCTTGCCACGCATGTGGAAGACGCCAGGCTGGTCGATCTCGTTAAGGTGCACACCGCCAATGCCGAGCATCGGGCCGACATGACGGTGGATACCGAGCGTGCCCTGGCGGCGGTGCGCGCCCGCATGGGAGCGGATTCCGCTACTCCCCACCTTTCGGTGAAGCGCGGGGGATCGCCGGGGAGAGCGAACGTGTCGGGGGGGCAGCCGGCGCGGCGCCGGTCGTCGTGGGTGGCCGGTGCCCTGGCGGCCGGGGTGGCCGCGCTGGCGGCCCTCTCGCAATTCCGCAGTGCCCCCCAGGCGAGCGCCTCACGTGAATACCGCACGGCCGTGGGGCAGCGCGATAGCGTGCGGTTACCCGACGGCAGCATGGTGGTTCTGGCGCCAGGAAGTCGCCTGGTGGTGGCCGCGGCGTACGGTGTCTCGTCGCGCGACGTGGAGCTGGACGGCGCGGCCTACTTCGACGTGAAGCACGATGCCGCGCACCCGTTTACGGTGCACACGGCCAGCGCCGACATTCGCGACATCGGCACGGCGTTCGCGGTCAAGACGAGTGACGACGGCGAAGTGACGGTGGATGTGACGCACGGGATCGTCGCGCTGCGTGCGGCACACTCGACCGTGGCCCCGGTGGAACTGCGCGCCGGCGACCGCGGCGTGCTGGTGCGCGAGGCGGTGTCCGTGCGCCGCGGGACGGTGACCGCCGACGACGTGGCCTGGACACGCGGCCAGCTCTCGTATCGCGACGCTTCGCTCACGGAAGTGCGCGCCGACGTACGGCGCTGGTACGGCATCGACCTGCGCGTTCCTGACAGCACACTGGCGGCGCGCACGCTCACGGCCTCCTTCCGCGGCGATTCTGCCACTCAGGTGCTGCGAGTCATCGCGTTGGCCCTGGGGGCCGAGCTGGTGCAACGGGGAGACACCGTGACGCTGCAACCGCAGGGTGTCGGTTCCTCGACGCCGCGCTGATGACATGACGCCGTGCTCGGGAGCGCGCGGGGCGGGGCGACGGTCCGGCGGCCGTCACAGCCGTGCCGTGCGCGCGGCAGTCGCTCTCCTGGTGGCGTGGGGCGTGCTCCCCGTGCGCACGGCGCTGGCGAGTCCCGGCGTTCCCGCGCGTACCGGGCACACGGACCCGTCGTGTACCGTGCGCGTACCCGCGGCCGATCGCGCCGCCTTGTGGGCGCCGCCGCTCGACCGGCTGGTATCGTTGCGCGTGTCCGACCTGACGGTTCGCGATGCCGTGGACCATCTCGCGGGCGTGGCGCGTCTCGACCTGTCCTACAGTGCCGATCTGCTGCCCGCGACAAAGCGGGTCTGCCTGGCCCTCGAGCGCGTCCCGGTGGGCGCGGTGCTCGATCATCTGCTCCAGGGGTCGGTGCTCAGCCCCATCGTGCTGGGCAGTGCACAGGTCGTGCTGGCCCCATCGCGTACGTCCACCGGTGTGCCGGTCGCCACGGTGTCGCGCCGCACCAGCCTGCTCGATCGTGTCGTTGTGACCGGGTCTCCCGATGGGGCCGCACAACGTGGGTCGCCGTTCGCGCTCGACGTGGTGGATGGCGCACAGCTGGCCGACCACGGCGTGAGTACCCTTGGCGAAGCGCTGGAGCTGTCGGTTCCCGGGGTGTGGAGCTGGACGACGCCCGCCGGTTCGGTGACGGCGCGCTACGGGAGCATCCGCGGGGCCAGTTCGTTCGGCGTGAGCGCTCCCAAGGTCTATCTCGACGGCATTGAGGTGGCGAACCCGCTGCTCGTGACTCAGCTGGACCCGGCACGCGTGGCGCGGGTGGAAGTGATTCGCGGGCCACAGGGTGCCGCGCTGTACGGCGCGGATGCCATCAGCGGCGTAGTGAACATTCTCACGCGCCACGACGGGACGTCGGATGGGCAGCGTGAAATCCAGGTGCAGGCCGCGGCGGGAGTGACGAGCACCGCTTTCGCGGCGCGCGATCCGTTCGTGCAGGAGCACTCCGTGTCGCTGCGGCGCGGGTCGGCGGCGCGCAACGCGGGGCTCGGGGTGAACGTGAGCACCATGGGCGCCTACGTGTCGGGCGCGTCGGAGCGCCGCCTCCTGCTCGATGCCGACGGACGCTTTTCGCGGCAACGCTCCATTTACACGGGATTCAGCCGTTTCGCACTGCAACGCGCCAATGCCGCCTCGTCGATGCCATTTGCGCAGGACAGTGTCAGTGGTCAGGCCATGGCGCAGTACACGCTGGGGGGCAGCATTGCCGTGATGCCCTCCATGCACTGGACCCACACGGTCATCGCGGGAGTCGATGGCTATCGCCTGCGTGGACTGTCGCCGTATTCGCTCGTGGGACCACAGCAGCTGTCGGCGGCCGCGGTAGGGAGCCCGGAGGGGGCCGCCGATCGTGCGTCGGTACGCTTGCGCACGGTGGGGCGATTCGATGTGGCACCGGGGGCGCTGCTCACGCTCACACTGGGGGCCGAGCAGGCGTTCACGCACGAGGTGACACGCGGTGCGATGTCAGGGGCGGGCGGTGCGGTCACGCCACTCCCGACGCTGGGACCGGGGAGCGGTGCACCCGGCGGCACCACCGCGTTCGCGGGGCTGCGTGGCGCCGCCGCCTCGGGTTCGTCGCAAACCACGTATGACAACGCCGGCCTGCTCACGCAGCTGCAGTTCGCGTGGCAGGATCGCTGGTTCGCTTCGGCGGGTGTCCGCGGAGAGCGCATCCAGGGCGCGACCCCCAATGCCCAGCATTCGGCGCTGCCCATGCTGGGAGCCGCATACGTGCGCGAAGTCGGGAACACGGTGGTCAAGGTCCGCAGCGCCTTTGGCACCGGCATTCGCCCGGCCCGCACGCTGCTGCGCTCATCGTCGTGGATGGGACAGGGGCAAGGGGCGCTGCTGTCCGCCCTCGACCCCGAGCAGCAGTCGGGCACGGAGCTTGGCGTGGACCTCATGCTCGGCGGTCGCGTAGCGGTGCACGTGACGCGATTCGACCAGAGCGCCACCGGTCTCATCCAGCCGGTGTCGCGCGTGGTGACCGCCGTGAACAGCGCCGGGCGCCTGACCCGCACGATGGCATTCACGTTGCAGAACGTGGGCGCCATCAGCAACCGGGGCTGGGAGGTGGAGGCGACGGCGCGGGTCCGGACGCTGTCACTGGCGGCGACCATGACCCAGGTGGACAGCCGCGTGACGCGGCTGGCACCGGGATATCGCGGTGACCTGCGCACGGGTGACCGCATGCTGGATGTGCCGGCGCACACCGTGAGTGTGTCGGCGGCGTGGACCCGTGGGCGCTGGATGCTCACGAGCACGGCGATGCACGCCGCCGATTGGATGGGCTACGACCGAATGGCCGTGGGGACGCTGCTGGCAGCCGTCGAGCAATCACCGCGCGGACTCGACGGGAACAACCTGCGCCAGTACTGGATGCGCTACGGTGGCGTGACGCGATGGCGTGCCGGGATGCAGTTCCGGTTGCGCGGTGACCTGGCACTCATGACAGCGGGGGAGAACCTGCTCGACGTGCAGACGGGTGCCCCGGACAACGCCACCGTGATCGCCGGGCGTACGCTCACCTTCGGGGTCCGCACCACGTTCTGAGGCGCACCGTGCGCTGCCGGCAACCGTACGGATGCTGGCAGCCGGCGGTCAGCGCGACGAGATGCCCACGTCGTCGAGCGTGATGGCGCCAACCCGCTTGCGGTCGAAGACGAGGCGGATGGCGTGCAGCGTCGCCGGGTCGAACGCGGTGTTCGCGTCGCGGAAGCGGGCGAGCGGCATCGTGTAGGTCTGCATGACCGGTTCGGCGAGCGTGGGAAACTGCGTCTTGTCGCGATTGCGCCGCCGATAGATGTAGCTCTCGAAGGGCATGCGGACGGGGCCGAAGGTGGAGAGGGGCATGCGCGCGATGTGCCCGCTGGCGTCTTCCAGCTCCACGGTGAGGTCTGGCGCAACCGTATCCTTGGCCGACTTCTTCGGTCGCGGCGGCGCGGGGCGACGGGAGGCCGTGCGGGTGCTGTCGCGCGCCGTGCTGTCGCGGCGTGCGGTGTCACGCGGCACCTTGCGGGGGCCCGGCTTCTGGTCGGTACTGCCGATGGTGAGCAGCAGCGAAGCGGACGACGACACCGACCAGGCGCGGCGCAGGGAGTCGGGCACGGTCACGGTTACCCGCGCGGGCCATCGCGTGAGCGTACTGTCCTTGCCGATGGCCGTATTGTTCCAGCCGAAGGTGGCGTTGTTGCTGCGGAAGGTCGATGCGCGTGAACGCGCCGGGGCGTCGGCTTCCTTCCAGGTGCTCACCGAATCGGCGGTGATGCGGACACCGGGGGCCGTGCCCGTCGTTACATCGACGTCCTCGTCAAAGGTGGCGAGCCAGCGCGTGTTCGCGTCGGCATAGCGCGTGATGTACATCTCGGGCGGCAGCCAATCGCCGGCCGTGCGGTGATCGCGGAAGAGCGGCCGGTACTCGTCACGTCCATGGAGCGTCGCCTCGAGAAACCCGCCAATCACCACCCGTCCGAAGCGCCGCTGCTCCTCCCCGCTCACCAGCGCGTCGAGCTGCAGCGCGCGCACGGAGTAGCTGCCGTTGTCCTTGTTGTTCCACTCGGTGTTCCACTGCCCGTGATTGGCGCGGTGCATCCAGATGGCGCTCTTGAATTCGGGCCCCGGCCGCGTGAAGCGAAAGCGGTTGTACTGGGTGAGCCCCATGAAGCTCGACACATCGCCATCGTGCGACCCATGAATGACGAGGTAGCTGTAGTCGCTCACCGGCGTGGGCTGCTCCGCCGGGCGGTACTGCCCATCGACCGGGGCGATGGCCACGAGTGACTTGATGGCGAAGTTGAAGTTGAAGCGGATGGTGGCGTCGTCGGGGTAGTGCGGCAGTCGGTTGAAGGCCCCGGCAATGGCCACGGCCTCACCGCCACGCGAATGGCCCATGAGCGCGATGCGCGACAGGTCGAGCTTGCCGAAGAGCGGCTTGCCGGCGCTGTCGTTGAGGGCGCGGAACACCTCGAGGTGCTTGAGCAGCATCCAGCCGCGCGCATCGTTCTCGCCACGCAGGTTGCCGTTGAGGAAGTTCTCGTCGATGGACGCGAGCACGAAGCCGCGTGAGGCGAGCAGCTCGCCCAGCCACCGATAGCCGGGGTCGGAGAACTCGCGCATGTTGTGATTGCCGTGTACCACGAGCACGAGCGGGAAGGGACCGTTCCCTTCGGGATACCACACCCGCGCATTGAGCGGAAACGCCGTGTTGTCATACCCCCAGTACTTCTTGCGCGCCCTGGCATTGGACGGCTCGGTGCGCGCGAACGGCGACGCGTCCACCGGGGCCGTACGGTAGGTAATGGAGTCGCGGTACTCGGGGCGCCGTCGATCCTTGCCACTGCCGTAGTACAGGAAGCGCACCGTGTGCGGGCCAGGGTGGCCGGGGTTGGCGGCGGTAATCGAGCGACGCGCGAGGACGGCGGCGGCGTCGCTCGGGGCGATGGTCAGCGGCTGAGCACAGGCCGCCAGGCCGGCCAGCAACGCCGTGGCCAACACGGCCCGGCGGGAAAGTCGAAAGCTGCGCATACGGGCACGATACGCCGCGGACGCGTCAGACGCGACCGCCGTCCACGGGCCAATCGCGCTCAGGGCTCGCGCTGAGGACCGCCTCTGGTGCTCTGAGATGGGGACCGTGAGCGGCACGGGTCCCGAGGCGGTGGCCGCAGCTCCTCTCGCGGGGCGTCGTTGCGTGCAGCATGTTGTGGGATGGACCGCCGCCTCTTCGTTGCCGCGCTTGCCGGGACCTCCGCCCTCCCGGCGCTCTCCGCTCCCCGCTTCGCGCCCGGGGCCATACGCCGTCTGCTCGACGCCGCCGACGTGGCCCGAAGTCGAGGGCGTGCCCTGGTTGATCCGGCCACCGGCGCCTGGCAGGGGAGCGCGGAGGAGGCGCAGCGGTTCGCCGCCGACGAAGAGTTCTGGGAGCCCGTGCAACGGGCCTTCGACCTCGATCGCACCTGGATCAACCTGAACAACGGCGGGTGCTCCCCGGCTCCCACGCATGTCATGGCGCAGCTCGAACGGGACCTCCGCTACAGCAACGAGCTGCCCGTGATCCACATGTGGCGCGACCTCGAACCGCGCATCGAGGTGGTACGCCGCGAGTTGGCGCGCGAGTTCGGATGCGACCCCGAGGAGATGGCCGTGACGCGCAACGCCTCGGAGGCGTTGCTGACGCTCATTCACGGCATCGACCTCAAGCCCGGCGACGAGGTCCTGCTAAGCAACCAGAACTACGGCCGCATGATCAACGGGTGGAAGCAGCGGGCGCGGCGTCAGGGGATCGTGGTGAAGGAGATCTCGTTCCCCGTGCCCTGCACCACGCCGCAGCAGATCGTCGATGCCTTTGCCGCCGGCATCACCCCGCGGACACGTGTCATGGAGATCACGCACATCACCAACCTCACCGGCCAGATCCTGCCCGTGAAGGAACTGGTGGCCATGGCGCGGGCGCGTGGGGTCGAAACGTTCGTCGACGGCGCGCATGCGTTCGCGCAGTTCCCGTTCACGCGCGACGAACTGGGGTGCGACTACTACGGCACGAGCCTGCACAAGTGGCTGCTGGCGCCCATCGGTACCGGTTTCCTCTATGTGCGGCGCGATCGTATCCCGCGTGTCTGGCCGCTCTACGCCGAGAACGACGGCCAGGCGGCCGACATTCGCAAGTACGAGGAGGTGGGGACGCATCCCGCGGCGAACCACAACGCGGTGTCGGTGTCACTGGCCTTCCACCGGGCGCTGGGCGCCGCGCGCAAGTCGGCGCGTCTGGTGTACCTGCGCGACCGGTGGGCGAAGCGCCTCCTGGCGGAGGGCGCGGGACGGGTGCGCCTGCTCACGCCGCTCGATTCTCCGTGGGGCGGCGGGCTCGGCTTCTTCAATGTGGACGGACTCGACCCGGTGAAGCTCGGCGACTGGCTGTTCAGCAAGCATCGCGTGGTGCAGACGCCCATCGTGCATCCCGAGTTCAAGGGGATCCGCGTGACGCCGAACGTGTATACCTCTCTCGATGAGATCGACCGGTTCGCCGAACTGGTGCTGACCGCCATGCACAAGGGGCTGGCCTGATGTTCTGCAGGGGAATGGTTGCCGGTGCGACGATGGCCGGGGCGCTGCTGGCGGCCCCGCGCCTGCACGCGCAGGCGTTCGAGGGGAGCATCACCATGCGCATGGCGTCGCGCGGCCCGCAGGGCGCGATGTCGCAAGCCGTGGAGTACCTCGTGCGCGGCGGCAAGATGCGCGTGACCATGGGTGGCCCCATGGGCGGCGCGGCCATGATCGTGTCGCCAGCAGAAAAGAAGATGTACATGCTGCTGACCGCGCAGAACAGCTATGTGGAGATGAGCCTCCCCGACAGTCTCGCCGACCGGGCGCGCTCCTCGGCCGCCGCCGCCGACAGTGTGAAGGTCACGCGCACCGGACGTCGGGAGCAGGTGGCGGGGCTGACGTGCGAGCATGTGCTTGTGAGCAGCGGCGGCACGGCTACGGACCTGTGCCTCACGGGGGAGCTCGGTCGGTTCGTAAATCCCATGGAAAGCCTGCGAGCCGGGGCGCTGGCGCCGTGGCAGCGGCAGCTGGGGGCGGAGTTTCCTCTCAAGGTCACCATGGCCGACGGCTCGGTGCCGCTGGAAGTGACCAAGGTGGAGCGCAAGCGCCTATCCAACGACCTGTTTGCGGTGCCCAGCTCGTACACCAAGGTGACCATGCCACCGCGCCGTCCGCCCGGGTGAAACCTGTGCGGCGTGGCGCCGTTAGGATGAGCAGCCCCGCGCGTCCGGCCTGAACCGACATCTCACGGCCCGCGCGCCTACGTTGCCACTTCGGAGGATCCATGATCTCCCTGCTCGTTTCGTTCGCCATCGCCAGCATACTGGCCATCGTGCTGCACGGATCCACCCGCCGTTTCGTGCGCACCCGTTTGCGGTACGTCGACGCCGTGCAGAAGTCGCTGGCGCCGTGGCTTGCCGGTGGCGCGGTGTTCCTGGTGGGGAGCGCCGCCGCCGGTCTGCTCCCGCTGGTTGGTGTGGGGACGGCGCTCACAGCGGCCCTCGCCGTGGGAGCAGGCGTCGCCGCCGGTGCGCGCGATATCCGGCAGGGGACGGCGCCCATGGTGTACAGCCCGTAAGGCGGTGCTCGTGCCATGGGCGTCGCCTCTCACGTGACGTCGGGCGTTTCGCATGTAAGTTCAGCCATGGCTGACACCGACCTGCCCACTGCCTTCGCGGCGCCACCCTCGGCACGCCCGTGGGTGGCGCCGTTTGCCGTTTTTCTGCTGTGGATGCTGGTCTGGCCGTTAGTGCCGCTCGACGAGCTGCGTTCGGAACTGCTGCGCTTTGGCCTGCTGGCGGTGGTGCTGCTGACTGTGTCGCGCGGTATTGTGGCGTCGCTGCGCGTGACGCGCTGGCTGTCGAGCATCACGGTGGGCTTGCTGGTGGCCGGGCTCTGGCTGCTGCCGGGGGTGGTGTGGCCGGGGTACCGCGAGCAGAGCCTGTTTCAGAACGGCATCACGGGCGAAACCGTGAGCACGCTGCCCGACAGTTGGCTGGCAAGTCCGCTGCTCCTGTCGCTGCGTATTGCGCGCGCGGTGCTGCTCGTGCCCCTGGTGGAGGAAATCTTCTGGCGCGGCTTCCTCCCCCGCTGGGTGCTGCGGAACAACTGGGATGCCGTCCCCATGGGGAGCTACAACACGGTGGCGTTCGTGGCCACGGCGCTCCTCTTTGCCGCGCAGCACGGCCCCTACTGGGACGTGGCGCTGATGTGCGGGCTCATCTTCAACTGGTACATGTGGACGACACGCTCGCTGGGAGACCTGGTGCTGGCGCACGTGGCCACCAACGCCGCGCTGGCGGCCTATGCGGTGGCGACGAAGCAGTACGTCTTCTGGATGTGAGCGCCTTCACGTACCGATCGTCACGATGCCGCGGCGCCGGCGCCGCGCACCTCGCGCACCAGCAGCGCCCGCGGACCGCCAAAGTCGAAGAGGAGGCTGTCACCTGCCCCGTGGCTGAGCCGTACGGACATGGCGTGCGGTGCCGCCGGATTCTCTGTGTGCAGCACCTCGCCCTCCACGCGATAGAGCAGGTCGATGGTCTGATCGACGCCGCCCACGTCCACGTGGTAGCGCAATACACCACCGGGGAGAAACTCCATGCGCACACCCGGCGCAAAGTCCAGCGGTTCGTCGGCGCGCACGAGGCGCCATGTGCCCAGCAGCCAATCCGTCGACATGGGTGAAGCATAATGGCCGGCACAACGCGCATTGGGCGCGTAGGCCCGCTGCTGCTCGCCCTGGCGGCCATGGTCGTGCTGTGCCCGCCGCTTCGTGCGCAGGCCTCGCTGCACGACCCCTTCGACCGCTTGCTGCGCGCGCACGTGCGTGACGGTCTGGTGGACTACGACGCCTTCGCCGCGGCGCCCGAGTTTGCCCGATACCTCGCGTCGCTCGATGCGGTACGTCCGGCAACACTGAGTGAGGACGATCGACTGGCCTTCTGGATCAACGTGTACAACGCGTACACGATCCAGCTCATCATCACGCACGGCGAGCGGACGTCGATCCGCAACATCAACCGCACATTGGGTGTCCTGCAGCTCAAGGGGCCGTGGAACGAGCGACTGGTGCGTGCCGGCGGGCAGGTGTACAGCCTCGACCAACTGCTGCACCGCGTCCTACGCAAGGAGTTCCACGAGCCGCGCGTACACTTCGCGCTGGTACCTGCGGCCAAGGGTGCGCCGCCGCTGCGCAGTGAAGCCTACACCGGTGCTCGCGTGGTCGAACAGCTGGAGGACCAGACACGTCGCCTGCTCTCCGATACGACGAGGACGTGGTACCGCAATGGGGTGCTGGGGGTGAACGCGCTGTTCCTGGCCTACGAGCGCGACTTCGGGGCCACGCGGCAGGAATGGGTGCAGTTCGTGGCGCCGTACGTCACCCTGCGCCCAACGGAGCCGCAGAGGAAGCGGCTGCTGGAGGGAAAGGCCATCGTGCAGCCACGCAGCTACGACTGGTCGCTCAACATTCAGAAGCGGCAAGGTGTGTCGTGAGTCGGAGATGCGGGGTCATCCCCACGCCTTGCTCACGATGCCGTTGGCATCCTTGACATACGGCACCCAGAGCAGGGCGCACAGCTGCACGTGCACGTCGGCAGCCTTGGCCTTCACCACGACCTCCTCCAGCGCCTCCTGCTGCGCATCGTAGGCCGCGCCAAGGGCGTCCACCTCGGCCTGCAGCCTGGCTTCGAGGTCGGCGTACTGCTGCCGAACAGCCTCGACTGATTCCTGTGCGCGGGTCACGTCGCCCGCCTGTTGTGCGGCGCGACCCGCCCCGCGCGTTGCGGTGGCCACCTTGCCCAGTGTGCCCACGCCCACCTTGCCGCGCCCGAAGATGGCGCCAAGGATGGCGCCACCCACCGAAATGGCGGTGTCCATCTTGGCCTGCGAGGCCTGCTGGGCTTCGCGCTGCACGGCCTGCTCCGCGCGCCGCAGCTTGTCCTGCAGCGCCGACAGCCGCGTGGTGTACTTGCCGCGCAGTACCTCGATCTTCGCGTCGCGCGTTTCGTGCGCCATGACCTGCAGGCGAACGCGGAACTGCCCTACGCTCTCGCCCGGCTGTGAGGTGGCCTTGAACGCCGCGCTCTTGAACAGCGTCACCGTTTCGTTGGCCACCACCCACTTCTGCAGCGTCTTGCTCCACACCGCGTAGTTCTTGGACTTCGTGGCCACTGCGGGCAACGCGCCAAATGCCGCGCCGTCATGCGGTCGCTGCTCGAGGGCCGACGGCTCCAGCTCCACCCGCTCGGCGGCATCCCACTCGAGCGCGATGGGGCCGTCGTCCACCGACGTCATGAGCATGACCCGGCGCTGTTCGGTGACGCCCAGCCTGGCGTTGGCGAAGCTCACATCGGCGAGCCCCAGCACCACCGGGTTGTAGAGCAGGGCGCCGTCCCTGGTCGGCGGCAGGAAGTACTGCGGGACGTCAGGGGGCAGCACGGGTGCCACGGCCGCACGCGCATCGAGCGACGCGAACCCACCACCGGTAGCCGCGGTACTCAATGCCGGTGCCGACGCGGGCGCTGCCGCGGGCGCTGCCGCGGGCGCTGCCGCGGGCGCCGCCGCTGGAGCCAGCGCTGTCACGCTGCGAATCTGCTCGCGGGTCATGGGGCCGGCGAGATACGACAGCGTCCACCGGGTTTCGAAGGTGATGGGGGCCGGCTCGTGCACGCTGTGCAGCAGGAACACGCGCTTGCCGAGCCCCGCAATGGTCTGCTCCATGGCGCCCTTGTCGAACGGCTGGCCGCCGCTCACGCCTTCGAGTCCTTCCATGACCCGCATCTTGTCGCGCTCGGTCTGCAGACGGCCAATGAACCACGTCCCCGTGTTCGAGAGACCGCGATAGTCGAGATCGACAGGGTTCTGCGTAGCCAGCACCACCCCCAGCCCATACGCGCGTGCCTGCTTGAGCAGCGTAAGCAGCAGCACCTTGCTGGGCGGGTTGGCCACCGGCGGCATGTAGCCGAAGAGTTCGTCGATGTAGAGAATGGCGCGCAATGACCCGGTTCCCGGCTGCGTGCGCACCCACGCCAGAATGTCCGACAGCAGCAGCGTCATGAAGAACATGCGCTCGGCATCGTTCAGATGCGCAATGGAAATGACGCTGCCGCGCGGCTTGCCGTTGATGTCGTAGAGCAGCGCGGCCGTATCGAGCGGTTCGCCCTGCATCCACGTTTGGAAGCCTGGGGCCGCGAGCAGGTTGTTGAGCTGCATGGCCAGCGTCATGCGCTCCTTGGGTGGGAACACCGTATCCAACGGCATGACGCCCACCGTGGTGAACGGGGGGTTCTGGATGCCGCCAATGAGCCCGGCGAGATCGAGGCTGCGCCCCGCGCGCCAGGCGTGGTGCAGCAGGTTGGCCACGAGAATGTGTTCGCGGCTCGAGATGGGATCGGCGTCGATGCCAAGCAGCGCGAGCAGCGAGGTGGCGGTGGCGTTGACCCGCTCCTGCAGCGCCTCGGCATCGTCGCGCACGGCGGCGGGAGGGGCATCGAATGCCTTGAGCAGCGACAGCGGTCGCCCCGCGGTCGACCCGGGCGTGTAGATGGTGATGTCGGCCGCGTCGCGATAGCGCGCAATGCGGGCGCCGTCCTGCCCCCAGCCGGCGAGTCCGTTCTTCCACAGGTCGGCCTGCTGGGCGGCGTACTGGTCGGCGGTCATGCCGGCGTTGGTGGCCTGCTGCGGATCCACCCACGGCCGGAAGTCGCTCGCGTCGAGGGCGGGGAAGCGCAACGCGAGGTTACCCAGGTCGCCCTTGGGGTCCACCGCAATCACCGGCACCTTGTCGATGAGCGCCTCTTCGAGCAGTCCCACCCCGAGACCGGTCTTGCCGCTGCCGGTCATGCCGATGATCACGGCGTGGGTGGTGAGATCCTTGGCGTCGTACAACACGTAGTCGTCGCGACGGGCGCGCGCGGGAACGTCGTAGCGCTTGCCGAGGTAGAAGGCGCCGAGGGTTTCGAAATCCGTCATGATGGTGGGGAAGGGTGGGAGCGCGTGCCTCCTGCGTCGCGACCGCTCTCTATTCTACACCACGAGCGGACCTCGACTACACCGGTGTCAGCTCCGTCGCCGGCGCACGGAGTATGCGCTGCATCTCCGCCGCGGCATCCACCTGGCGTTGCAGCTCACGCACGGCCTCCAACTGTTCGGTGAGTGATCCGGGCAGGGTGCGATCGGCTTCGAGCCGCAGCAGGTCGAGGCGGATGTTCTCCAATCCGGCGATGGCGGTGCCGAGGCGCGCCCGTACGGTCGCCTGCTGCTGTTCGATATCGGCCAGCATGGCGGCATCGTGCGGCGCAGTGCGCAGCCGACGGTGCTCGGCCGACAGCGCCTCGGCCCTGGCACGGAGAGCCAAGGCTTCGCGGGCGAGTGCGGCGGTGGCGTCGGGGAGCGCCGCGAGCGGCAGGCGCACGTCGCGTGGCAGGCGCTCGAAGATGGCGTTGACCGCCTCGCTGAGCAGGACTTCGGTATGTGATGGCGACGCCGACAGCGCAGGCGTCGTATCGCGGGCGCCGGTACCTCCGAGCCAGCGTACGATGCGTTGCGCAAGCGGACGACGAACGAACGGGTAGAGCCAACCGCTCTGGCCGTTCGGGTGGCGCATACCGGTCGTGGCGCGGTGAATGAGCAACGGTGGTGCCACCCACGTGATCAGGTTGCCCAGCAACTCGAGCGCCGATGGCAGCCCCAGGGGATCGATCTGGGCCTGTGCAAGGGCAAGGGACGATCCTGCGATGAGGAGCCCGATTCCCTGCAGGAAACCGACCGGGCGATCTGGTGCGGCCGGGGGAGGCGCCAGGGCCTCCACAACATCCCGTGGCGCCACGCCGCGGCGCAGGGCGGTGCGTGCGGCCAAGACTGCTTCGCCGACACGTACAGCCGTCGCCGTGCCGATGAAGAGCAGCCCGGCCTCCACGATGCCGATCATGATGTTGCGGCCGAACGACTGCGGAGGCTCACCCATCACGAGGAAGAGGCCGGCGTAGGCCATGGCGAGCGTCCAGTCGACAAGGCTCATGGCACTGCTTATGGCATAGCGTGTGGCCCGCGCCTCATTCGGCAACTCGCCACCGTCCGGTGTGCGTTCGAGCGCGTGCACGAACCGCGCGGCGCTGTCGAACCGTTCGCTTACGCGAACAGCGACACATTGGTCGATGGCATCGGCGAGTTGCACTGGTAACCGCGGCGCCCGTTCACGCACGGGGAGTGCCGCCGTGGTCGACTGCTGCGCGAGAATGGCCACCGACGACGCGCCGTCGAAGGGGTACGCGCCGGTGGCGGCCACGTACAGCGTAACGCCAAGGGCGTACAGGTCCGCCCGCCCGTCGATGGGTTCACCGAGTGCCTGCTCGGGCGCCATATAGCGTGCGGTGCCAGCCACCTCGCCGCTGTGATGCGGGCCGTTCGCGGCAACGGCGATCCCGAAGTCGGCGATGAGCGCCCGATCGGACCCCTGTTCGAGGAGAATGTTCTCGGGCTTCACATCGCGATGCACCACGCCGCGCTCGTGCGCGTACGCGAGCGCCCATCCGATTTCCCGACCGATGCGACGCACCTCCTCGGCGGGCAGCGGGCCCGCGCGGCGCAACCGATCGGCCAGCGATTCGCCTGGCACATACGCCATGACGAACCAGGCGAGATCACCCGCTTCGGCCACCTCGTGGATGGGCACGATGTTGGGGTGGAAGCACTGCGCGGCCAGTCGCGCTTCGCGCAGGAAGCGGCGGCGCATGTCCTCGCGGGCTGCAAGTGCGGGGGCGAGCAGCTTGATGGCGACCGGACGTTCGAGCAGCACATCGCGGGCGAGATACACGATGCCCATGCCGCCGCGACCGAGTTCGCTTTCCAGGGAGAAGCGGCCGGCGACGGCGGACTGCAGGGCGATGAACGAGGGATCGGCGGGCGTGGTGCTCACGGTGGTACCTACGGGCGGCCACCCGGCCGGGGTTTCCCGGTCCTCAGAACTCGCGGCGCTTCATTTCCTTGAAAATCTCTTTCGCTTCCGAATCGTCGGCCTGGTCGTTGCCACGGGTGGCCGCCAAGGTGGGATCGTACGCCTGCTTGGTGGGCTTCTTCACCTGTGCGGCCTTGGCCTGCGTCTTCTTCAGCAGCGACTTGAACTGATTGTCCTTCATCTGGGCAACTCCGGATTGGGTGAACGACATAGGTAGACGATGACGCCCGCCCGACCTTCTGTAAAGCGAAGCGCTGCAGCGCGCGGGACGACGGGCGCGGCGGTCAACCGCCCGGACGCGTGGATAGGAGGAGCGAGAGCAACTCGCGCACGACGGTGCGCCCAGCCTCGGTGCGCGGGTCCAGGAGCTCGAAGTGCCCGCCGGGCACCGTCCGGTTCACCGCCGGCGCATCGCCGGCGGCGCGGGCGGCCTGTACGTAGTCCTGACGGACGCTATCGGGGGCAATGCCATCCTGCTCACCGGCGATGTGCAGCGTTGGGGTGCCAAGGGGGAGGCGGCGAATCGGCGAGGAGGCGGCGAGCCGGTCGGGGAGTTCCGCCGGGGTGCCGCCGAGCAGGCGGGGCACGCCGCGGCCGCACCCGGAGGCGGCGCGTCGGGCGAACTCGTCGAGGTCGGTGATTCCGCCCAGCGAGACCACGGCCGCCGGCCGCAATGGATCGGCCCGGTACAGCGGTGACGCGGGCACCAGGGCGCCCCGACTGGCAGCCCAGAGCGCCAGTTGCCCACCGGCGGAATGCCCGACGATGACCACGCGCGCCGTGTCGATGGGGAAGGAGCGGGCGAGCACGCGCAGGTGATCCACCGCGGCTGCCACGTCGAGGAAGGTGTTGGGCCAGCCTCCGCCCGGGCTATCGCTGCGCCGATACTCCACGTTCCAGGTCGCCATGCCACCAGCCGCCAGTGCGTCGGCCAATGGTGCCGTGTTGCGCAGCGTGGCGAAGGACGCGATCCAGCATCCCCCGTGCAGCAGCACCGCTACGGGTGCCCGTTCCGCGGGCCCCTGCCGATCCGG
Source organism: Gemmatimonas sp. (assembly GCF_027531815.1). Lineage (NCBI taxonomy): Bacteria > Pseudomonadati > Gemmatimonadota > Gemmatimonadia > Gemmatimonadales > Gemmatimonadaceae > Gemmatimonas > Gemmatimonas sp. Next base: position 231,555 of record NZ_JAPZSK010000005.1, on the reverse strand, counting down.
GAGGCGTAACTCGCCCCACTGCAGGGAATCCGCGCCGTAGGGCTGACGCAGGGCGGGGCGTGCCAACGTGACGGTATCGATGTCCGCCGCGGACATGCGCCGCGCGGGCGCTGTGGGGGGCTGTGCCGGCAACTCGGTCACGGCCACCATGGTCACCGGCAGCAGGACGGCGAGGGTGCGGCGCATACGGTTCGCGGAAGCAGGCAAGGGCGCGAGCATGTGCGGGGTGGGTAGAGGATACCGGAGAACGGAACGCGGCTGTGACCCACGGCAGTCGGACGCCGTCCTATCCGGGAGTGTAACCCGAGCGTGACCGGGGGGCCGGAATTCAGTATTGACGCGTTGTTCCGGCCGCGCTAACGTCTTGGAGCACTCAGATCATGATGGGCGCGCCACGGCGCGGGAAACGCAGACGCAGGCGACTTCGGGGACCTGGCTCTACGCGGGTCCCTTCTTCGTACACGCGCATTGCGATGTGAATGCTTGGTCGCCGTTGCACGACGACGACTAACCCGCGCGGGGGAACGGTCCGCGAATCAACGCGAGTGCTCGGTGCGTACGGCAGGGCCGGACTCCGAACACCCAGTAACACACAGGAGCAGTGCCATGCGTACGACCGGCAAGGTGAAGTGGTTCAACGACGCGAAGGGCTTTGGCTTCATCACGCCCGACGACGGCTCGAAGGATTGCTTCGTCCACCACTCGGCCATTCAGGGCGGCGGCTTCCGCACCCTGGCCGAGGGCGAGCGTGTCGAATTCGACATCGTGCAGGGCCAGAAGGGCCCCGCGGCCGAGCAGGTCGTGAAGCTCCGCGGCTGAGCCGCGACTTCAGCGAACTGACGACGGGCCATCGGTCAAGCGACCGGTGGCCCGTTGGTGTTTCCCCTGCTCCCGCCACGTGGCCATGATGTCAGACACACCCGCGATGCCAGCGCGTGCGACGACCGCCCCTTCGCTGCGCGCGGCGCGTGCGCAGCTGGCGGCACTTGCCGCCGCGGCGCGCGCTCGACGCGATGCGGCGCTGGACGCCCGCAACGTGCCCCGCGAGGACACACCCACGTCGCCGTGGCCGGTGGCGCTCGTGCCGCGGCATCGGGCGCGGGTGCGCCCAACGGCTCAGCGTCGCCACGCGCGCTTCGAGGCGCGGTTGCGCGCACTGATCGCCTTCGTGCGATCGCACGGTGCCGACGCCGACGAGCGCACGCTCGCCCATCCGGCGCCACTCGATGCGGTCGCCACCGCCGTGGTGGCCGCAACGTGCAGCGCCTGCCGTGGCGCCTGTTGCGCCAACGGCGGCGATCATGCGTTTCTGCGCACGCGCACGCTGCGCGAGGTCATGGCGCGCCACCCGTTGCTGGACGACGAAGCGGTCGTGGCCCTCTATCGGTCGTGGCTCCCCGAGCGCGCGATGGCTGGCGGGTGTGTCTATCAGGGGGGCCAAGGGTGCACGCTCCCGCGTGACCTGCGCAGCAGCATCTGCAACGCGTACCTCTGTGGCGGTTTGCAGCGCGCCCTGGCCGATGTGGTCCCTGGCGAAACCGCGGGCGTGTATGTGGCACATCGGGTTGGTGCGGCGGTGGTGGGCGGCCAATTGCGCGCGTTGCCGGTGCTGTCTGCCGGCTGATGCCCAGCCGTTATCTTTCCCGCTCAACGCAAACCACGGGGCGGCGATGGGGCTGTTCGACGGAGCACTGGGTGACGTAGCGGGCTCGCTCTTGGGCGGCCAGGGTGGCGACGCGCAGCAGATGCTGGGCGGGTTGCTCAAGCAGTTCGGTGGCGGCAGCAACAACGCCCTGTTGGGCGCGGCGATGGCCCTCGTGCAGCAGCAGGGGGGACTCGAAGGGCTGCTGCAGAAGTTCCAGACGGGTGGCATGAGTGATCTCGTGCAGAGCTGGGTGGGAACCGGAGCGAACCTGCCGATCAGCGGGGACCAGCTGGAGCAGGTGCTGGGGCACGATAGCGTGGCGCAGGCGGCGGCTCAGGCCGGCGTATCGGCCACGCAGGCCAAGGATGGGTTGGCGTCGTTGCTCCCCGAACTGGTGAATCAGTTCACTCCCGGTGGTTCCATGCCGGCCAACAGCGGCGCGCTGGTGAACTCGGTGCTTGGCATGCTGCGCGGATGAGGCGCTTCTCCATCCTCGGGCGTCGATCGTAAATCGTCCTCACGACGGATGGTCGGCCGTTGCCCGTCGGCCGACCTTTCGTGCATGCAGTGTGCGCTGGACGCACGTTGCACGAGTAGCGGGGAGCGCGACGGAACCCGAGGCTCGACACCGCGGGCCACCCCGGGCGCCGGTGTCATCAGCCGTCGAAGCGGAGACGATCATGAACGCGCAGACGATCGAGGGCAACTGGACGCAGTTCAAGGGCAAGATTCGGGAACAGTGGGGCAAGCTCACCGACGACGACGTGGACATCATTGCCGGGAAGCGCGAGCAGCTCATCGGCAAGATCAAGGAGCGGTACGGCAAGTCGACGGACGTCGTGAGTCGCGAGATCAAGGAGTTCGAAGCGCGACACCAGAAGACGGAGTAGGTACCCGCTGTCCCGGCACGTCGGCGTCATTTCGGCGTCGGGGCCGGCGGTAACGCCAGCAGCCGACGCCGAAACGTCTGAAAGGCCCGTGAGTCTTCCGGCAGTCGCGAGAGGGCCGTGACCGGATAGGTGGCAATCTGCGCCTCGGTTGCGGCGATGCGTCGCTCTTCCAGCGGATGGCTCGCGAAGAAGGCGTCGAGCGCACCGGGATCGCGCTGGCGTTCGCGCAGCAGCGCGCGAAACATGGTCGGTATGCCGCGCGGCGAGATGCCGGCCGTGATCGTGGTTGCCACGGCTTCGCGATCCGCCTCGGCCTCGTCGTCCCGGCTGAACTTCGCAAAGAGGGCGCTACCGCCCACGCTGATGGCCGCCCGGCTCACGCCGCTTTCGCACACACCGGTCAGGGTGCACAGCAGCGTGAGGCCGACATTGGCGCCGGTGGATTGCTGCAGCTGCTGGACGCTGTGTCGGCGGGTGACGTGTCCGATCTCATGGGCAATCACGCCCGCCAGCTCGCTCTCGTTGGTGGCTCGCTCGATCAGGCCGCGGTTGACGTAGATCCACCCGCCGGGGATGGCGAAGGCATTCACCTCACGACTGTTCACCACGGTGAAGGTCCAGGTCAGCCCCCGGGTGTCGGTGGCGTAGGCGAGTCGGCGGCCGAGAGTGCCGATGTACTCCATCACGGCCGCATCGCGAACGAGCGGCAGCTGGGCGCTCACCTGCTGTGCCGCGCTGGCGCCGAGCTCGACTTCCTGCTGTTGCGACATGGCACAGCCTGTCATCAGGACGATCAGGCCGCTGCCCGGCAGGAGCATGCGCATGGGCTTTGCAGTGATGTGGTGCACGGGCATTCCGGTGAAGTCCGAAGAAGGATCGGCAGTGCACGGCGCCTGCCGAACACACCGCAACAAAAAATCGGAGAGCGGACTCATGCTGATGACATTGGCGATCGTACTCCTCGTGCTGTGGTTGCTGGGCATGGTGACGTCGTACACGATGGGCGGGGTCATTCACGTCCTGCTGGTCATCGCCATCGTGGTGTTTCTCGTGCAGGTCATTCAGGGAAGGCGTTTGCGCTAGCGGGGGGCCGTCCACACGATCACGAGGGAGAGGCAATGCAGCGTACCGGAGTGGAAGGGCCGGCAACGGGGCCGCAGCGGACTCGCTTGGCGTGTCGGATGTTGGGTGGCGCGGTCCTGGCGAGTGCCGTCGCGGGTTGTGCGGCGCTGAATCGAAAGGAGCAGGGCGCCATCATTGGCGCCACCACGGGTGGGGTTGCCGGCGGGGTGATCGGCAATCAGACGGGATCGACCGCCCGGGGGGCCATCATTGGCGCCGTCGTGGGAGGTACGATCGGGGCAGTCATTGGCCACCAGATGGACCAGCAGGCCAAGGAACTGCAGCAGCACATCCCCGGCGCGACGGTGGTGCGTGTGGGTGAAGGCATCGCGGTGACGTTCGCGTCGGGGCTCTTGTACGACTTCGATTCGGATGTCGTGCGTGCCGATGCGGCCGGCAACCTGCGCAGCCTGGCGGCGAGCCTTTCGAAGTATCCGAATACCGATCTGCTGATCGTGGGGCATACGGATGCCGTTGGCACCAGTGTCTACAACCAGCGACTCGCCGAGCGGCGTGCCGTGGCGGCGTCGAACTACCTGTCCATGCAGGGCGTGGGTACGAACCGGCTGCGTGCCGTCGGGCGCGGAGAGGCGGAACCCATCGCCGACAACGAAACGGAGGCGGGGCGACAGGCGAATCGTCGGGTGGAGATTGCCATCGTCGCGAACGCGGCGGCGCGGAAGCCGTAGGCTGCACGGCGGCGTTCCCCTGGGGTCATGAACAGCCGGCGGTGCCTCCTGAGGCACCGCCGGTTCGCTGTCGGCATCACGGGGTGGCTTGGCGCGGCATCATTGAGTCGCTGAATGTGAAGTAGGACAGCTTCGTCGACCCGGTGATGACCACTGTCGTGGCACTCCCCCGCTTGAGGCTCATGGCCGGTATGGTGAGCAACACGCGCGACGTTCCCTGTTCCCGCACTTGCAGCGAGAGGGAGACCGGCTCGATGTCCCGGTAACCACCGTTGCCGGCGAAGGACACGTTGCTGAAGAGGTTGTCGGTGCCGTTCAGTGCTCGCACATCGATGGCGGGGGCGCCCGAGGCCGCATGGATGACACGGAGACGCGCCTTGCCGCTGTCGGGGATGACCTCATCCTCGACGAGATGCAGACGCCGGGTGGTCATGTTCTCCGACATCAGGAAGGCGCTGTAGCGATTCCCGTCCACGAGCACCTTGTTGTCGGTGGCCAGCGAGGCCGTGTCGCGCCCCCCGGCCGCACGTGCCGTGAGTTGTGCAATCCGCTTGTCGACTTCGCGGTAGTCGGTCACCGACGCCGCCTTGACGCTGTCGAACAGCATCGTACCGTCGAGCTGCAACGACGCAAATCGCATCTCCTCGGTGGCATTCACGAAGCGCAGCATCGCCGTCCCACGGGCCACGGCGGAGTCGGCGGATGCCGACATGTTGGTCTCCCCGCCACTGGTGGTTTCGATGGTCGCGTCATCATCGCGGCACCCAAGCAGCGCCATGACAAGGAACAGGGTACTCCCCACACGGATGGACATGGTGGCTCCAGAGAAGGAAAACGGGGCAATGCCGGCGCCGTGCGCCGTGCCTGCATGTTCGCTTCGCCGCCAACGTCCGGACATCGGTCGGAGGAGTGATTGTGGAGTGGGACCAGGGCGATACCGGAGGAGCGAGCGAAATCACTCTTCGGAGCGATGGTGATGCGGACGGCCTGATGGTACGCTGTGCTCACGAGTTCTCCGGCCGCTGCCGGCGAAACGCCCCGGTGCCTGCAAGGATGCGGACACCACGCCGTTCCCGCGTGAACGGCTACCAACCATTGCCGGGGGATGGCACCATGCACATGCGCGTACGACATCTGCGAGTGATCCTGAATGGAGGCACACGTACGGCCGGCGCTGCGCCGCCGGCTGCGGCGTTGAACAGCGCACCGCCCACCGATGCCGCACCTGTCCCGGCCCCAACGGAACCGCCGGTGTGTTCAGGCGAGGTCTCGTCTCCAGTGGGCGAGGCCCCCGATTCGCCAGAGTAGGTTTTCGTGGACGATCGACGTACCTTGTTCTCGGCACGACCACGCGGTGGCAGACTTCGAGGGGCCCAGAGTCTTCAGGCGCCGCTTGGGGTCACCGTGCTTCGCCTCTACGGGAACGGTATGCTCGACGCTGCGGCGATGACACAGGCGGAAGCGGGTGGCGCATCGGAACCGGTGGTGCCGGTCTCACTGGTGATCATCGAGGACAACCGGCTCTTGCGAGAAGGGCTGTGCGCGCTGCTCCAGCGGCAACCGGACTTCCGTGTGTTGGATGCTGGTGCCGACTCTTCGGTGCTGGGTCGCCACAGTACCTGGCAACAGCCGGCCATCCTGCTGCTCGACGTCGGGCTGCAGGACGACCATAGTCTCGACATCTGCACACGCGTGCATGAGCGCTTCCCGGGCATGCGGGTCATCGTCATGGGTATGGCATCGCCGGACGACGACATCGCGGCGTTCGTGCGGGCCGGTGTGTCCGGGTTCATCATGAAGGACGCGACCACAGAGGAGTTTGCCGCGACCATCCGTCACGTGGCGCAGGGGGAGCAGGCGTTGCCCCGTGCGCTCACCGATTCGCTGTTTGCGCAGATCGCGCGGCAACCCCATCCATTGCCGACTGACGTCGTGGAAGACAGCGTACGCCTCACCGCCCGCGAGCGGGAGATCGTCGCGCTCCTCGGCGAAGGGCTGAGCAACAAGGAAATCGCCGCACGGTTGCACATCGCGATCCACACGGTCAAGAGCCACGTGCACAACGTCCTTGAGAAGCTGTCGTTGCACAGCCGACTCGAGGTTGCGGCATTCTCGCGCAGCCCTGGCCGGCGTTCATGAGCGACCATCGCCGTCCGATGCGTGTGGTGGCGTTGCGATTGTGGGATGCCACCGCGCATCACACCGGGACACCCGACGACGTGCTCGCCATCTGTGAGGCGCTGCTCGCACAGCTGGACGCCCGATTGCGGCGGTGGATCGGCGCGGAAGGGTACGGCTCGCTGTTGTCCCGGTCGGTTGCCGAGACGCTGGCTACGCACCCGGTCCTTGCCACGATCCCCAACCTGCTGAACGACGAGACGGAGACGTCGGTCGACGTGACGGCCGAGTCGCTGGCGCAACGTGAGGCCTGCATAGCCCTGCTGGTCACCATGATGCGCCAACTGGGCCGCATCGTTGGCGAATCCATGGCCATCCGTCTGATCGAGCAGAGCGGAACCCCGGGGGCGCGCGGTGTTGCTGGGCCCAGGCACAACGATCTCTCCTCATGACCCATCCTGACATGTCGTCCGCCGAAGTGCCGCACGAACTGGCCCTGCTTTCCACCGGCGTCCCGGGACTCGACGAGGTGCTGGGCGGTGGCTTGCCGGCGCTGTCGTTCAACCTGGTTGCCGGAGGGCCCGGAACCGGCAAGACGACGATGGCCATGCAGTTGCTTTTTGCCACGGCAACGGTCGAACGCCCCGGTCTCTTCATCACGTTGCTGGGCGAAACGTCGCTCAAGATGCTACGCTATCAGCAGTGCTTCGACTTCTTCGTCGAGGACGCCGTGGGCGAGCGCGTGCATTTCCTCAATCTTAGTGAGGAGGCGCTCGGTGGCGATCTCGAGGCGGTCCTCGCGCGTATCGTGCACAACGTGGAGGCGCTGCGCCCCGGGCTGGTGGTGGTGGATTCCTTCCGATCCCTCGTGCATTCGGTGGAAACGGAAGCCCCGAACTCCAGTCTCGAGCGGTTCGTCCAGCGCCTTGCCCTGCATCTGACCACCTGGGACATTACCTCGCTCCTCATTGGCGAGTATCAGCATCAGGAGCTGCGCAACCCGGTGTTCACGGTGGCTGACGGCATCTTCTGGCTCACGCAGGACGTCGAGCGCAATTCGGTGGTGCGCAAGCTGCAGGTGGTGAAGTCGCGCGGCGTGCCGCACATGCCGGGGCTGCACACCCTCAAGATCACCACGGCCGGCGTGCAGGTCTTCCCGCGTCTCCCCATTCAGGCGGGTGAGCAGTGTCCAGCGTCGAACGCGCGCGTGAGCACGGGCATCACGGGACTCGATGCGCTCATGGGCGGCGGCATTCCGGCGGGCGACTCGCTGGTGCTCACGGGACCGACGGGATCAGGCAAGACGACTTTTGCCATGCACTTCGTGCTCGCCGGTCTGGTCGCCGGCGAATCGGCGGTGGTGGCGGTCTTCGAGGAACGTCCCGATGTGTACCTGGCGCGCGCGGCCCGGTTCGGGAGCGCCTTCTCTGATGCCGTGGCGGCGGGGCGCCTGCGCGTGATCTACCTGCGACCGCTCGATCTGTCCGTGGACGAGACGTTGCAGGAGATCCGGGAGTCGGTGCAGGACATCGGCGCCTCCCGCGTGGTGATTGATTCGATCAACGGCTTCGAGATGGCGCTTGCCCCCACGTTTCGCGAGGATTTCCGCGAATCGTTGTATCGTCTGATCGGGACGTTGACCCGTCTGGGAGTCACGACGTACTCGACGGTGGAGATCGAGGCGCAGGACCGCGCGACGCTGACTGGGTATCACGTGTCGTTCCTCACGGACATCATCCTGAGCCAGCGCTACGCGGAGATCGATGGTGCGCTCCACAAGGTCCTGCTCGTGGTGAAGATGCGCGGCAGTGATCACAGCCGGGACTTCCGGCGCTATCGGTCGACCGAGGCGGGGGTCATACTCGGTGACACGCTGCCCGAGTACGAGGGGATCCTCTCCGGCACGCCCACCAGGTCACGCCGCCTTGGGTCGTGATGGCCCACGCTGCGGAGCTGCTGGAGCTGCTGCCGGATGGCATCGTGCTTCATGATGGTGATCGTATCGTGGCGGCCACTACGGCCACGCTGCTATTCGCGGGGGCTGAACGGCGGAGGGAGGTGGTCGGTCAGCCGGTCTCGGTGCCGTTCAAGTATCCGCACCAGCTGATAGTCCGGATGGTGCCCCTGCCCCAAACCCGTTGGGCGAGTGAGGGCGAGTACATGCCGAGCGGGCGCTCTGTGACCATGGCGGTGCAGGATACGGGTGACGGCATATCGGCAGACGTCCAGTACCACAGGTTCGAGCAGTTGCATTTACCGCCGCGCCGCGTGGTGGGGGGTGCGCTCGGGCTTTCGGCGGCACCGGGCTGATGCGGCAGGCCGGCGCATGGGACTGCCCACGGACATGACTCCTGCACAGGGGTCCATCGAGGATGACGCGGATCTCGATGGACCCATCGCCGGGCGGCAGCGCCGGCTTCGCTGCGTCACCGCCCGGTCTGGCGGATGTCTTCCTGCCGCGCTGACCGTGATGATACGGCTGTCGGTCAGAAGCTCGTGTTCACCGAGAGGAAGAGCTGACGCGGAGCGCCGGTGAGGAAGGTCGGCAGGTCACCGCGGGCCACGAAACCGCCGCTCCCCATGGTCGCGATGTAGCGCTCGTCGAGCAGGTTGCTGGCGTTCAGCTGCAGTTCGAGCGACTTGACGGCGCCGATGGCCCCCACACGATAGCGCGCCGAGAAATCCGAGACGAAGTAGCCGGGAACCTTCCCGGCGCCGTCACCGGCCGTGGCCAGGTCGTTCGTGTAGGTGAAGTAGCGCTCGCCCACGTAGCGACCGCCAAGCGACAGGCTCAGCTTGCTGCGCGTGTAGGCGAGCGACGCGTTGAGCATCTGCTGCGGTGCATCCTGCACGAACTTGTCCTTGGTATTCACGAGCGAGTTGGGATCGTTCGGGTTGGTGCGGTAATCCTCGCCGAACCGCGAGCTGTTGAAAGTGGCCGAGCCGAAGAGGCGCAGACCACGCCCGAGGTCGGCATTGAAAACGCCCTCGAGTCCCATCGTGTTCACCGACCCCACATTGCCGAAGCCGGAGGCACAGGTGACGGTCTGCGGGCAGAGCGCCACCCCAAGGAGGCGATTGCGGTAATCAATCGTGTACGCCGTGAGCCCCGCCTCAACGGCGCCACGCCGCGTGCGCGCCCCTACCTCGAGCGTCGTGGCCCGCTCCGGCTTCGCCGTAGACTTGAAGAAGTCGAAGGTGGTGACGGCTGTGTTGTACACGCCGCCAGCCGGGTTGAGCGGGAACTGATTCACGTTCTCCGACCAGTTCGCGAACAGCTCGTTGCGTTCGTTCACCTTGAACACGGCGCCGACCTGCGGCAGCAGGCCGCCATCCATTTCGATATTGAGCGATGGGCGACCCTGATCGGCGAAGATCGGTGCCGTGCGGCCGTTCACGGGCGTGTTGCCATTGTTGCGGAAGTCGGCGTTCACCAACAGGTACTTGGCGCCGTAGGTGAGCGTGAGGCGATCCTGCAGCAGTCGGCTCGTGTTCTGCGCGTAGAGCATGTTGGTGGTCACGTCGGCCGTGCGGTCGTAGTCAAGGCGGAGCACGTTGTTGAAGTCCACCTCGGGGCTCTGCTGGTAGTTGACCAGGCGCCACCGCGGCCGGCGATTGTTCGACTCGTTCATTTCGTACCAGCCACCCACCTCGAACTGGTTGGCCACCGAGCCGACGGTGAAGTTGCCGCTTCCCTTGGCCATTACCCCCACGCGATTCGCATTGTACTGGGTCTGGCGGAACATGATGGGATCGGGGCTGTAGGCGGCACCGTAGCTGGGCGCATGCCAGTCACCGCCGCCCCGATTGAGGTGGAGATACGGCTGTACCTCGAGACGTATGCCGGCGGTGGGCTTGAACTCGCCCTTGAGATAGGCGAGATGATCCATACGTGCGCCCTGCGCGGAGCTGTAATAGGCCGCGTCGGTGAGCGGCGTGTATCGCGGGATGCTCGCTTCGGCGAAGCGCTTGGCGGTGTTCCAGTCCGTGAGGTAATCGAACATTGGACCGAACCCGAACTGTGCGGACCCCTGTTCGGTGCCGTTGAAGACACCGAGCGACAGGTCCATGAAGTCGCTCTCCTTGCGATTGGCGTAGTTGTAGAACGCCGTGATCTTGCTCGACCCCAGGAAGAGGTTGGTCTTGAGGTTCAGCTGCTCGTGCCACGTTTCGCCGGCGCCGCCAAGAAAGCCACGCTGTCCGAACAGCAGGTTCTGCTCGCCGGGGAAGTTGGACAACCGCGTGCCGCCTCCCTTCCACTTGTCGGTGTCGAAGCGCGAGACGGAGACGAAGGCGGACACGCCGTTGCTGCCGCCGCCGAAGGTCCGGAGCCCCAGATCATAGCGCATCATGCTGCGCCGCGCGGCGTACTGGCCGCCCATCTGCTGCAGCGTGAACTGCGGACGCGCCGTGGGCTCGGCGGTGGCGTACTGCACGACGCCGCCGAGGTTGTTGGCGGACGCAGTGCCGAGGGCTCCCGTACCCTGGGTCACGGCCGCTGACTCGAGGTTGGCTGCGTCGACCGCGCGACCGACCCCGAGCCCGTTCCAGTTGCCGTAGGACATGTCACCCAACGGGATGCCGTCCATCGTCTGGCCGATCTGTGCACTCTGGAAGCCGCGCATGGTGATCCGGTTCGACCATTCGTACATGCCGAAGCCGTCCACCGACTGCATGTTCACGCCGGGGATGCGCTCGATCACCTTGAGCGCGCTGGTGCCGGGCACGTTCTGCTTGAGCACGGAGGTGTCGACAGCCGAAGCGGCCCTGGCGCTGCCACGCCCGGTGACGCCGGTGACGACCACCTTGCCCAGCGCCTGCGCCGAATCCTTGCGGGCGGGAGCCTGGGCGAAGACGGTGAGCGGAGAGATCACCAGCAGGGATGCCGCCGAGAGGAGCGCGAAGTGCAGCGCGCGCGGATCGTATCGCATAGACACGGAGGAGTGAGGGGGGATTCGCCGTCGAGCACCGTACGGATACTCGAAGGTCCGTGTCGATCGTGCCGATGTGATGATGGTTGCGTTGCGAAACGGCTACGGCGGCGTCACAGGCGGCACAGTGGCGCGGGCGTCGCTACCGGTAGTTGTGCCCCTTCACATGCTGTTCGCCCCCGCCCAGTTCGAGGGCGCGGAACTGCTTCGCGCGCACGTTCACCACGTGCTGCTCCACCTGCAGGGTGCCGCGCACGAGCAGCAGCGGCGTGGTGGAGATGAGCAGCGCGTGCTGCTCGAAGCGGTCGGGGGTGATGATGATGTTGATCATCCCCGTTTCGTCTTCGAGGGTGAGAAAGACGAAGCCCTTGGCCGTGCCGGGGCGCTGCCGGCAGATGACGAGACCGGCCACCGCCACGGGCTGCCCGTCCTTGCCGGTCTCGTGCGCTTCGCGCGCGGTACGCACGCCGTTGAGGGCCAGATGTGCCCGTACGTGCACCATGGGATGCCCCGTGAGCGACAGACCGGTCATGCGGAAGTCGGCTTCGGTGAGCTCCACCGGCGTATAGGCGGGCAGCGGCGCACGCTGGGCGGTGGTGGGCGTTGCGCGAGGCGCGAGTGGCAATGCCGGTCCGCGCGAGACAGCCATGACCTCCCACAACGCGGCTCGGCGACGGCGTTCGGGCGGCTCGTGCGCGAACATGGTGTCGAAGGCGCCGGCCTCGGCAAGGCGGCGCCATGCGGCCCGGTCGAGGGTCACGCGCTGTACCGCATTCTCCACGCTGGTGAACGGGCCGTCGCGCAGCGCGGCTTCGAGACTGCGGCGGGCGCGCGCGCCGAGACCGCGCACGAGGCGGAGGCCGAGCCGTACTGATACATCGCGTGGCCGGGGAGAAGTGTCGAGTTTTGAGTTGGAGTTGTCAGTCGTCTGTTGCTCCCTGTTGTGCCCCCACCGTACGGTGCCATCGTGGGCGTACAGCACACGGCCGTCGGACAGCTCGAGGCTGTGATCCCAGACGCTCCTGGTGAGATCGATAGGCCGCACGCGCACCCCGTGACGCCTGGCATCCTCGATGAGGGTGCCGGGCGAATAGAAGCCCATGGGCTGCGCATTGAGGATGGCGCACAGATACTCGGGCGCGTAGTAGTGCCGCAGCCACGCGGTGGCGTACACGATGAGCGCGAAGCTCGCGGCGTGGCTCTCGGGGAAGCCGTAGTCGGCGAAGGCGTTGATCTGGTTGTAAATGCGCCGCGCGGTCTCCTCGGGAATGCCGTTACGCTGCATGCCGGCAATGAGCTCCTCACAGATGGCCGCCATGCGTTCGCGTGACCGCTTGTGTCCCATGGCGCGTCGCAGCACATCGGCCTGCCCGGGAGTGAAGCCCGCGGCGGCGATGGCCACCTGCATCCCCTGCTCCTGAAACAGCGGCACGCCCAACGTGCGGCGCAGCACGTGCTCCACACTGGGGTGCGGATACGTGACCGGCTCGAGCCCTGCACGCCGGCGCAGGTACGGATGCACCATCTCGCCCTGAATGGGCCCGGGGCGGATGAGCGCCACTTCCACCACGAGGTCGTAGAAGCAGCGTGGCTTGAGGCGCGGCAGCGTGTTCATCTGCGCGCGGCTTTCTATCTGGAAGAGCCCCACCGTATCGGCGCGGCATATCACGTCGTACACGGCGGCGTCGCTCATGTCGAGCTGCCCCAGATCCACGGTCACCCCGCGCGTGTGGCGGATGTACAGCAGGCAGTCCTGCACGACCGTGAGCATGCCGAGCCCGAGCAGGTCGATCTTCACGAGCCCTACGGGATCGAGATCGTCCTTCTCCCACTGGATGACGGTGCGCCCGGGCATGGACGCGGGTTCGAGTGGCACTACGCCACCGAGCGGCTCTTCGGTGAGGATGAACCCTCCCACGTGAATGGACCGGTGACGGGGCAAGGCGTGCAGGCCGTTCACCACATGCGCGAGTTGTCGCACGCGCGGATCGTCGGGATCGAGTCCGGCACGCTGAAGCAGTTCACGCCCCGTCGGGCCCTCACGTGTGGCGGTGGTGCGGTTGCGCCCCTCCACGAACTCGGTGTGGGTCTCACGCTCGGCGCCCTTGGCGAGCGGGCCCAGCTGCGCGTGTTCGTCGCTCGCGAGCTTCTGCTCGGCGCGCAGATCCATGAGCTGCTGCCAGGTCGCGTCGCGCTCGGTGATCCCCTTGGGGGGCTGGGTCGGGGGCTGGGTCGGGGGCTGGGTCGGGGAGAAACGCGTGCCCGCAGCGCTCACCGAGGCGGTGGCGGGCACCGAGGACGACGTGCGCGTCGCGGCCACCGTGCGGGCGCGCTCACGGACAACGCGCGCCGTGGTCGTCGCTTCGGTGCCGCGGATCATGTGCTGGCCATAGCGTGCAGCGTCACTGCTGTTGCGGTGCCCGGTGCTCTCCACCGCCTCGGTGCGCACTGTGCGATCGCGTTTCCCCCCGACCTCACCCCCACCCTCGACCTCCTCCACACGCAACGCCTCCGCCGTGCTCCGCGCACTGAACCGGTCACTCAGCGCCGCCAGCATGTCCGCCTGCTCGGTGCTGAACCCCAGCACGCGCGCAGCATCACGCACGGCACTGCGGCCGCGCCACGTGATCTGCTCGCACACCATGGCCGCGTGTTCACGCCCGTAGCGGTTGTACACGTACTGCAGCACGCGCTCGCGGTCGCGGTGCGCGAAGTCGATGTCGATGTCGGGCGGTTCCTGGCGCTCTTCGCTGAGAAAGCGCTCGAAGAGCAGCTCCATGCGAATGGGATCAACCGCCGTGATGCCGAGGCAGAAGCAGACGGCGGAGTTGGCCGCCGAGCCGCGCCCCTGACAGAGAATGCCCTCACGCCGCGCGAAGCGTACGATGTCCCACACGATGAGAAAGAAGCCCGCCAGTTCGAGCTTGCGGATCATCCCCAGTTCGTGCGCCAGCTGCCGGTCGTGCCGGGGCGTACGCTGGGTGCCCCAGCGTTCGTGCGCGCCCTGCTCCACGAGCCGCGAGAGATACTCGTTGGCCGTCACGCCTGGCGGCAGCGGAAACGCCGGCATGCTGGGCTTGAGCTGCTCCAGCCGAAACGCGCAGCGCTCGGCGATGTCCACGGTGGCGCGCACCCCCTCTTCGGCCCCACGCCAGCGTTGGTATATGCGCGCAATGGGCTTGAGCGCCCATTCGGCGTTGGGCTTGAGGCGCGTGCCCATGGTGTCGAGCGTGCGTTCGTGGCGCAGCGTGTGCAGCACGTCGTGCACGATGCGCGCCGAGGGATCGGCGTAGTGCACGTTGTTGGTGACCACCCATGGCACCCCCAGCCGCGCGGCGAGCGGGCGCAGCTGCTTCACCAGCGCGCGCTCTTCGGGAAGCCGATGATCCCAGCACTCGATGGCCAGCTGTGCGCCGAAGACATCGCGCAGTTCACAGGCGGCGGTCCAGGCGAGATCGGCACGCCCTTCGGCGAGCAGTTGCGGCAGCCAGCCCCGGGGACAGCCCGTGAGTGCGGTGACCCCCTCCACATGCCGGGTGACGAGAGCCCACGGGACGCTGGGGCGCCCGCGGTCGCTGTCCATGCGGGCCCGGGTGACGAGCGTGGCAATGTTGTGGTAGCCGGTGCGCGATTCGGCGAGCAGCACCAGATGCGTGCGCCGCTCGCCGCCACGTCCGGCGAGCTCAGGCATGCGGACCGTGAGCTCAGCGCCCAGGATGCCCGGGAGCGCCAGGGCCGCACAGGCGGTGCCGAAGCGCACCACGCCCCCCATCTCGTCGTGATCGGTGAGAGCGAGGGCCCGGTAGCCCAGCGCCGCCGCCCGTTCGGCGAGCGTCTCGGGGAGGGAGGCGCCGTCGAGGAGCGAGAGGGCGGAATGACAGTGGAGTTCGGCGTACGCGGGACTGGCCATCGCACCGAATATACACCGAAAACAAGCGGCGCGCGCGAGGGGGCTGGATGAGGTCCGAATCACGTCCGAATCACGTCTGCATCGCGTCTGAATCACATCCTCGTGTTCGCGCGTTATTCTTGGACGTACCTCCCCAGTACTCCTGTACCACCCCGATGCCCAACCGCGACACGCAGCAGATCGACGAGGTCCTCGAGGCCGCCGATCACATGACCACCGAGGAGCTGGACCGCCTGCCGTACGGCATGATCCAACTTGACGCGAGCGGTCGCATTCTCAACTACAACGCGCTCGAGTCCTCACTGGCGTCTCTCAGCAAGGGCGACGCCATCGGCAAGCAGTTCTTCACCGAGATTGCGCCGTGCACGCGCGTGCAGGAGTTCTACGGGCGCTTCAAGGAAGGCGTGATCCGCGAAGCGCTCGACACGAGCTTCCACTTCCACTTTGCCTTCAAGCAGAACCCGCGCGATGTGACCGTGCGGCTGCTGTACTCCAAGCGCTCGCGCACGGTATGGGTGCTCATCTCCGATCACGACGGCAAGCCGTTGCGCGCGCAGGCCACCGACGACGAGTGAGTGCGGGGCGCGCCGCGGCGATCAGCGGCGCAGGATGGCGAGTGAGTCGGGCGAGCCGTCGTTGGGCGCCGGCGTGATCCCCAGCAGACGGGCCAGCAGCGGGTACACGTGGACGTTGGCCACGGGGCCGATCACACGCCCCAGCTGAATGTCGGGCCCCGCCGCCACGAACAGCGCGCCCATGCTGGGCAGGAAGTTGTCGTAGCCGTGCGTGCCGCCACGCGGCATGCCGAGCCGCTGCAGGCGCTCGGTGCTGCTGATGGTCCAGCCTTCGTCGGCGAGCAGCACGATGGGCGTGATGCGCGGGTGAGCGCGATAGCGATAGCGTGCAGGTACGCTGTCCTTGAGAAACACCTGCACGTGCGGGACACGCTGCAGCGCGCGATACACGTCGGCCAGCCTGCCCGGTGCCGGCGTGATGGCCGCTACCGGCATCCAGTCCACCACCTCCATGTCGTCGAGCGATACGTACTCGTCGAGGCGAACGACACGCGTGCTGTCGATCTCGGTCATGCCGTGATCGGAGACGATCACCAGGTTCACCTGCCCGGACAGCCCGCGGGTGGCGAGGCCATCCACGAGCGCCCCCACGAGCGAATCCACGTGGGCGATGGCGCTGTCCACCTGCGGAGCGGACGGCCCGTAGCTGTGTCCCACGTCGTCGGTGGTGCTGACGTACATCGCAATGAAGCGCGGCGCCCGTTCCGGCGGCAGCGCGAGCCACTCCAGTACCTGCTGCACCCGCTGCGTGTTGGGAACGCGCCCGTCGTACGGCCGATAGTAGGTGGGAAACCGACCATTGATGGCGTAGTCGCTCCCCGGCCAGAAGAACCCCGCCGTTCGCATGCCCTGTCGCTCGGCGGTGTTCCAGATGGGTTCACCGCCCCACCACCGTGGATCGCGCGCCACATTCGTATCGCCGATGGTGAACGTGGTGCCGATGCGTGCATCCCGCATGGTGTTGGCCACGATGCCATGATGCTCCGGATGCAGCCCCGAGACCAGCGTGTAGTGGTTGGGGAACGTCTTGCTGGGAAACGCCGGCACGAGACGCTCCGCGCGCACGCCGCGCGCGGCCAGCGCACGCAGGCGCACCGCACTCGGCCGCGCGAGGTAGTCCGCGCGAAAACCGTCGAGGGACAGCAGCACGGTGGCATGTGGCGTGTGCTGCTCCGCGGGGGCGGCGCGGGAGCCGCGCTGCGCTCCCCACGTCGCGCAACCGACCAGCAGGACAACCGTCCACACCAGGACGCCACAGGCAAGGACGCGAGCCGACATCATCCGTAATCGTGTCAGGGAACACCCAGCGCGCACACGAGCACGGCGCTTCATGTGCGCACCGTGACCAACTCGTGACGAAGTCCGACGGGCGCTTCGCCACTCGCATCGTAACCGCAGGGGATGCACCACGGGAAGCGGGGTGGGCGCAGCAGCAGCGCGCGACAGCACGGCCGACATCGGTCTAAGTTCGCGCGCGTTGCGCGGAGGCGAAGCCACCGGCCTGATCGCCACGCCGGTATCGTTGGTCTGGTAGGCACCGGCATACCCGGTATGATCGTCATGGTGCTGGCGTTGCGGCCGCCGGGTCGGCATACAATCCTCGGCGACGGACCAGGAACTTCTCGAACTCCACGGCCACGAATACCACTGACGCAATGGCCAGGCAGGCGGCCAGCTCACCGAGGGTGAGCGGGACGGTGTGAAACACGCGGTTCATGGCCGGCACGTAAATGGTGGCGAGCTGCAGCAGCAGCGTAGCCACCACCGCCAACAGCAGCAACGGATTGCTCGTCACTCCCTGGCGAAACACCGATTGGCGCTCCGACCGGATGGCCATGATGTGCGTGAGCTGCGAGAGGGTGAGGACGGTGAACGTCATCGTCTGCCAGTGCGCGTTGCCCGTATGTCTGGCCCAGGCGAGAGTGCCGAGCGACAGCGCCGCCATGAGCAATCCCACCCACACGGCATGCTGCCACAGGCCGTGGGCGAAGATGCCCTCCTGAGGCGGGCGCGGTGGGCGCTGCATCACGTCGCGCTCGGCGCGCTCGGCCGCGAGCGCCAGTCCCGGCAATCCGTCGGTGACGAGGTTCATCCACAGGATGTGAATGGGGAGCAACGGCAGTGGCAGTCCGAGAAACGGGGCGAGGAAGAGCGTCCAGATTTCGCCGGCATTGGTGGAGAGAACGAAGCGCACGAAACGACGGATGTTGTCGTAGATGCGACGCCCTTCGCGCACCGCCTGCACGATGGTGGCGAAGTTGTCGTCGAGCAGCACCATGTGCGAGGCCTCGCGCGCGACATCGGTGCCGCCGAGACCCATGGCAATGCCGATGTCGGCATGCTTGAGCGCCGGGGCGTCATTCACGCCGTCGCCCGTCATGGCGGCAAACTCGCCGCGCGCCTGCAGCGCGCGCACGATACGCAGCTTGTCCTCCGGCGCGACGCGCGCGTACACGCGCGTGTGCTCGACCTGTTCGCGCAGCGCCTCGTCGTTGAGGTCGGCCAGGGCGCGTCCCGTAAGTACCGGCGCCGTGGGATCGGTCATGATGCCAAGGCGGAGCGCAATGGCGCGTGCGGTGGCCGGGTGATCACCGGTGATCATCACCACATGAATCCCTGCCGTATGGCAGGTGCGCACGGCGTCGGCCGCCTCCTGGCGTGGCGGGTCGATCAGGCCCACGAGCGCGAGGAGCAGTTGGTGCTCCTCGAGCGCGTCCGGCGGATCGCCCGGTTCCCCATGATCGCTGTTGGTGGCCACGGCCAGCACTCGCAGTCCCGCGGCCGCCATCTGCTCGGCCTGCTGCAGTACGGCCGCGCGATCGATGGGCACGAGCGCGCCGTCGCGCAGCATGCGGTCGCAGTGGGGTACCACCCGCTCGGGGGCACCCTTCGTGCAGGCCAGTCGCTGCTCGTGTCCAGGCGCGGCGTGTACCGTTGTCATGCGCGCGCGCTCGGAGGTGAACGGCACCTCGGCGATACGCGGCCAGCGCTGCTCGAGCGACGGCTTGTGCGCGTCGTGCGCCGTCGCCCAGCGCACGAGCGCGGTTTCCGTGGGATCACCCACCAGTACATCGTCTGCCGCTGCATCGTCTGCCGCGCCCTGCACGTCGGTGCACAGGGTGGCAACACCCGCGATGGTGAGCGCTACGTGCGGGAGCGGGGTACGCACGTGGGATGCCTCGAGCGCTGATCCGCACGGCGCCTGCACCACATCCACGCGCATGCGGTTTTCGGTGAGGGTGCCGGTCTTGTCCGTGCAGATGTACGTGACCGACCCGAGCGTCTCCACCGCGGGGAGGCGGCGAATGAGGGCCTGCTGGCGCACCATGCGGCGGGCCCCCAGAGCGAGCGACACCGTGATGACGGCGGGAAGCGCTTCGGGGATGGCCGCCACGGCGAGGCTGAGCGCGGTCATGAACATGAGCCCCAGCGGTTCGCCGCGCAGCAGCCCTGTGACGAAGATGATGGTACAGAGGCCAATCACCAGCACCGCGAGTCGGCGGCCGAACGCGGCGAGGCGGAGCTGCAGCGGTGAGCGTACATCGGTGTCGTCCTGCAGCATGGCGGCGATGCGGCCAAGTTCGGTGCGCATGCCGGTGGCGACGACGATGCCCGTGCCGCGGCCCGCCGCGATGCTCGTGCCCTTGTACAGCATGCCGTGGCGGTCGCCGAGCGGGGCGTCGGTGGCGCTTGTGGGCGCCGTGTCCTTTTCCACCGGCACCGACTCGCCGGTGAGTGCCGCTTCCTCCACGCTGAGGCGCGCGCTGTCGGTGAGGCGTACGTCGGCGGGCACCACATTGCCCGCCTCGAGCAGCACGAGGTCACCCGGGACGAGGTCGTGGGAAGGGACGGTGCGCTCCTCGCCTGCGCGCCGCACTCGTGCGGTTGGCGCAGCCATGGCGCCGAGGGCCGCGAGTGCGCGCTCGGCACGGTATTCCTGCACGAAGCCCAGGACGGCGTTGAGGATGACGATGGCGACGATGGCCAGCGTGTCTTCGGGGTCGCCGACGAGGGCGGCGATGATGGCGGCGGCGATGAGCACCAGCACCATGACGTCGGCGAACTGCGCGAGCAGCATGCGTAACGGCCCGCGTCGGGTGGCGGCGCGCAGGGTGTTGTCGCCGTGCTCCCGTTGGCGGCGCGTCACCTCGTTGGGGGTGAGCCCGCGGGCAGGGTCGACGCGCAGCTGCTCGGCGACGGCGGCGGTCGTCATCGTATGCCACGGCCGTTCGCCTGGGCCAGATACGGTCATGCGATTCCCGCGTTTGAGGGCTTTCGCAATAATGGAAGGCTTTGCTCAGTCGTACCACCCCTGCAGGTACCAGCCGGTCTCGGTGTGGTACACCAGCAGATCACCGTCGGTGGGGGCGGTGCAGCGCCAGTAGTCGCGCGCGTAGCCATCACCACGCCACCAGTCGCCGCTGAGCCGTTCCGGGCCGTGGGCGGCGGCGAGATCGATGCGGCGACCACGCCACCAGATGGCGCCGGGCACGCCGTGCGGGGCTTCGATGTCGACGGGGTCGGGGGCGGGAAGGAGACGGAGGACGGCGGTGGGGGCATTGGTGGCACCCGCGGCTCCCGCGGCATCGGCTGGATTGGCGGACACGGGCACGGGCGCGGCGGCGAGGGTGAGGGCGTCGGCGGGCGCCCAGCGACCGGCTTCCTCGGGGCGGTGCGTGTCTCGCGCCTCGGGGTGGACCACGACGTCGCCGCGGTTGTCGGGGTCGAGCACGGCGCGCAGGCGGGCGAAGACCGCGTCGGCATGCATGGCCGCATCACGCCAGGAGGGAACGAGCAGGTCGCCCTGATCGGCGGCCAGCGGGGCCGTGGCGGGGATGCCCAGGGTCACCCCGATGACCGGCGCGGGGATGGGCCAGCGCTCGAGCAGGGCACGGCACTGATCGAAGAGCGGCTCGAGCCGCGCGAGGGGGCGCGCAGGGCGCACTTCCCGGGTGATGGTGCGCTGGGGGATGCCGAGCAACGCGGGGATGGCGCGAGGGCCGGGATCGGGGGAACCAGGGGGAAGGAAGCAGGGGACCGGGAGCAGGGGGCAGGTTGTCGCCTCGTCGCGGCGCGCTGTTCCCCCTGCTTCCTGCTCCCGGCCTCCTGCTCCCTGCTTCCTGGTATGGTCGGAGTCATCACTCGTCTCCGGCACGTGCACATGCCCGCGCAGTTCACTCCCGATCTCCTCGATGGGGTACTGCCGCCCGGCATCGAGCACGAGCGTAATGGCCACGGCGGCCACGGCGCGACCGTCGTGCACACACTCCTGCAGGAGCCGTTGCAGCTGGGCGCGCAGCACGAAGAGAATGGGCTTGGCGCTTTCCACGGCCCCTGGCAACTCCACGCTCGTACTGCGCGCGGCTTCGACACGCACGAGCCCCGGACGCCGCGGGTCGTCGCCGCGCGCCAGCCGCCAGGCCGTGAGTCCCTCGGCCCCCCACCGTTGCTCGACCTCCCCGGCGTGGAGGGCGGCGAGCGCCCCCACGGTGGTGAGGCCGAGCATGCGCAGGGCGTCGCGTACTTCGTCGCTCATGGGCACGAGCCCGAGCGGGGCGGGGGCGAGATAGCGGGCGCAGCCGCCGCGTGGAATCAACGTGATTTCCGCACCCGCGTCCCGACGTCCCGGCGCCCATGTGGCCGCGCGCGCCGCCACACAGCTGTCGGCGATGGCCACGCGCGCGTCGGGGTGCCACTGGCGCGCGATGGCGAGCAGGGTGCGTGCGAGCTGTTCCTCGCCACCCAGCGCCTCGAAGCCGGTGGCCCCCACCCACCATAACCCCGGGGCGCTGCTGGCCGGGGTAACCTGAGGGCTGGCCGCCAGCAACGCCGTGGTGGCAGCGAGCATGGCGTCGGCCACGGCGTGATCGTCCCACGGCCGCACCTCGAGCGCCGCGCAGCGTGCCCTGGCGTCGACAATGGTCATCCCCGCCCGCACACCGGCCCGCCCCGCCGCCAGCGAGACCACACGCAGGCGGGCGCCGTGGCTGAGCGCCCGCGGCCGCTCATCCCAGTGCGGGAGGGGCGGCGGCGGGGGCGGGATCGGGGCGCTCTTTCCGCGGGGCCGACTGCCCGCCGCCGCTGCCGAGGAGTGCCCCGGTACGCTCGCGCGCCAATTCGCGGCGTCCGCGTCGCCCGAACCCTGATTCGGCGGCACGCCGTCGCCCACGGTATGTGGTCCAGTCGCGGGTACGCCGGTCGAGCTCCCGGTCGAGCCGGAGCCGGTCGGTGTCCTCGAAGCGGTCGCTGCCGAGGCGGTCGCCGGGTTCGTCGAGTCCAGCAGCAAGTCGAGCTGGATGTCCCGGAAGGTCAGTTCCGTACAGGTCGTGGCTGCCAACACCGAGTCCCCCCCAGGTGACGGGGTGCTCGCTGCGCTGGGCGTCGTTGCCGGTGTCGACGCCGTTGCCACTGGGGGCCCAGGGACGACGCGCGCTGCGCGCCACCCCGCGCCGATCGGGAATCTCGGGATGCGCACACACGCGACGCGCCAGGAGGACGACACGGGGGACCTCGATGGGCCGGTTGCTGGTGAGGGGGACGGCGCCCTTTTCGATCGTGAGCAGGGAGCAGGGGGCGGGGGGGAGGGAGCGGGAGGCAGGAGTGGGGGCGCGGGAAGCCGAGGGACGCCCTGCCGGAGCGTGCATGGATGGCGGAGGGCTCAGCGCCACCCGCACACGCACCGTGCCGGCCAGCCGCTGGACACGCGTTTCCCCGGGAGAGGCATGCTCCAGCACCACACAGGCGGCATCGCGTTCACGAGCGAGCTGCGCCAGACGCACGCCGTGCACCCGGGAGAGGGGCGGCGCCCCGTCGAGCACGACCAGCCCGAAGACCCCGCTGCGCAGCAGCAGATCGGTGGTCCAGGCCGCTCGTTTGGCCTCGGGGAGGCGGATGACGACGAATCGCTCCCCTAGGTCGGCCCACGGGGCCGGGGCCAAGGTGCGGCCGGCATCGATCCAGGCCACCCAGGCCCCGCTCCGCAGCACCTGCGCCACCACCTGCCGCAGCAGCGCCGTTTTGCCCACCGCCAACGGGCCGGTGAGTTCCGTGATACGCCCCCGGGGAATCCCGCCCCCCAGCGCCCGGTCGAGCGCCGGCACCCCCGTGGACCAGGGCGCACTGGCCCGACGGCCACCCGCCACCACCCGGTGCACGTCGGCCTGCAGCGCAGGGGAAATGGTGGCCGGCAGCGCCCGCCCAGCCGATTCGGCCCCGACCGGCGGGGACTCCGCGTGAGGACGCAGCGCAGCGGACGAGGTGGAGGTGCGTGACATGATGAATACCGAACAAATGCCGAAAGTCTCAGGGCAGAAAAACCGCCGACTGAAGCGGCGGACCCGTTGTCAACTAAGCGTGAGCTGTCTGACAATTGCCGTATTCATTCCTTCTTCCTCGGGGAGAACCATTCTTCCTGTCTCCGTGGGCAGAGACCGACACCCAGCCTTTGGGGGCTGGCGGGACGACCTGTTCCCCCCGACCCTCTGACCGGCGACGTCCCCGCGCAGCTCCGGCAGCAGGGGATCCGACATGTTGGACCCTACCGAATACATGCCGAAGTCGCAAGTGGCTGGCGGGGGGTTACTCTACCAGTATGAGCTCCCTCCCCGTGCTTTCCGACATCGAGATCCAGCGCAGCCTGGGTGCCCTGCCCGGGTGGGCCCGCAAGGGTGAGACGATCACGAAGAGCTACCACTTCGCGACCTTCCCAGCGGGCATCGCCTTCATCGCGAAGGTGGCCGACGTGGCTGAAGCGCAGCAGCATCACCCCGACGTGGACATTCGCTACACCAAGGTGACCTTCGCGCTGTCCACGCACGACAGCGGCGGCATCACCGCCAAGGACTTCACGCTCGCCGAGGCGATCGAGCGGCTCGCCGCCGAGTAGGACGGGCGCTCAGCTACCCTTGCGCAGCGTGACCGATCCGTTGACGGTGCTCGCGCGCACGCGGGTGCGTCCGTCGCCGACCGTGCCGCGCAGACGACGGGGCGACAGGGTGCCCGAGACGGTGATGGGGAAGTCGGTGGACACGCGCCCGTTCACCGTGCTCAGCTCGAGATCGGCGCCGAAGTTGGCCGGGAATTCCAGTGTGATCGCCCCGTTCACCGTCTCGTACTCCAGGTCGTCGGCGCGCCCCATCGCGCCCATGGACACGTTGATGCTGCCGTTCACCGTCTTCGCGTAGACCGGTCCGCCGGCACTGCGCGCGGTGATGCTGCCGTTCACGGTGGCCGCGCGCACCTCGGTGCTCACGTCGCGCACCTCGATGCCGCCGTTCACGGTGGCGAGATCCACGCGCGTGCCCTCGGGCACCTTCACCACGAAGCGCACCGACACGTCGTTGCGATCGTTCCAGCGCATGCGCTTCTCCGACCGGATGCCGCTCTCGTCGCAGGTGGCGCCTTCGTTGTAGAGCGCACAGATGACGACGTTGTCGCCCGACTTCTTCTGCTCGATGCGCACCATCTCCGGGTCGCCACGGCGCCAGCGCTTCTCGCCGGTCACTTCCACGCGACCGCTCGTGCTGCGCTCGACCTCCACGCCGCCGTTGATGTTCTTGATGAACAGCACCCCGCGTGACGGCACGGTGCCCATCCACGTGAAGGCGTTCTCGCGCCGCGAATCCTGCGCGGCGAGCGCCGAAGCCGAGAGCAGCACGAGCACACCGCTGCGGGCGAGGGAACGGGAGACGAGGGAGGCGTGCATACGGGACTCCGGATGGGAAAGGGTCAGGAGCGGGGCGTGCGCACGAGACGCACGTCGCCGCTGAAGGTCGAGATGTCGAGCTGCAGCGCTACCCCGCCGCTGCCGGACGCGGGACCGAACTCGAAGCGCCGCACATTGCCACCGCGCCGGTTGGCGCCCGCGCTCCCCGGCATGAGGGTGAGCGGCATGACGGCGGAGAGTTCACCGGTTACGGTGCTGTGGTCGAGCTGACCGCGCGCCTCGTCCGGCAGGCGCAGGATCACATCGCCGCTGTGGGTACCCACCTGCACGCGGGCGGCAGAGTTGAAGTCAGCGGACACCCGCACGTCACCGCTCATGGTTTCCGCGGTGAACCGGGTAATCCGGCTGGCGTCCACGTTCAGGTTACCGCTGGTGGTGCGCACCTCGATGTCGCCGCGCACGTCGCGCAGCTGCATGTCCCCGCTCACCGTGGTGACACGCGCGAGCGTCAGGGCGCCGGTGCGCGTGCCGGCAATGATCACGTCGCCCGAGAGGGTCTCCGCAAAGATGCGGCCCCCCACATCGTCGAGTCGCAGATTGCCGCTCGTGCTGCGCACATCGATTCCTCCGGTGATCCCACGCACCTCCACGTCGGCCGAGAGTGCGCTCACCACCAGGCGTACCCCACGTGGCACATCGAGTTCGATCGCCTGCTGGTCCTGCCACTTGGACGCGTTCCGTTCCCCCTCGGTCGGCATGACCACGAGCGTGACGCCGGTGCTGCGCAGCTGATAGTCGCCGCGCGCGGCGCGCACACGGCCCGTACTGCCGTCCACCCCACGCACGACCAGCCGTCCGCTGCGCACGGTGATGTCCACCACCGCGCCGTCAGCCAGACGCACCGACGTATCGCGTGCCTGTGCGTGCACCATCGTCGACGGCACCAGCATGGCGACCGGGGTGAGCGCGACGAGCGCCGCCAGCAGCGTGGCGGAGACGCCGGCGCGGGGCGCGCGGTCGCGGGGCAGGGACACGTCACTCACAGCAGGGCCACTCGGCGCAGCAGGGTGAGCTTCGCCTGCAATGCCCGATCGAGCTGCGACGACACCACGCTGCTGCGCGGGTCGCGCGCCAGTGCGGCGCGGCTGTCGGCGATGGCCCGGTCGATGATGTCCAGATTGCGCCGAAGCTCCGTCACGGTCACCGAGTCGAGCTCGGTGAAGCGCTCGTCCACGATCTGTCGTAGGGCGCCGATTTCGCGCTCATAGGTGAAGTGCGGGTCGGCGGCATCGGTTTCGTCGGCCACCACCAGCCGCGCGTTCGTCGCGGCATCGCCCGGCAATCCGCCATCGGCCGACAGCGGCTCACCCGACGGCGCGCGTGCGGCAACCGACGCCGCAACGGCATCACCGCGGCGCGCCTTGGCGAGCTGCCACGTGATGCCGGAACTCACGGCCACCAGCACGGTTGCCGCCATGGCGAACCACTGCACCGAGATCCCGCGTCCGGTGCGCAACGCCGGGGGGGCGCCGGTGGTGGACGGCGACAGGGGAACGACCGGCGCCTCGAGCCGCGCTTCGATGCCGGACCAGAGATCGCGCGACGGAGACAGCGAGGGCAGGGCGGCCGCTTGCGCCGTGAGGCGCTCGAGATCGGCCACCAACGCGTCGCAGGTGGCGCACGTCGATCGGTGCGTGAGCATCCAGCCCTGATCGGTGGCTCTCAGGTCGTGCTCCAGCCATGCCCCCAGCTGCGCCTCGAAACGGGCACAGTCGGCGGACACGGTGGCAGGTGGGCGAGTGGTCATGATGACGTCCTAACGAGTCAGTGCGGCACGCAGCAGCATGCGCGCGCGGTGCAACTGGGCCTTGCTGCCGCCCGGCGAGATGCCGAGCTGCGCGCCGATCTCCTCGTGGGTGAAGCCTTCCACGTCGTGCAGCACGAACACCGTGCGTGCCCCCTTCGGCAACCCGGCAATGGCCCCCTCGAGGTCGAGGCGGTCGCCCACCGACTCGCCGCGTGACGGTGCCTGGTCGAGGGCCTCGTCATCGGCGGTGCGGTGGTCCCGAATGCCAAGCGTCTTCCGGCGGGTGAGCACGACGTTCACCGTGACGCGATGCAGCCAGGTGGCAAACGCCGCGTCGCCGCGGAAGCCCGGAAGCTTCTCCCACACGCGCACGAACACGTCCTGGGTAACCTCTTCCGCGAGTACCCGGTCGCCGAGCATGCGCACGCACAGGCTGTATACCCGGTCGGCATGTGCCCGATACACCCGCTCAAACGCCCGGCGGTCGCCGCCGGCCGCGGCTGCCACATCGTCACCGTCCGGCGTGTTCGACGCCGGGCTCGGTGCGGAGATGTGGAGAGTGCGGTCGTTCACGCGCAAGGCGAGCAGAGGGGGCTCCGGAAACTTGACACCCTTTCGACCGCGCGGCGGGCTCGAAGGTTTGAAAGGCGGCACCAGCGCCCTCGGCAGGGGGACTCGGCAGGGGAGCCCCCAGGCCTCGGCCTCCGGGTCAGCGTCCCTCCACGATCTCCCGCAGCTGCCCGAAGCGGCTGAGCCAGTGGTTTGGCTTGGCGTCGGCCAGCTCCTCGCGGCTGAAGGGCCCCCAGAGGGCGGCCGCGGTGGTCACCCCCGCGGCACGACCGGCGTGCATGTCGTGTGGGGAATCGCCCACGAAGAGGGCGGCGTTGGCGTTGGCGCCCAACCGCTCGAGCGCCAACCACACCGGGTCGGGGAGGGGCTTGTGCCGAGTGGTCTCTTCGAAGGTCACGACCGCATCGAACGCGTCGCCCAGTCCCACATGGTCGAGGGAGCGCTTCGTCATCCCTTTCCCCTTGCTGGTCACGATGGCCGTGGGGTACCCGGCGGCACGCGCCCACTGGATGGTGTCGAGCACCTCGGGAAACGGTGTGGTCAGCCGCTCGAGGTGGAGGTCCTGGTAGTCGCGATAGCGCCCCACCATGGCCTCCACGTCGGCGGCATCGGTGCACCACGCGTGCAACTGGGTGCGCAGCGGGGTGCCGATTCCCGCCACCCATTCCGCGGTGGTGGGGACCCGGTCCCGCTCCGCAAAGGCGTACTGCATGCACTCCAGCAGCAGGCCAATGGAATCGATGAGGGTACCGTCGAGATCGAAGAGCAGGGCAGGTTGGGCCATCCCCAACTCTAACCGCTGAGGCCCCGCTCATCAGCGCCGGTGGCCCGGGAGCGAGCACTCCGGTGGGGAGCACCGGCGCTCAGGGGCTGGCGCCTCGGCGCATCCCCCTCGGCGACCGGCCGCGGCAGCACCACCACGCACGCGTCGACGTGCGCACCTCCGCCCTCAAGAGCCCGCCCCGGGCTGCGGCCGTGCTCGGAGGTGCGCACGAGTTCCGGAAAGGTGCGCCACGCGCGCACGGCTTCACCGTGAGCGGCTTCACCGTGAGCGGCTGCGCCGGCGCGCCAGCGTCGCAAGGCCGGTTCGCATCCAGCGCCGGTGGCTGCGGCAATACACCTTCGCGCCGCGGCGATCTCTGCCGCCCAACGCTGGCGCTCGACGGCGCTCCAGCTCTGCAGCAGGGAACGCAGCCAGTGCAGGGTCAGCTGTTGCTCGGTACTGTGCTTCTCGACGCCCGCCAGCCGATGATTGGCTGGCCGCTGATCGGTGGCGTCCGTTGCCAGGCCGCTGAGCCGACGCTGTCGTTCGTGGGCTAGCCAGCGTTGCACGGCGCGGGCGATGCGTCGGCGTACCGCGGGCCACGGCACGTCCGGTTCGGCGTACGTCACCTGATGCGAGCGCGCGCCGACCGGCGGTGGAGACGGTGGTCGCCGGCATCGTGGTGGCCAGTGCCCTTCTGCGACGGCGAGCAGGGCATCGGGGCGTGCCGACACCCAGGCGCGCTGCGGGTGCAACACGACGGCGAGCGCCAGCGGCCCGTGGGTCGTGTGCAGCAGCACGAGTGCGCCGTGCAGTGAGCGCGGGGCGGCGCGCCACCTCGCCCATCTCACCGGGCGTGCGTGTGGCAGGTCGTGGTCTCCGTTGGTGGACGGTGGCATCCATGTGGCGAGGAGTTCGAGCCAGCGGGTGTTGCGGTCGGGTGCCGAGCGGCGGGCGGTGCTGCCAACGAGCCGTGCGGCGAGTGCGGCCTTGTGTGCCACGCGCTCCTCGATGCGCAGGTGCTGTCGGATGTGCCGTGCGCAACGCAGGCGATACTCGTGGACAACGGCATGCGGGGACCCCAGCCGCAGCACGCGTCCGCTGCGCTGGGTGCGCAGCGCATGGGTCCACGGCAGATCGAGGTGTAGCACGACTCCGGCATC
This sequence comes from Gemmatimonas sp., assembly GCF_027531815.1. Taxonomy (NCBI): domain Bacteria; kingdom Pseudomonadati; phylum Gemmatimonadota; class Gemmatimonadia; order Gemmatimonadales; family Gemmatimonadaceae; genus Gemmatimonas; species Gemmatimonas sp. The sequence continues at coordinate 202,707 of NZ_JAPZSK010000005.1, read as the reverse complement.
CTGCAGGTTCACACCTTCGGCGATGAGATCCGTGGCGAGCAGCAGGGTGACACGCTGGTGGGTGGGGGGCGGCGGGCGGCCGTGGGCGCGCGGGGCGAAGGCTTCCAGCAGCGCGGTGCGCGTGACCGGCCCGCTGGCGATGCGCGCCTGCCGGCTGGTGAGCAGTCCCACGCCGGCAATGTCGGCGAGGGCGCGAAACAGCGCCTCCACGGTGCGGGTGTGTTGGGAGAAGGCTACGACGGGCACCTCGCTGTGGCCTTGGCATACGTGCCGGACGTACGCGGCCCGCAGCCGGTCGGCGCGGGCGGTTGCGCGGTGATGATCGCGCAGGGCGCGCAGCGCGGTGGTGTGGCGCTCGAGCACCTCGATCATCGGCTGGGGTGCGTGCGGGGGGTCGAGTGCGTGTTCGACGAGCAGTTCGGGAAAGCCGAGCTGCATGTCGGTGGCCTCATCGCCTACGAGCCAGCTGGCGAGCTCCTGGGCGGTGGGATGTCGTCCCGCATCGAGGGCTGAGCGGAGCGCTGCGGCGCGCTGCAGTCGCCGGGTGATGGCATGGGTGAGTGCGGCGTCGCTGGAGCACCAGGCGCGGAGCAGCCCCAGCCTGATGAGGGCGCCACTGGCGGCGCCGTGGCGTGCGGGAAGTGGGGCGGGGAGTTCCAGCAGGCGATCGAGGGTGCCGGGGTGTTGGGCGATCGTGTGTGGGGGGTGGATGCGTTGTGGCGGCGGTGCGGCGCGCGGTCCACTCGTCGGGCTCTCCCCGCCTGCCCCGCCACCCGTCGTGCTACCGTGCCCGGGCGTCTCGTGAAGGCGATCACGTCGCACGATGAGGGTGGCGAGCAGGTGACGGGGAAGCGGGGTGGCGTGATGACCGCGGAAGAGCGCAAAGAGTGCTTCGAGGTCGCGCGTCCGATTGTGGAGTGGTGTGGCGCTGAGGAGCAGCACATCGCAGCCCGTGACAGCCTGTGCGACATGTCGGTAGCGGGTGGTCTGCTCATTGCGTAGTGCGTGGGCTTCGTCGATGATGACGAGCACGCGCCGGTGGTGTGCCGACGATGCCGTGGCCCGATCGGCGAAGGCGGGGAGTGGTTTCACCGAGGCCTGGTGCAGCGAATGCACGGTGATGGCGGCTTGCCGGCTGCGTAGCAGTGCGGCCTGCCACATGGTTACGAGCGTGGCGGGGGCGATGATGGTGGTGTGTGCGTACTGCCGTGCCACCGCAAGTGCCGTGAAGGTCTTGCCGAGCCCGACGGCATCGGCGAGCAGGGCACCGCGGTGGCGCTCGAGCATGGCGAGCAGCCGTGCGGCGGCGTGGCGCTGGTGGGGCAGCAGGCGCACGTCGCCGAGCGCTTCGGGGGGGAGCGGCGGCAGCAGGGCGGTGGCGAAGCGGTGGCGGACGGTGCGCAGGCGGTCAGTCATGGTGGTGCCACTCCAGCAGTGGCGCGAGCAGGGTGGGGGCCAGCTGGTAGGCTTGCAGCACGGTGGCGTCGAGCGTGGCGCTATTGATGGGCGCACCGTGTGCCTGCTGCTCCTGATGCAGCAGCTGTTCCCCCAGGGGGTGGAGCAGTTGCACGGCGCGATTCCAGTCGGCGGGCACGGGGAGTGCGGCAACGGTCCAGCCGAGGAATCGTTTGAATCCACCGCGCGCGGGTTCGGCGAGTGCGCCGAGCCAGGCGTTGGCGATGGAGGAGGAGAGGAGAGCGTGGAGGGCGTAGCTGTCGGCGAGCGTGGGGAGTCGCATGACGTAGCAGCTGTTGAGCGGGACGGTGGGATCGCCGGCGGGGAGCACGGTGCTGCGCATGCTGCGTGCGATGTCGGCCCAGACGAGTCGTGGGCGATCGGTGCGGGCGGCTTCGGTGCGGAAGAGCGTCCACCACGGGTGGGTGCGTCGTGCATCGCGGCGCGCCTGCAGGGTGGGGCGCCATTGGGCGAGCCAGCGGGTGGCGGCGGGGGGCAGGGTCTTGAGTGGACGTCCATCGTGGCCGTGTGTCCAGAGGACGCGCAGGTCCTGTGGGGCGGGTGTGTCGCCCCGCGCGGCATCGTGTGCGGCGGCGAGGCCGATGCTGTCGCCGCGGAGTGCGGGGCGCAGGAGGGTGCGCTCGATGACGGCCTGTCGCGCGGGGCCGGAGAGTGCCGTGACGGTTGCGCCATCGTCGTGGTGTTCAGTGGCGTGCACCACGAAGGCGGCGTTGCAGCCGCATTTGACGCCGAGGAGTGGGCGGCCGAGTGGCGTGGTGGCGAGCGCGGGTCCGGCGGCGCGGAGCTGCTCGAATGCGGCGTGGGCGGCAGGTGGGAGCAGCAGCCAGGGTGCGCCGTGGTCGCCTTGGAGTGAGAGCGTTTCGGCGCTGCGGTCGAACCAGCGCGTGCGATGCGTGGTCACGGCGCAGCGGACGAGGGGCGGCGTGGCATGGGGCGCGGCGGTGTACGGCGTGGCCGCGTGGGGATGTGGTGTGTGGCGGCTGGTGGTGGGGGTGCGGCGACTTCCGTGGCGGGCGGGGGTGGCGTCCTTGCGTCGCGCCACCACGAGCGACGGGTAGGTGGCCGCATCGAAGAGCGCGGGCGCCTGGCTCCAGTCGTGCACGAGGCACAGCTGCGTTTCCTCGAGGAGGAGGCGTCGGACGCCTCCGCCGGAGAGCGTGCGCCAGAGCTTGGCCGGAACGAGCAGGGCGAGCACACCGTGTGGGGCGAGCAGGTGCACGCTGCGTTCGACGAAGGCGGCGGCGAGATCGGCCTGGGCGCCGAAGCCGGCACCGGCTCCGGCGCGAGTGGCGCCGGCGTGCCAGGTGGCGGCGCGCATGACGCGAAACTCGTGGCGCAGCCACTGGCGTTCGCTGGCGGCCAGCGCGTGCGGGCGTACCCACGGCGGGTTGCCGACGACCAGCGAAAAGCCGTTGTGGGCGGCCACATCGGCGAACACGGAGGCGAAGCGGAAGGGGAGGGCGGCGCCGAGGTGCAGTCGTTGCGTTTCCGCGGCCAGTTCGCGTGCGTGTTGGCGCAGCGTGTCGAGGCGCAGGCGTTCGGCGCGTTGCGGGCGTCGGCGGTCGCCAAACAGATCGCGACCGCGCAGCACGGTGAGCAGCGTGCGACGTTCGTGCTGCAGCGCCTCCCGGCGGCGGGCAAGTTCCCTGACGGCGCGCCGGCGTTCCTCGCGGTCGAGGGTGTCGGCGAGGCGGTGCTTGCGGGCGCCGGCGGCGCGTGCGTAGCGCTCGCGCAGGCGGGCGAGGGTGCGGGCGCTGGGCGCCGCGAACTGGAAGCTTCCGCCGGTGAGCGAATCGCCCACGCGGATGTGGTGATCGAGATTGGGGAGTGGTGGAATGCGGTCGGGGTGTGTGGCCGGGCATTCGATGATCACGGAGAGCCAGAGGCGCAGCTCGCAGAGCCAGACCGCCATGGGTTGGCGGTCGACGCCGAAGATGGAGCGGGCGAGCAGGTCTCGGCGGCGGATGTGGGTGTCGCGCGGGTCTCCGAGGCGTGCGAGGAGGGCGTCGAGCTGTTCGAGGAGATGGACGAGGAAGGCGCCGGAGCCACAGGCGGGATCGATCACCCGCAGCGCCTCGATGCGGGCGCGCAGCGCGTCACGTTGCTCGGGGGAAACGACCGTGCTGTCGGCTGCGGCAGTCTCGCCAGCGAGGGTGAGTGCCTCGGGGATATCGGGGAAGAGCGTGGTGAGCGCGGCGTGGACGGTGTGGCCGACCAGCGCAGGGGGCGTGTAGTACGATCCGGAGCGTCGTCGCTCGCTGCTGGCCATGAGTCCCTCGAAGGCGCGCCCGAGCATTTCAGGGTCGACGGCGGCTTCGGACCATTGCGCGGAGTCTTCGTGCGCCGTGAAGCGGTGCCGGTCGATGACGGCGACGACGAGATGGGTGACGGCATCGTCGGAAAAGCGCCAGCGGTGCCACCGCCGTTCGAGTGCGGTCGGGGAGAAGAGTCCGCCGTTGAGGAAGGGAACGGCACCGAAGGCGCGCGCGGCGGCCGCGCGTTGGCGGGCCGGGGTGTTGAGGGTACCGAAGAAGAGGGGGCGGAGCAGGCGATCATGGAGGCGCCCGCCGGTTTCCAGCTGCTTGACCGTTTCCGTGAGCAAGAAGTCGCGCCGCTGATCGAGCCATCCCTTCGCTTCGAGGAACGCGAGGAACAGGCATCGTGATGCGCAGAGCAGGGCGAGTTCGCGCCGTTCCTCGCGCGAGGGGGCGCGCTGGTGGGCGGGTGTGGTCGCGGCAGTTGCGGCGGGGCCGCGCGTGGAGTGGGGCGCGTGCAGCGACAGCGCGAGGGTATCGACCGCCTGCTCGAGGGCGCGGTAGAATCGTCCGCCGAGTGCGTCACGCTGCAGGATGTCGGCAAAGCGGGCGTGTCGCAGCAGATCATCGGGCTCACCGACCGCGGCGAGGGTGCGCAGCGTTTCCGCATCGGAGTCGAGCACGCGGGTGCACTCGACGCGGAGCGCGGCCACGCGGGTGGTACCCTGGCCCGGGGAGGCGATGGCGAGGCAGAGGGTGGTGCCATCGGCTCGCCGGTCGACGGTGAGCAGGCACCAGAGGCGATCGGGGGCGGACCGGCAGAGCGAGGCGGCCAGTCGTCGGGTACGCTCCCGGGCGTCGTCGATGGGGAGGGTGTCTGCCAGTGGCGCCGCGAGGTCGGCGAGCAGGAGGCGCAGGGTTCCCGCGCCCACCGCCAGTTCGGCGCGCCGGGTGAGGGGGGCGATGCCGAGGGCGCGCCTGTTGGCGGCATCGACGGGTGCCGCAGGGCCGAAGCCCAGCACCTGGCCGATTGCGCGCAGCGGCGTGAACGGGTTGAGTGCACCATCGGGGCGCGTGTCGGCACGCGCGAGCAGTCGGGCAGCAGAGCGGAGAGTGAGCACGGCGGCACGATGTCACCGACGCGCGCACGTTGTGTCACCCGAATCGTGCGCGCGTGTGCATTCCAACGCAGGGGCCGACGCGCCATCTTTTGCGCCATGCCGATGACTCCGGTACGCGAAGTGGCGTTGGTCTTCACCCGCCTGGGGCTCACGGCGTTCGGCGGTCCGGCCGCGCACATCGCCGCCATGGACGACGAACTCGTCACTCGGCGCGCGTGGCTGTCGCGCGACGACTTCGCCGACCTCATCGGCGCGGCCAATCTCATTCCCGGCCCCAATTCCACCGAACTGGCGATTCACCTGGGCTACCGTCGTGCCGGGTGGCCCGGACTGGTGGTGGCCGGGTGCTGCTTCATCGCCCCGGCGGTGCTGCTGGTCTGGGGGATCGCGTGGGCGTACGTCGCTCTGGGGACGCGTGTGGAGGTGCAGGCGCTGTTCCAGGGGATGCAGCCGGCGGTGCTGGCCGTGGTCGCGCAGGCCATCTGGCGGCTCAAGGGCAGCCTCGCGCGCACGCGGCTTGGCGTGGTGCTGGCGATGCTGGCCTTCGTGGGGGTGCTGCTGGGTGTGTCGGAGCTGGTGCTGCTGCTGGGGGCGTTGGTCGCGGCCCTGCTGTATGCGGTCCTCTCCTGGCGTGGCGCCAACGCGTCGGGTGCCGGGTTCGCCATCGGACCGTGGCTGGGGCTGGGGAGTGCGAGCCTACCCCAGCCGGTAACGCCCACCGGAGCCGCGGCCATGTGGACCGCCGCGGGAGCGGCCGCCGTGAAAGCCACCGCCTCGCTCTCCGCGGGGGCGCTGTTTCTGAGCTTCGCGAAGATCGGCAGCGTACTCTTTGGCAGCGGCTACGTGCTGCTCACCTTCTTGCGCGGCGAGTTCGTGACGCGACTGGGCGTCCTGTCGGAAGCACAACTGCTGGATGCGATTGCCGTAGGGCAGGTGACTCCGGGGCCGGTCTTCTCGGCCGCGACCTTCGTGGGCTATCTGCTGGGCGGCCACGCTGGAGCCGCCGCGGCCACGGCCGGGATTTTTCTGCCGGCGTTCGTGGGTGTTGCCGTGACGGCGCCACTGGTGGCGCGCCTGCGCCGGTCGCCGGTACTGAGCCGCACCCTCGACGCCGTGAATGCCGTCACGCTGGCCTTCATGGCGGGGGTGGTCCTGCTCATGGCACGCGGCATCGCTCTTTCGCCGTGGTCGCTCGCTATCTTGGTCTCGGCCACTCTGCTGCTGCTTGGCACGCGTGTTGGTGCCGGGTGGGTACTCTTCGGCGGTGCCTTGGCCGGACTCACGCGTCTGCTGATCACCGGCGCCGCCGGTTCTCCCTGACCTCACTCCCCTCCGCCTCGTGTCCCTGCGCACCTGCTGGATCAACGGCTCGTACGTCTCCGAAGCCGACGCCACCGTCTCCATTTTCGATCGCAGCGTGCTATTCGGCGACGGTGTGTACGAGGTGGCGGCCGTGTTCAACGGCCGGCTGCTCGATGCCGACCGGCACCTCGTGCGCCTCGAGCGTTCCATGCGCGAGATCGCGCTGCCGAGCGCGTATCCGGTGGCACAGCTCGAAGCGGTCATGCAGGAGCTGGCCACGCGGGGCGGCATCACCGAAGGGCTGGTGTATCTGCAGGTCACGCGCGGTGCAGCCGAACGCGACTTCGCCTTTCCGGAGCAGGTCACGCCCACGGTGTTCGCCTTCGCGCGCCCCAAGCGCCTGAGCGACGATCCCAATGCGAGCGGCGTGCGTGTGCACGTGGTACCCGATATTCGCTGGCAGCGATGCGACATCAAGAGCACGGCAATGCTGGCGCAGGTGCTGGCCAAGCAGGCGGCGCGGCAGGCGGGTGCGTTCGAGGCGATGATGCACGAAGACGGCCTCGTGACCGAAGGCGGCTCGAGCAATCTGTGGATCGTGCGCGACGGGGTGGCGTACACCCGGCCGCTGTCGAACGACATTCTGGCCGGTATCACCCGGCACGTGTGCCTCGAGGTGGCCGATGACGCCGAGGTGCCGGTGGTCCAGCGCGCCTTCACGGTCGACCAGGCACGCGCGGCTGACGAGTGCTTCATCACCAGCGCCACCAGCTTCGTTCTGCCCATCACGTCCATCGACAGCCATGTGGTGGGAACGGGGGCCATGGGGCCGGTGACCAGTCGCATGCGCGCGGCGTATCTGGCGCGGGCAGAACGGCTCACCCGCTGACCACTGCACAGCACGGTTTCCGTTATCTTTCAAGGGTGCCCCATCGTTTCCCCGCTCCGGAGTGTTCGCCATGAAGACCGCGCAGCAGCTGATCGCCGAGGCCAAGGCCGCCGTCACCGAAGTCACGGCGCGCGAGGTGCAGGATGCCCTCGGCCGCGGTGAGGCGCTCACGCTCATCGACATTCGCGAGCAGAACGAGTGGGCGTTGGGGCATGCGGCACCGGCGCAGTACATAGGGCGCGGCGTGCTGGAAAGCCAGATCGAGGCCAAGGTGCCGCGCGATGCGCGGGTGGTGCTGATGTGCGCGAGCGGCAACCGGTCGGCGCTGGCCGCGGTGACGCTGCAGCAGATGGGCTACGGCAACGTGGCGTCGCTCGCTGGCGGATTCCGCGACTGGGTGGCGTCGGGCGGCGAGGTCGCCGGCTGACCGCGCGATTGCCGGCGGTGAACAACGCCGACTCGGCCGCGCGCCTGCGCGAGGCGCTGCGGCACCCCATGGTATCTGCCTTGGCCACGCGCCTGGCGGCTCGCGCTCCCGAGGAGGCCACGGCGCTCGACGACACGCGGCTTGCCGCCGTCGCCGCGGTGCTGCGGGTCGTCGATGGCGCGCCCGAATTGCTCTTCATCAAGCGGGCCGACCACGACGGCGATCCGTGGAGCGGGCACATGGCGTTTCCCGGTGGCCGTTACGAGGCGACCGATGCGTCGCTGCTGGTCACGGCGCAGCGTGAAGCGTTGGAGGAGTTGGCGCTCGACCTGCGGGCGGGGGTATGGCTGGGGCAGCTGGATGACCTCGCTCCGCGCAATGCGGTGCTGCCGCCGCTGCTCATCCGCCCGTTCGTGGCGCTCGTGGCGGCCGACGTGACGTTCCTGCCGAACGAGGAAGTGGCCGCAACGTTCTGGGTCCCGCTCGCCGTTCTCGCGCACGCGGACAGCCGCGGCGAGCACGTGATGACCATCAACGGCACGCGGGCGCGCTTCCCCGGCTACCGCGTGGAGCAGCATATCGTGTGGGGCCTGACCGAACGCATCGTGCAGCAGCTGCTGTCGCTGCTCGATCCCGAGCATTTCAACTTCGAGGACACCGCGTGACCATCGTCTCCATGAAGCGGGCCACTGCCGCTGCCGGTGTGCTACTCCTGCTCGGCGCTTGCGCCCGGCCGGCACCGGTGCCCCTGTCGGCACCCATGGCGGGGAAGCGCGTGGAAGGCGATCGCGGTATGGTGGCGGCGTCTCACCCCGATGCAGCCGCCGCCGGCGCGGCGCTGCTTGGGCAGGGTGGCAACGCCATCGATGCGTACGTGGCCACGGCGTTTGCCCTTTCCGTAACCGACGTCTCGCAGACCGGACTTGGCGGCGGCGGGGCGATGACCTTCTACGACGCGTCGGCGCGCCGGGTGGAGCACCTGAGCTTCTATCCCCGCACCGGCGCCAATCCCGAGTGGGCGCGCCCCGACAGCTCGCGCGGCCGGGCGATGGGACGCGCCGCCGCGACGCCGGGCATGGTGGCCGGGTTGCTGGAGGCGCACGGCAAGTGGGGCCGCCTGCCGCTCGCGCAGGTCATGGCACCGGCCATTCGCCTCGCACGCGACGGCTTCATCGTGTCACCGCTGCTGGCGCGCACGATCGAGCGTTCGCGCGACAAGATGATGGCCGATTCGCTGGCGATGCTGCGCTTCATGCCGGGAGGCCGCGCGCTGCGGCCGGGAGAGCGGCTGGTGCAGCCCGAGCTCGCGAACACGCTGGAGCGCATTCGTGACGGCGGACGCACCGCGTTTTACGGGGGCGACATCGCCGAGCGGCTGAGTGCCAAGGTGCAGGCGCGCGGCGGGCTGATCAGCGTGAGCGACATGCAGCGCTACGCCGTGCTGACGGTGCGTCCGCTGTGCACGACGTGGCGGCAGTACACGGTGCTCGGTGCGCCACCGCCAATGGGTGGTGCCTCGGTGCTGGCGATGCTGCAGATGGCCGATCGCAGTGGGGTGGCCAGCGCGGGGGGCTTCACGTCGCACCCCGAGGCGGTGGTGAAGATGGCCGACATCATGCGCCTTGCCGGTGCCGATGCGAACCGGTGGCGTGGTGACCCGGTCGCGCTGCGCGTACCGGCGCGCGGCGCGTCGAGCGCATCGTTTGCAGCCGTCCGTGCGGGGCTCGTTGGCGGCGCGTTGCCGGACACCGTGCTGGCCGGCAACGCTCCGGCCTTCGACAGCATCGCGGTGGCGTCGACGTGTGCCGGCTTCGACCCGTATCCCGCGCAACCGGTCTCGGCGACGGCGCCGGGTGAGGCGGGCGACCTACCGACGGGACGCGACGTGTCGGGTGAGGCGCCGCGCGAGGGCGAGAGCTTTACCTCGCACCTCTCGGTGGTGGACGGGCAGGGCAACGCCGTGTCGGCCACCACGACGGTGGGCGTGCTCTTCGGGTCGGGGGTCTACACCGACGGCTTCTGGCTCAATTCGTCGGCCTCGAACTTCGATGCGCGGACGCGTGGCACCGAGCGGTATGCCAACAGCACCATGTCTCCCACGCTCGTGCTGGAGGGGAACGCCGTGCGTCTGGTGATCGGTGCGGCCGGGTCGCAGTACATTCAGCCAGCGATCGCGCAGGTCACGTTGCGCACTCTGGCGTTCGGCGAAGATCCCTGGACGGCGATCGCGGCGCCGCGCATTCACGCGTCGGCCGCGAGCACCGAGGTGGAAGTGGAGCCGGGCTTTGCGTCGGAGGTGTACGAGGCGCTGGTGCGGCGCGGTTATCGCCCGGAGAGCCGGGTGGCCGACATCACCTTTGGCGGCGTACACGCGGTGTACGTGAGTCCGCGCGGCCGTCGCATTGGCGTGGCCGACCCGCGCCGCGACGGGGTGGCGGCGCGGCAGTAGCTCGCGCCGGCCGACCGGCGCTGGGGCGCTTGCCGAGGGTTTAGTGGTGCCTAAATTGTTGGTATGGCAACACCGAATCCTTCCCCTCCGTCCGATCCAGTAGCGGTCCCTCCGGAAGCGGCGACTGTCGAACCCGGCTGGCGCCGTGCCCGGCTGGCGCCATCGCTCTCCGAGGTGCACCGCTCCGTCGAGGTGCACGGCGCCACCTGGTTCCGCAAGCTGCTGGCCTTTGCCGGCCCCGGCTATCTGGTGGCGGTGGGATACATGGACCCGGGCAACTGGGCCACCGACCTCGCCGGTGGGTCGCGCTTCGGTTACGCGCTGCTGTCGGTCATCCTGCTCTCCAACCTCATGGCGGTGCTCCTGCAGGGGCTCGCCTCCAAGCTGGGCATCGTCACCGGTCGCGATCTCGCGCAGGCCTGTCGGGATCACTACTCGCGGCGCACCGGGTTCGCGCTCTGGGTGCTCTGTGAGCTCGCCATCGCGGCCTGCGACCTGGCCGAAGTGATCGGCACCGCCATCGCCCTCAACCTGCTCTTCGGCATCTCGCTGCCCGTGGGCATCGCCATCACGGCGTTCGACGTGATGATCGTGCTGTACCTGCAGAACAAGGGCTTCCGCCTCCTCGAAGCGTTGGTCATCGCGCTCATCGCGGTGGTGGGCGGTTGCTTCGTCTTCGAGCTGTTCATCTCGAAGCCCGACATCGGTGAGGTGGCGCGCGGCTTCCTGCCCACCACGGAGATCATCACCAACCCCGAGATGCTGTACATCGCCATCGGCATCCTGGGTGCCACGGTGATGCCGCACAATCTGTATCTGCACTCGAGCATCGTGCAGACGCGGAAGTACGCCGAAAACACCGAGGGGAAACGGGAGGCGGTGCGCTTTGCGTTTCTGGACAGCACCATCGCGCTCACCTTCGCGCTGTTCATCAACGCGGCCATCCTCATCGTGGCCGCCGCCACCTTCCACAGCACCGGCAACACCGAGGTGGCGGAGATCCAGGACGCCTACAAGCTGCTGTCGCCGCTGCTGGGCGTGGGTGGTGCCAGCGCGGTCTTCGCCCTCGCCCTGCTGGCGTCGGGACAGAACTCCACGCTCACCGGCACCCTGGCCGGGCAGATCGTCATGGAGGGATTCCTCGATCTCCGGTTGCGGCCGTGGCTGCGCCGGCTCATCACGCGCGCCATCGCCATCGTGCCGGCGGCCATCGTGGCGATACTTTATGGCGAGAGTGGCACGGCCAAGCTGCTCGTGCTCAGCCAGGTCATCCTCTCGCTGCAACTCTCCTTCGCCGTGTTTCCGCTGGTGCAGTTCACCTCCGACAAGGTGAAAATGGGCGCGTTCGTCAACTCCACGCCACTCAAGGTTGCGGCCTATACCGTGGCCACGGTCATCGCCTCGCTCAACGTGTGGCTGCTCGCGCAGACCGTGCTCGGGTGGATGCACTGATGTACCGCCGCATCCTCGTGCCCCTCGAGCACTCATCGTACGATCGCGTCATCATCGACCACGTGCGCCAGCTCGCCAGCCTGTGCGGCTCCTCCATCGTGCTCATCCATGTGGCCGACGGCTGGGCCGCGCGCAACCAGCAGTCGCTCAAGCTGCGCGAGTCGGAGGAGATGCGCGTCGATCGCGACTACCTCGAGGGGCTCTGCGCCCAGCTGCGCGGCGAAGGGTTTGAGACCGAGTCCCTCCTTGCTGGAGGGGACCCGGCCTCGGAGATCGCGAGCGCCGCCGACCGCGAGCGGTGCGACCTCATCGCCATGGCGACGCACGGGCACAAGGGGCTGCAGGACCTGCTCTACGGGACCACCGCCAACGGGGTCCGGCACCGGACCATGGTGCCGGTCCTCATGGTCCGGGGTCCCGTTGGCGGTCGCCCCCGCTGATCTTTCGCACCATGACTGCCCGCCCCGCTGACTCGCCCCCGCTGCTCACCGAACCGGTCGAGGACTATCTCAAGGCGATCTACGAGCTCGAGATGCGCCACGGTGCGGCGGCCACCTCCGACGTGGCCAGTGCGCTCGCCGTGGCACCGGCGTCGGTGACCGGGATGATCCGCCGGCTGGCCAGCCAGGGCTTTCTCGATCATGTGCCCTACAAGGGCGTGCAGCTTACGGCGCTGGGCCGCCAGGCGGCGCTGCGTACCATCCGCCGGCACCGCATTCTCGAGACGTACCTCACGCGCGTGCTGGGGTACCCGTGGGACCGCGTGCACGACGAGGCCGAGCGGCTCGAGCATGCCGCGTCCGACGACCTCATCGCGCGCATGGCGGCGGCGCTGGGCAACCCCACGGCGGATCCGCATGGCGCCCCCATCCCCACAGCCGACGGCCACGTGGACGAGCGCACACACCGCACGCTGGCCGACCTTGAAGTGGGCGAATGCGCGCGGATGGTGCGCGTGAGCGACAAGGATCCGTCGCTGCTGCGCTACCTGGCCGAAATCTCGTTGCAGCCGGGGGCCGAAATCACCCTCGTGGCACGCGCGCCCTTCGACGGCCCCATCACGCTGCGCATCGGTACCGCCGAGCCGCTGGTGGGACCCAATCTGGCCGCGCAGGTGTTGGTGGAATCGATGACGTCCTCCATGCCAGCCTCCGCTTCCGCTCGCCGCCCTGCGGCGCCCTCCGCACCGGCTCCTGCTGCCACCGCCGAGTCGGCGGGCGCACGCCCCCGCTCCCGCAAGCCGTCGCGCTGACCCGCCCGCTGGCGTTGCCGAGGGAGGGGCGGTGATGTGCTACCGATGGCGCGCGGTCTCCGCCGCGCTCGTGCTGTTCGCGGCACTCGCCGCGTGTCCCGCGCTCGCGCCTACGGCGGGGGCGCAGGGAGACACCATTCTGTCGCCCACGTACGGCCGCCGTGCGCCCACAGTACGCGGGATCGCCGTGGATGCGCGCATGGCCGAGGATTTCGGCTTGCGCCCGGGCGCGGTAGTGCGGCTGTCGGGTACGCCGGGGGTACCGGGGGACAGCGTCACCGTGGCTGCCGTCTTCGAGCGCAGGGCCGACCCCGCCGAAGTGGCGCGGCGCGAGTATCGCATCCGCACCCACGTCGATCATCTGCAGCAGCTGCTCGCACTCGACGATCGGGTCGACCGATTCGCCGTGGGCGTTCCCGACTCTGTGCCCATCGATTCCGCCGTCGCCCGCATCAACCACGTGGCGTTCGGCTTTCGCGCGCACAAGTCGGCCGACGTGGCGGTGCAGAGCTCACGCACCTTTCGGGTGGTGGAGCGCTTTCATCGCGCCATTGGCCTCATCACCGTGGTGGCCAGCGCGGTCTTTCTGCTCTGCCTGCTGCTGTTGAGTGTCGAGGAACGCCGGCGCGACATTGCGGCGCTGCGGCTCATGGGGATCTCGCAGGCAACGGTCGTGCGGGCCATCGTGATCGAGGCGGCGCTGGTTTCGGTGATCGGGAGCGTCATCGGTGCCGGGATCGGGTGGGTCGCCAGTCTCATCGTGAACGCGCACTTCCAGCAGGTGTACCGCACCCCGCTGCTGTTCGCGCTGCTCACGCCGGAGATCTTCGCCTTCGCCACGCTCACCAGCCTCGTGCTTGGTATCGCCGCGGGCGCCGTGGCCGCCTGGCGACTGGTGCGCACGCCGCCGCTCACGCTGCTTGGCCGATGACGTCGCACCCCGGAGGCCACCCATGAGCATGCGCGCCACGCTGGCCTTGGCCACCCTGCGCCGTCATCCCTCACGCACCGCCCTGGCCGTGATGGGCATTGCCGTGGCGGCCGCGTTGCTGCTCGACATGGTCATGCTGGCCACGGGCATGCGGGAAAGCTTCCGCTCGCTGCTGCTCACCCGCGGCTACCAGCTGCGCGTGTCCCCCAAGGGGACGCTCCCCTTCGACAGCGAGGCCACCATCGACGGCGCGACGGCCATCGTGTCGGCGTTGCGTGCCAATCCCGACATTCGCGCCGTCAGCCCGGGGCTGGGGGCCACGCTGGCGTTGCCGGGCCATCGGTTCCCGTCGGTCTTTTCGCTCGGGCTCGAATCCGATGTGCAGGGCGACTACGTCCTGGACGGAGGGCGCGACCTGCCGCCGCCGTCCGACCGCACCACCGGTGCGGCTGCGCCATTGCCGGCGGTGGTGAACCGCGCGTTTCTGCTGCGCAGCGGCAAGCAGCTGGGCGACACGCTCACGGTGGCATCCGGTATCGACGCGCAGCTGCGCACCACGGCGCGCGCGCGCGTGGTGGTGCTGGCCGGTGAAGGCCGGTTCTTCTACGTACCCGCCGAAACGCCGGTCATGGCCCTGCCGCTGCGCGAACTCCGCACCCTGTTGGGGAGCGCCTACCGAGACCGCATGTCGGTGGCCATGGCCGAGAGCCGGCGCGGCGATTCGGCCAGCGTGGAAGCGGTGCGCACCTGGATTGCGCAGACCCAACCGCGCGTGACGGCCATCAGCACCGAGACCGCCATTCGGCAGGTCGAGGAGCGCCTTTCGTACTTCCGGCAGCTCGCCTTCGTACTCGGGGCCATCAGCCTCGGCATCGGCTTTCTCCTCGTGGCCACGCTCGTCACGCTGTCGGTGAACGAGCGACGGGGAGAGATCGCCGTGTTGCGCGCCATTGGTACCCAGAAGGGGGGCGTACTGCGCCAGGTCTTTCTCGAGGGGTTCATGCTGAGTGCCACCGGCATTGCGGGGGGGCTGCTGCTGGGGCTCGTGACCGCACGCTGGCTGAACGGCATTCTGCGCGACTTCCCCGGGCTGCCGGCCGCGTTCGACTTCTTCCGCTGGAGCCCCGAAGCGGCATGGAAGTCCCTGGCCCTGCTGCTCGTCTCCGGAACGCTTGCCGGACTGTTGCCGGCGTGGCGCGCCGCCTCCATTCCCATCGTGCGCTCGCTGCGCGAGGACGCTGTTGGCTGACATGACGCACTCCACACCCGTGGGCTCGCGTGACGAGGTGGTGATTCGTTGCGAACAGGTGGAGCGCAGCTACCGCATGGGCGACGCCCTCGTGCAGGCGGTGCGCGGCATCGATCTGGAGATCGCTCGCGGTGAGTTTGCGGCCATCACGGGACCATCCGGGTGCGGCAAGAGCACCCTGCTGCATCTCCTGGGGGCCATCGACGCGCCGAGCAGCGGGCGCGTGCTCGTGAACGGCCGGGACACGGCGCAGCTGGGCGATACCGAGGCCACCGACTTTCGGCTGCGGCACATCGGCTTTGTGTTTCAGCGCTTCTACCTCATGCCCACGTTGTCGGCCCAGGAGAACGTGGAGCTGCCGCTCGCCGAAGCGGGGATGGACCGGCGTGCGCGCCGCACGCGGGCCGAGCAGCTGCTCGGGTACGTGGGGCTGGGTGACCGTCGGGATCATCGCCCCACGCAGCTGTCGGGTGGTGAACAGCAACGCGTGGCCATTGCCCGTGCGCTCGCCAACAGTCCGGCGCTGTTGCTGGCCGACGAGCCCACGGGCGAGCTGGATGCCGCCACCGGTGAGCGTCTGCTCGAGCTGTTCGGACAGTTGCATCGCGACGGCACGACGCTGGTGTTTGTCACGCACGACACGGTCGTGGCCAACCGCGCCCAGCGGGTGATTCGCCTGCGCGACGGCCTGGTGTCGTCAGACACCCGCAACCGCCCTGCCTGAGCCACGTGCCATGAACCGCGAACGGCTGGGCACCTCGTGGCTGCTGGCGTGGCGCACGGTCACGTCACGTCCGTGGCGTGCGCTGCTGCTGTGCAGCGGATTCGGCGTCGGAGTGGGCGTCATGGTGGTGCTGCTGGCCGTCGGCGAGGCGATGGTGCGCCAAGCCAGTCAGGAGCGGCTGGTGGGCGGTGGCCAGATCACGGTGCTGCCGGAAGGGATCGATCTCGAGGTCCTCACGACCGGCGGGCTGGGTGGGCTGTTCTTCTCGGTGCCCAACGCGCGCTTCGTGTACCGGCAGGTGCTCAGCAATCCGCGTCTCGCTGATGCCGTCTCGGTGGCGGCGCCGCAGATGGAGGGAAAGCTGCTCTATCTCACCACACCGGACGGCGTGGAGCGGGCCGTTCGGGCCACCGGTGAAGTGCCGTCGGCCACGCGGGCGCTCGGGGCGATGCCCACGATCACCGAGGGGGTGTGGGAGGACGATGCTGGTGACCTGCGCTGGACGCGTCCCACGGTGGCGGAGCTGCGACACGAAATCGACCACTTCCATCGCCCTGCCGATGGGCTGGCGAACGCCGACTCGTGGGGCGAATGGCACTACTTCAACGTGCTTTCCCCCGACGCCTCGAGGTGGGCCTTCATCACGTTCCTCGTGGGCGGTGATGTACGGGGAGAGCGGTGGGGAGGGCAACTGCTCGTCACGTTGCACGAGCGGGGGCGGGCGCCGCGGCGCTTCGTCACGAACGTTCCGCGGGAGCGGGTTCGCTTCAGTCGTCGCGATGCCGACGTGCGTATTGGCGAGGGAAGCGTCACGGTGCTTCCCGACGGGCGCTACGCGATTCGGTCCGTGGGTCGTGAAGCAGGCACGGGCGCATCGCTCTCCCTCGACCTGGTGGTGTCACCAACGCCGCGCGTGGAGTTCCCCGGTGCCACGCTGGTGAGCGGTGACTTCACCTCGGGCTACGCGGTGCCGGCGCTGCGCGCCACGGCCACCGGCCGCATCTGCGTCGCGTCGCGCTGCGACCGCTATGCCGAAGCGCAGGCGTATCACGATCACAACTGGGGAGGCTGGCGTGGCGTGACGTGGGAGTGGGGCGCCACGCGCGCCGGTGACTACACGCTGCTGTACGGACGCGTCACGCCCGAAGACACAGCGGGCAGTTCGTCGCCGCTGTTCGTGTACGTGACCGACGCACGCGGCTTCGTGGCGCTGTTCCGCCCCCGGGTCGTGCACTACGAGGATGCGCGCGTGGTGAACACGGCGGAGGGGCCGCTGCGGGTGCCGGCCAACGCCGAACTGTTCGATGTGCGCGACGCGGATACGCTGCGGCTGCAGCTCACGATCGACGACGCGGTGGCCACCGACACGCGCACGGGGCTCGCCGAACGTGGCGAGGGCGACTACGCGCGCGGCCTCGCCCGACCGTGGTTCGTGCAGATGGCGGGCGAGGCGCAGCTCAGCGGACGCATTCGCGGCACCGTGCTCAGCGGGCGCGGGCGCGGCTTCTTCGAAACGTACCGCTGATCCGCCCCGCTGTGCGTGGTCCCGGTCTGCCGGTGCCTCAGCGCACGCGCTGGGTCACATACTCACGCGTCTCCGGAGCGAGGCGCGCCGAGTCCAGCCATCGGTGTGGCGATCCGACACGGCTGGCACCGGTGTGGCGGCATGCGGTGCTCCATGGGTGAGCCGGCATCGCGTCCGACGATCCGTTTCGGCACGCAAGGGTGGAACTACCCCGCGTGGGTCGGCCCCTTCTATCCCGCGAACACCCGTGCGGTCGACTTCCTGCGCACCTATGCGAAGGCGTTCGAGGTGGTGGAGATCGACTCCACCTTCTACGCCATTCCCCCGGTGAGCACCGTGCGCGGATGGGCCGCACGAGCGCCCGACCACTTCATGTTCACCTGCAAGCTGCCGCAGGCGATCACGCACGAGCGGCGTTTTCGCGACAGTCGCGGCCTGCTGGACGAGTTCGCCGATCGCATGCGCGAGCTGGGCCCACGGCTGGGGCCCATTCTCATCCAGTGCGCGCCGGACTTCCTGCCGGCGCAGGGCAAGCCCTTCGCCGAGTGGCTGGCGACGTTGCCTCGCGACCTGCGCTTTGCGGTGGAGTTTCGGCATCCGTCGTGGGTGCGGCGACGCGTGCTGGCGCTGCTGCAGGAGCACGGGGTGGCGCTGGCGCTCAGCGATGGGCGATGGATTCCCCGGGAGTGGTTGCTGTCGCTCTGTGCGCACCCCACCGCCGATTTTGCGTACCTGCGCTGGATGGGACCCGATCGCGCCATCACCGATTACTCGCAGCTGCAGGTGGACCGCAGCGCCGAACTGGACGCCTGGGCGCGCGTGATGCCGGTGCTGCAGGGACAGGTCCGCGAGATCTTCGGCTTCGTGAACAACCATTTCGCGGGCCATGCGCCCGCTTCGGTGCGCATGCTGCAGACCCGCCTGGGGCTCCCCACGGTGGACCCGGCACGGCTGGGGGACCAGGCGTCGCTCTTCTGACGCCGCCGGGGCACTTGCGGGGCGGCCGCGCTGCCTAGATTGCAGGCATGACGACGACCCAAGTGCCGCCCGTGCCGTCCGACGCCGCGCAGCGCCTCGTGCGTGGGGAATCCATGCATCCGCACGATGTGCTCGGGGCCCACACAGCCACGGTGGATGGTGTGCAGGGGGTCGTCGTCCGCGCGTTCCTCCCCAATGCGGCCGCGGTTTCCGTGCTGGTGGGAGAACACGAGTTCGCCATGCAGCGTGACGCAGCTGGCCTCTTCACGACCTTCCTCTCCGATCGCCGCGTCCCGCTGCGCTACCGGCTCGTGGTCACCTCCGGCGAGGGGGAACGGTTCACCATCGACGATCCCTATCGCTTCCAGCCCACGATGGGCGAGGTCGATCTGCACCTCTTCAACGAGGGGCGGCACCTGCGCCTCTGGGAGAAGCTGGGGTCGCATCCCATGGTGGTGGACGGCGTGGCCGGAACGGCCTTCGCCGTGTGGGCGCCCAATGCGGTGCGCGTGAGTGTAATCGGCACCTTCAATCGCTGGGATGGGCGCGCGCACGCCATGCGCATGCTGGGCACGAGCGGCGTGTTCGAGCTGTTCGTGCCGGGGGTCGGCGCCGAAGCGTTGTACAAGTACGAGATCCGCACGCGCACCGGCGCGACGCGCGTGAAGACCGATCCGTACGCCCACAAGCTGGAGCAGGCGCCGGGCTTCGCATCCATCGTGCAGGCGCGCAGTGGCTATGTGTGGAGCGACGGCAGCTGGCTGGCGCAGCGCGCCGAGGGCGAGCCGCTGCGCGAGCCGATGCTGGCCTACGAGGTGCACCTGGGCTCGTGGTTGCGTGGCGACGACGGCCGTGTGCTCAGCTACGGCGAGATCGCGCCCAAGCTGGCGGAGCATGTGCGCCGCATGGGGTTCACCCACGTGGAGCTGCTCCCCGTGCAGGAGCATCCGTTCGGTGGCTCGTGGGGCTACCAGGTGGGCGGGTACTTTGCGCCCACGTCCCGCTTCGGCACGCCTGACGACTTCCGGCATCTGGTGGACACGCTGCACCAGGCGGGGATCGGCGTGCTGCTGGACTGGGTGCCGGCGCATTTCCCCAAGGATGACTGGGCGCTGCGCCGGTTCGATGGCACGGCCTGCTACGAGCACGAAGATCCGCGCCTCGGCGATCACCCCGAGTGGGGAACGCACATCTTCAATTATGCGCGGCACGAGGTGCGCAACTTCCTCGTGGCGAATGCGCTGTACTGGATCGAGGAGTTCCACATTGACGGGCTGCGCGTGGATGCCGTGGCATCCATGCTGTACCTGGACTACGGCCGCGAAGCCGGACAGTGGCTGCGCAACAAGCATGGCGGCCGCGAGAACCTCGATGCCGTGGGGTTCCTCAAGCAGCTCAATCATGCTGTGCAGTCGCTGCACCCCGGTGTGATCACAGTGGCGGAGGAGAGCACGGCGTGGCCCAAGGTCACGGCCCCGATCAGCGACGGCGGACTGGGCTTCACCTTCAAGTGGAACATGGGGTGGATGCACGACACCCTCGACTACTTCCGGGTGGACCCCTTCTTCCGCAAGGGCGCGCACGACAAGATGACGTTCGCGATGTGGTACGAGTACAGCGAACGGTTCGTGAATCCGCTGTCGCACGACGAAGTGGTGCACCTCAAGAAGTCGCTGCTCGAGAAAATGCCGGGGGACGTGTGGCAGAAGCTCGCCAACGTGCGGGCGCTCATGGGTTATTCGGTGACGCGTCCCGGCAAGTCGCTCTTCTTCATGGGCATGGAGCTGGGCACGCACCACGAGTGGAATCACGACGCGAGCCTCGAGTGGCACCTGCTGGAAGATCCGCGCCGACGTGGCCTGCTGGAGTACGTCTGTGCGCTGGGCGCGCTCTACCGCCAGCTCCCCTGCCTGTGGCGCGGGGATCATGACCCGAACGGCTATCGCTGGATCGATGTGGCCGATCGTGAGCAGTCGGTGTTTTCGTACGCGCGCTTCGATGGCCACGAGCATGCCGTGGTAGTACTGAATCTCACGCCGGTGCCCCGTGCCGACTATCGGCTGGGGGCGCCGGCGCGCACGCGCTATCGCGTGGCGCTCAACTCCGATGCACCCGAGTTCGGCGGCAGCGGCTACGAGGCCGCGGTGTCGGCGTGCTCCGACGCCGTGCCGTACCACGGATTCGAGCAGTCGTTCACGGTGTCGCTGCCGCCGCTGAGCATGCTGGTGCTGGTGCCCGAGGAGCTGCCGCCGCCGGCGGCGCCCGATGCGCCGGCGTTGTCCGCGGCCAACCCCGAAGGCAAGGCGAGGAAGGGGAAGAAGGCGCCGAAGGCCACCAAGACGCCCAAGACGCCCAAGGCGCCCAAGTTGACCACGGCGTCGAAGCCGGCCAGTGTGGCCGCGCCGTCGCCCGCGCCGGCACCCGCCGCCAAGCGGGCGCGCACGCCGCGCAAGCGGTCGGTCCCTCCCGCCCCGCCGGCGCATGAGCAGTAAGGCGAAGACCATTGCGTTCGGCCTGCTCACGGCCGTGGCGGTGGGCGTGTGTGTACGGCTTGGCATCTGGCAGCTCGACCGGCTGACACAGCGACGCGCGCAGAACGCGATCGTGGCGTCGCGGGGGGCAACCGAGGCGCTGCCGCTGGCCGCGTTGCAGGGGCAGGACACGAGCGTGACCCACTGGCGACGGGTGCGCATCGAGGCGGTCGCCGACTACGGCAACGAACTCGTGCACGCCACGCGCACGCAGAACGGGTCGCCCGGTGTGCATTTGCTCACGCCGGTGCGCCCCCTCGACGGCAGCTGGGGGGACACCGCGATTCTCGTGCTGCGTGGCTATCTCTACGCGGCCGACGGCCGCACCGCCGATTTCGCCAAGGCGCGAGAGGCCGATACGCTGCGGCTGGACGCGTTGCTCCTCTCGTTCCCGCCCAAGCGCGGCGGCCAGGCCACCATGCAGTCGTCACCGCGGGCCATGCGGCTGCTCGACCGCGATACGATCGGCACGCTGGTGGGGCGCCCGGTGGCACCGTTCATCCTGCTGGCGCTGGGCGACACCATCATGCAGGACATCACCCGCCCCACGCGCGTGCCGCCACCGGCCATCAACGATGGCCCGCACCTGTCGTACGCGCTGCAGTGGTTCTCCTTCGCTACGGTCTTTCTGGTGGGCTTCGTGGCCTTCGTCCGCACGAGGCGGCGCTACGCGCCGTAGTACGCCCGGTACCACTCCACGAAGCGCGCCACGCCCGTTTCGATGGACGTCTTCGGCGCAAAGCCCACGTCCTGCTCCAGCGCCTCGACATCGGCGTAGGTGGCCGGCACGTCGCCCAGCTGCATGGGCAGCATGGTCTTCACGGCGGTGCGCCCCAGCGCCTGCTCGAGCGTACCGATCAGGTGCATGAGTTCCACCGGGTTGTTGTTGCCGATGTTGTAGATGCGGTAGGGCGCCTTGCTCGTGGCGGGATCAGGGCAATCGCTGTCCCACGCCGCGTTCGGTGGCGCCGTATGGTCGCTCGTGCGAATCACCCCTTCCACGATGTCGTCGATGTAGGTGAAGTCGCGGCGCATCTGGCCATGGTTGAAGACGTCGATGGGGCGCCCGTCGAGGATGGCCTTCGTGAACAGGAAGAGCGCCATGTCCGGGCGTCCCCACGGGCCGTAGACCGTGAAGAAGCGCAGCCCCGTGGTGGGCAGCCCGTACAGGTGGCTGTACGTGTGCGCCATGAGCTCGTTGGCCTTCTTCGTGGCCGCGTAAAGCGACAGCGGATGGTCCACGTTCTGGTGCACCGAGAAGGGCATCGCCGTGTTGGCCCCGTACACGCTCGACGAGCTCGCGTAGGTGAGATGCTGCACGCCGTGATGGCGGCACCCTTCGAGGATGTGCAGGAACCCCACCAGGTTGCTGTCGATGTACGTGTGCGGGTTGGTGAGCGAGTAGCGCACCCCCGCCTGCGCGGCCAGGTTGATGACCTTGTCGAACCGCTCGGTGGCGAAGAGTCGCTCGATGCCGGCGCGGTCGCCCAGGTCCATCTTCACGAAGGTGAACCCCGGCTGCCCCTGCAGCCGCGCGAGGCGCGCTTCCTTCAGCGTGGGGTCGTAGTAGTCGTTGACGTTGTCCAGCCCCACCACCGTGTCGCCTCGCGCCAGCAGGCGTTCGCTCGTGTGGAAGCCAATGAAGCCGGCCGCGCCGGTGACGAGAATCTTTGCCATGGTGAGATTAGGACGATCGAGTTGGCAATGTCGCTACCGGACGTTGCAGGAGGAGTACGGCGCCCATTATGGCCGCGCCGCCCACCAGCGTGCCGGTACCGACGGGCTGAGCCAGGAGCACCACTCCCAGCAGTGTCGTCCAGAACGGTTCCACCGTGCTCGTGATGGCGGTGCGCACGTTGCCGAGGATGCGCAACCCCGCCAGAAATCCCACGAAAGCGCCGGAGGCGAGCACGCCCTGCAGTACGCTCGCCCCCAGCGCCACCGCATCGGGAATGGCGAACAGCGTGCCCGACAGCACCGACCACGTGGCGAAACAGAGTGTCCCGCCCACACAGATCGCCCGCGCGACATCGAGCCCGTCGCGCCCGCGCTGCAACCCGCTCAGGACGGGGATGTACAGCGCGTACACGAGCGCCCCCGACAGGATGACGGCCAATCCCACGGGCGACAGCGACGCGGCGCTGGGGGCGCCCACCATGGCCGCGATGCCACCCAGTGCCAGGGCGAGTGCCAGCACCCGCGACCCGTCGAGGGGTTCGAGACCACGCACCGCGGTGATCACGGTGACCCACGCGGGGTACGTGTAGAACAGGAAGCTGGCCGTGGCGGCGGGCAACCAGCGCAACGCCGCCAGCGCCAGCGTGGCCACGATGGCCTGTCCGCCGCCGGCAATGAGCAGCGTGCGCGGACGATACCAGGGGGAGAGCCCCGCCGCCGGCGCGGGCGGACGCCACCAGCCATACGCCACCACCAGCACCGCACTGGCGAAATAGCGCCAGGTCTGGATACTCTCGAGCGCCATGCCACGCTCGGTGGCCACCACGGTGAGCGGCGAAATGGAGCCGAAGCAGCAGGCGCTGAACACCACCGCCAGCGTACCGCGCCAGATGGCGCGCCGCGCCGCCGGCGATGCACTCACAGCAGCTTGCCGGCGAGGAACAGGTAGGCCACGCTGAAGTAGAGGCTGATCGCCGACACGTCCACGATGGTGGCCACGAATGGCGCCGACGCACTGGCCGGGTCGAACCCCAACCGCTTGAGCAGGAACGGGAGCATGGAGCCACTCAGCGACCCGATCGTGACCACGGCCACGAGCGTGACGCCCACCGTGAGCGCAATCCACGCCGAGTGAACGCCGTAGTCGTACAGCCCGAGCGTGTTCCAGGCCACGATGCGGATCATGGCGATGACGCCAATGATGATCCCCAGGATGAGCCCGGCCGGCAACTCGCGCAGCACGATGCGCCACCAGTCGCCCAACCGCACCTCGCCCAGTGCCATGGCGCGGATGATCAGCGATGTGGCCTGCGACCCCGAGTTCCCCCCCGAACTCATGACGAGCGGGATGAACTGCGAGAGGAATACGGCATCGTCGAGGCTGTGCTCGTAACGCGCCATGACCGAGGCGGTGAAGAACTCGCTCATGGCCAGGATGGCCAGCCAGCCGCCGCGCTTGCGCACGTTTTGCCAGAGCGAGATCTGCATGTAGGGCTCCTCGAGCGCCTCCATGCCGCCGAACTTCTGCGCGTCCTCGGTCTGCTCTTCCTGGATGACGTCGATGACGTCGTCCACGGTGACCACACCCAGCAGCCGCTTCTGCCCATCCACCACCGGCAGCGCCACGAGGTCGTAGTTGGACGTCACCTGCGACACCTCTTCCTGCGGGGTGTCGGGGGACACGCTCACCACTTCGGTCCACGCGTGCTCGCTGATGCGCGACCCTTCCGGCGCCGCCAGCAGCTCGCGCAACGACAGTACTCCGCGCAGCCGCCCCGCGTCGTCCACCGTGTAGATGGTGTACATGGCCTCGCGCCGGCCGCCGCGCGCCATGGCTCGCACCGCCCGTAACGACTCCTCCACCGTGAGCGTCTCCAGCACACTCACGAACTCGGTGGTCATGAGTCCACCGGCCGTGTACGGATCGTACTGGAGCAGCCGCTCCGTTTCGGCCTTCTCCGCCGGCTCGAGCTCCTGCAGGATCTCGTCGGCCGTCTCCTCGTCGAGCTCCTCGAGGGCGTCGGCCCGCTCGTCGGGGTCCATCTCGGCGACAATTTCCGCCGCCTCCCCCGCCGGCAGCTCCTCGAGGACCTGCGTGCGCAGCTCCTCGTCGAGGTACTCCAGCACCTCGGCGGCGCGCTCGCGCGGCAGGGCGGCCAGGAAGGCCCGCACCGCAGCCTCCGGCATGGCCTCTGCCACGTCGGCGAGGTCGGCCGGGTGCATCTCCTCCGTCTGCGGGCCGATGCTCTCCGGATGCTCCTCGAGCAGCTCGAGCAGGTCCGGCACGATCAGCGCCGCAAGCGGCCGGTCTTTGTCGGAACGAGGCGTCATGGGCGAAGAGGCGGCGGTTCGGGCGCAAGTTAGTGAGCCCCTTCCCGGGCGCAAAGCGACGCCCGTCGTCCGGTTACAGCACGGGCAACGAGCCCTTCTCCACCGTGATGTTCACCACCCGGACACCGGCGTGGTCCAGACACGCGTCGAGCAGCGGCCGGTCGATGGGGCCATCGGTCTCCAGCACGGCCCCCTTCATGGACACCTCGGCGTGGTGCACGCCCGGGACGGCCGTCAGGGCCGTCCACACGGCGCGCACGGCGTGCACCGAAAGCAGCCCCTCGATCTGCACGTGGATGCGAAGTCGTGGCATCTTTCAATCTCGGCGCCACTCCATGGCTTCTCAACGGGGACCGGGCGCCGGCTGGTTTCCCTCGAGCATGCCCCCATGCCACGTGTCGCGTTTCTCGGTCTCGGCGCCATTGGAACTCCCATGGCGCGCCATCTCGCCCGTCCCGATTTCGACCTCGCCGTGTGGAACCGCACCGCGGCCAGGGCCGAGGCGTTTGCGGCCGCGCACGACGCGCGTGCCGTGACCACGCCCGCCGAGGCCGCGCGGGACCGTGATGTGGTCGTGACCTGTCTCCCCGTGTCACGGGATGTCGAGTCGCTGCTCGCGGGCCCGGACGGCCTGCTGGCCACCATGCCGGCCGGCGCTGTCCTCGTCGACTGCACGTCGGGCGACGCCGCCACCTCGCGGCGGATCGCTGCCACCCTGGCCGAGCGCGGCATCGGGTTTCTCGACGCCCCCGTGTCCGGCGGGGTGAGCGGGGCGGAGCAGGGAACACTCACGGTCATGATCGGCGGCGACGAGGCCACCCTGGCGCGCGTGCGCCCCGTCATCGAGTGCTTCGGCAAGAAGATCGTGCACTGCGGCGCCGTGGGCGCGGGCGATGCCCTCAAGGCAGTGAATAACGCGTTGCTGGCCATGCACATCTGGGGTACCGCCGAGGGGCTGGTGGCACTCGAGAAGGCGGGGGTGAAGGCGGAGGTGGCACTCGACGTGATCAACACCTCGAGCGGCCGCTCGAACGCGAGTATGAACCTCTTCCCCGAGCGGGTGGTCACGCGTGCCTTCCCCCGCACCTTCCGGCTGGCGCTGCTCGACAAGGACGTGGGAATAGCCGCCGAGCTGGCGCGCGAGCAGCGCATTACGGCACCGCTGCTGCAGCTCACCTCGGAGCTGTTCCGCATGGCCCATCACGAGCTGGGCGAGGAGGCCGATCATGTGGAAGCGGCCCGTGTGGTGGAGCGACTGGGCGGCGCCACCATTGGCGGCGGGGCCGCCACCGGGAGTGCCTCGACATGACAGCCACCCAGGTGCCCCCGCATATGTCCGACGGCAGCGAGCACGTGATTGCCAGCGTCGATGCCATTCGTGCCCAGTTCCCCGCCCTTGGTCGTCGCGAGGGAGACCAGCCCGTGGCGTACTTCGACGGGCCGGGGGGTACGCAGGTGCCGCGCGGCGTGGCCGATGCCATGACGTACTACCTGCTGCACCACAACGCCAACACGCACTGGGCCTATCCCACGAGCGTGGAGACCGATGCCCTGCTCATGCAGGCGCGCGAGACGCTCGCCGACTTTCTGGGGGCGAGCGCGGGGGAGATCGCGTTTGGTGCCAACATGACCACGCTGCTGTTTCATCTGTCGCGGGCCATTGGTCGCGCCCTGCAGCCGGGTGACGAAATCATCGTCACCGAGCTCGATCACCACGCCAACATCGCGCCGTGGCAGGCGCTGGCGAAGGAACGGGGGGCCGTGCTGCGCTGGCTGCCGCTCGATCTCGACACGTTCCGCCACGAGGCGGGCGCGTTCGAGCGACTGCTGACTGAGCGCACCAAGGTGGTGGCGCTCGGGGCGGCCTCCAACATCCTTGGCACGGTGAGTGATGTGCCGCGCCTGGTGCAGCTCGCGCGCGCCGCCGGCGCCATCACGGTGGTCGACGCCGTGCATTACGCCCCGCACCATCTGGTCGACGTGCAGACGCTGGGCGCCGACTTCGTGCTGTGCAGCGCCTACAAGTTCTACGGGCCGCATGTGGGGGTGGTGTACGGCCGCGCCGATGCCACCGCCGCGCTCGACCTGCCGCGCCTGGAGCCTGCGCCCGATTGGGTCCCGGAATGCCTGGAAACCGGCACCCAGAACCACGAGGGCATCGTGGGCGCCGCCGCCGCGGTGGAGTTTCTCGCCAGCATTGCCGGCGAGGTGACGACCTCCCGCCGTGACCGGCTGGCCGTTGCCATGCACGGGCTGCACGAGCGCGGCGAGCAGCTGTTCGCCCAGCTGTGGAACGGCCTCGCGGAGGTCGACGGGGTCACGCTCTACGGGCCCCGTCCCGGTACGCCCCGCACGCCCACCCTGAGCTTTCGAGTGCTAGGGCACGCCGCCGAGTCGGTGGCGCGCTTCCTCGCGCCGCGGGGCGTGTACGTGTCGCACGGCGACTTCTACGCCACCACGGTGGCGCGTCGGTTGGGATACGAGCAGGAGGGCTTCGTGCGCGTCGGCTGTGCCTGCTACACGAGCGGCGCGGAAGTGGCGCGGCTCGTGGATGGCGTGCGTACGCTGGTCCAGGGGCGCTGAATGCGCGTGCCGGTCAGTCGATCACGCGGGGGGGTGCCGGCGGCATCTCGTGCGGCCCGGGCGCTGGTGGTGAGCGCCACCACCGCCCTGCTCGCCGCCGCGTTTGCGGCGTGCGGCGAGCCGGCGGCCCGCGGCCAGGCGCTGCCCGCGGCCGAGTTTCTCTTTGCGGCGGGTGACTCCACCTACTGGGTGCGCAGCGGCGGAGAAGGCATGCGGGTGCGCAGCGCTCCCATCCTGCTCACCGACGTGGATGGTCGCCTCATCGAGGTGTTCCTCTCCGACGATGGCGCGGAGTATCCCAGCGCCTCGTTCGCCACCACGCGGTTGTGGGCGCGCGCCCTGCAGTCGCGCGACAGCACGCTGCTCTTTGCCGACAGCACGGTCATGCGCGAGCTGACCGCGTGGCGTAAGGCCAACCCGCGCGAGCTTGAGATCGATCCCAACGATGACGATGCACCCGATGACCCGCGCACCGTCGTGCACGATGGCATCGAGATCATTGATGTGCACGGCCCGTATCTCACCTTCGAACATCTGCTGGACGCCGACATTGACGGTGGCCCGCCGCACCAGCATCGCGGGCGCCGCTTCGTGGTGGATGTGCGCAGTGGACACGTGAACAGCCTGGGTGAACTGCTGGGTGCCGAGGAGGCGCGGCGGGTGGTATTGGTCGCGCAGGCGTCGCTGGCGCAGCTCACCGACAGCATTCGACAGGCGGGTGCCGCCGGCGACGACCGGGCGCAGGCCGCGGTGGAAACCCTCGACAGTTTCGTCTTCGACAGCAGCAGCTTCGGCATCACCGACCTGGCCCGCGAACCGGCCATCGCCTTCATGGTGCCGGGGCAGGCCACCGATGGCGAGGCGCTGGCGCTGTACCTACCGCCCATCGGCGTGCGCGCGCCCCGCTGGTGGACGTCGGTGCGGAGCACGTTGCCCGAGTGGAGCAGCGATTCGTCGCGGGCGCGCTGGGAGCGTGGGGGCTACGATGTGATTGCCGTGCCCGCACAGGACGGGGAACTGCTGGGGCTGTCGCTCAGTGCGCGTGGCGTGACGACCTCGCGGCGCGAGTGGCCGGTGGCTACGGTGGGCGCACCGGCGTACCAGCTCATTGCCCTCGAAAAGCCGCCGCTCGACAGCGCCGGCCGCGCGTCGCTCGCCCGCGCCTTCGACCGGTCCACGGCGCTCGATGGCCTGGTGCAGCGGGCCTCGCATCGCCGCCCTCCCCGCCGTCACGATGCCGTGCGCGTGTCCATGCGGCACGCCACCTTCTCCGCCCAGCCATGACCGACCGCCCCGCCCGTCCCGTCGCCCACTCGCAGCACGAGACGAGTGAACTCATCATGCCGCAGGATGCCAACATCCTTGGCCATGCCTTCGGCGGCGCCATCATGGCCATGGTGGACAAGGCCGCGGCGGTCTCGGCGTTCCGCCATGCCCGCACCGCCTGCGTGACGGCCTCCATCGACCGCGTCGACTTCCGCGAGCCCATTCACGTGGGCGATCTCGTGACGTGCAAGGCGTCGGTGAACTTCGTGGGCACCACGTCCATGGAGATCGGGGTGCGGGTGGAGGCCGAGGACCTCATCAACGGCACTCGGCGGCACACGAATACCTGCTACCTCACGTTCGTGGCCATCGATCGCAACGGCCGCCCGGTGCCCATCGCCGCGGTGATGCCGGAAACCGAGGAGCAGCAGCGGCGCTACGACGCCGCGCAGGCCCGCCGTCGTCGTCGCCTCGAGGAGCGCCAGGACGAGGCGC
This sequence comes from Gemmatimonas sp., assembly GCF_027531815.1. NCBI lineage: Bacteria > Pseudomonadati > Gemmatimonadota > Gemmatimonadia > Gemmatimonadales > Gemmatimonadaceae > Gemmatimonas > Gemmatimonas sp. The sequence continues at coordinate 173,794 of NZ_JAPZSK010000005.1, read as the reverse complement.
GGGGCGCGTCGTAGGGAACGTGCCACGCCCGCGCGCGCGAGGATCTGCGACTATGTTGCCGCATGTCCGCTGACCAGATCGGCGAGGCGCGCGATACCTACGCCGCGCTCCGCCTGCCCAATTTCCGTCGCTACATCCTCGCGCTGTTCACGCTCACCCTGGGTATTCAAATCCAGGGGACGGTCGTCGGCTGGCAGATTTACGATCTCACGAAGGATCCGCTGGCCCTTGGCCTCGTCGGGTTGGCGGAGGCGCTGCCGGCGATCAGCATGTCGCTGTTCGCCGGACATGTCGCCGATACCTACGACCGACGCCGCATCGCGTTGGCGGCGCTGTCGGTCCTGGTGGCGTGCTCAATCGCGCTCTGGTGGCTGGCGCTCCCCGCGCCCACGGGCAACACACCGCTTACGGCGTCTGCGCGCGTGCGATCCATCTACGCCGTCATCGTCGTGAGTGGCGTGGCGCGCGCCTTTCTGCAGCCGGCACGTCAGGCGCTCAGCGCCGAGCTGGTGCCGCGTACGCTATACAGCAATGCCATCACGTGGCGCAGCGGCAGCTGGCAGTTGGCCGCCGTGCTGGGGCCGGCGCTGGGTGGCCTGCTGTACGCCGTGGGCGGCATCACGCTCAGCTACGCTGTGGACGCCGTGCTCATGGCATTCGCGGTATTGGTGCTCTTCTCCGTGCGTCATCGCTCGCCCCACCGCGAGCGGCACGATGAACCGATGCGCGTAGCCATTCTTGGCGGGTTGCATTTCGTCTTCCGCGATCCGTTGCTGCTGAGCGCCTTGTCACTCGACCTGTTCTCGGTACTCTTCGGTGGCGCCGTGGCGCTGTTGCCAGTCTTCGCCAGCGAGATTCTGCAGGCCGGCCCCACGGGGCTCGGATTGCTGCGCGCGGCCCCTGCGGCGGGGGCGGTGGTGTCGAGCATCCTGCTCACGCGCTTCCCGCCCTTCGCGCATTCGGGGCGCAACCTGCTGCTCGCCGTCACCGGCTTCGGGGTGTGCACGATCGGCTTCGGGCTCAGTCGGAGCCTGCCGCTCTCCATTGCCTTCCTCGCGCTGGGGGGCGCGAGCGACATGGTGAGCGTGGTCATTCGCAGCCTCATGCTGCAGATGCGCACTCCCGAGGCGCTGCTGGGGCGCGTCTCCAGCGTGAATCAGATCTTCATTGGCAGCTCGAACGAGATCGGTGCGTTCGAGAGTGGCATCACCGCCCGCTGGTGGGGCGCGGTGACGGCCGTGGTGGTGGGTGGCGTGGCTACTCTGGGCGTGGCGGCCACGGTGGCGTGGAGGGTGCCGGCGCTACGCCGGCTGAAGAATCTGAAGGGGCACTGAGCACGCCGACGTTCGGGCGTCGGATGTCGGATGTGTCGGACGTGTCGGATGTCGGAGGTCGGATGTCGGAGGTCGGATTGAATGCCCGAAATCGGAGCCCGGAAACGGCGTTCGGAGGTCCGAAATCGGAGGGGTGGCAGGGAGCGTCGATCGCGCCCCAGCCCCACACGCTCCGGCCTCCGATTTCCGAACGCCGTTTCCCGCCTCCGATCTCCGGTATTCATCCGACTTCCGATCTCTGACCAGTCCGACCAATCCGACCTTATCCGAGCCCCGCCTCCTCCTCCGTCAACGCCAGCTCCACCTCGTACCCATCCTTCGCCACGGTCGTATTGGCGAACACTGCCTTCGCTTCGCGCTCGAGTTCGCGCGCGTTCTGCGAGTAGCGCGCCGAGATATGGGTGAGCGCGAGCCGCCGCGCTCCCGCGGCCTTGGCCACTTCGGCCGCTTCGCGCGCCGTGCAGTGCCCCGTTTCCACCGCGCGCGCCGCTTCGTCGTCGGCGAAGGTGGCCTCGTGCACGAGCAGGTCGGCGTCGCGCGCCGCCTCGATGGTGGCGGCGCAGGGGCGCGTATCTCCGGTAATGACCACGCGCCGACCACGTCGCCGCTCGCCCACGAGCATCGCCGAATCAATCACGCGCCCGTCGTCGAGGGTGATCTGTTCGCCCCGGTGAATGCGCCCCCACAGCGGCCCCTCGGGGATGCCCAGCGCCCGGGCCAGGTCGGGGTTGAAGCGGCCCTTCCGTTCCTCCTCCACCAGCGCGTAGCCGAGGGAGGTGGAGGGGCCGTGATCCACGGCGAAGGTGTCGATGCGATACTCACCGCGGGCGAGCGAGGCGCCGGCGTCCAGTTCCGTAATGTCCACCGGAAACGTGGTACGCTCGCCACCAAGACTGATGCATTGACGCAACGTTTTCCCCGCGCCACGGGGGGCCCAAAGTCGTAGCCGTTCGGTGCGCCCCTGCAGCGCCATCGTACGGATGAGTCCGGTAATCCCCAGAATGTGGTCGGAGTGCGTGTGCGTGAAGAACAGGTCTTCGAGCGAGAAGGACACGCCGTAGCGCATCATCTGGCGCTGCGTGCCTTCGCCGCAGTCGAACAGCAGGGTTTGCCCATCGCGAATGAGCGCGAGCGATGGCACCCCCCGTTCCGCGGTGGGGCGGGAAGCGGCGGTTCCGAGAAAACGGACGAGCAGCGGCATGGGTCGAATATAGACCGGTGCCCCGCGAATTCCGGCAGGATGCCGGTGGCGTGACAGTGTCCCTGCGGCCCCGGGTTTGCGTAACCTGACCGTGCCGGCCTCTGGGTGTGACTACGGCCCGGGGTTTGCAGTACAGGCTGGCTGTGTTCACGGGGGAGTGCTGGCCGTGTGACGGCGCCCGATTCGGGGTGGCCGGTGCGGCCCCCTTCCACCACTGACATTCACTTCCGGAGGCCGGGGGGCATATGACCGGGAAGAGCCGACGCGGGTTTGCGTCAATGGATCCCGCGCGTCAGCGCGAGATCGCCAGCAAGGGTGGGCGAGCGGCCCACGAAAAGGGGACGGCGCACGAGTGGTCGTCCGACGAAGCGCGGAAGGCCGGGCGCAAGGGCGGCGTGACCGTCAGTCGCGACCGGGTCCACATGGCAACCATCGGCCGTGAGGGTGGCGAATCCCGCAGTGCGGCGGCGCGTCAGGCGCGCGTCGCGCGGGCAGGAGATCGCGAAATGCCGTTGCAGGTGGCGCGAGAAGGCGGGGCGCCGCGTCCGGCGTCCGACCGTCCGCGCACCAGCATCACCCACGTCGACGAGTCGACGGCGCGCTGACGCCTCGTCGCGGGGCATGACCCTCGCGCTCCCTCCACTCGCGAGACAGGGCCGGGTCACCGCACGGTGGGCCCGGCCCGTCGTACATCCGGGGGCAGCTCCGCCGAGTGGCTACCCCGGGTAGCGCGTGGTGAGTGCTTCGAGGCGGGACGGGTCGATGTTGCGACCGCTCACCACCGCCACCAGCGGGCCGGCGGGCGCGGTCAGGTACCCGTGACGGAGGGCGGCCACGGTGACGGCACCGGCCCCTTCGACGGCCATGCCGGTGGTGTGGTGCAGCCACGCGATCGTTTCTCCCAACTGCTCCTCGGTCACGAGCAGGAGATCGTCGGCGCACGCCTGACCAATGTGCAAGGCCTCGTCATCGATCTGCCCCGCGAGCCCATCGGCCAGCGTGGGGGTGACAGGGGTGTCCACCACCCGTCCGGCGCGCACACTGCGTGTCATGGCGGCGGTCTCCTCACTCTGCACGCCAATCACGCGCACGTGCGGCGCGAGCTGTCGCAGCACGCCACCCATGCCGCCCAGCAGGCCACCACCCCCGGTGCAAATCAGCACCGTCTGCATGGCGGGCAGCTGCTCCAGCAGCTCGAGTGCCACCGTGCCCTGCCCGGCGAGCAGGTCGAGCCCCAGGCACGGGTTGATGAAGCGGATGCCTTCGCGCGCGGCGTACGCCTTGGCCATCACCATGGCCACGTCGTAATCGGCGGCCTCGTCGTTCACCGTGGTGCCGAGCGCCCTGATGCCGTCCTTCTTGACCTGCGGCGCGTTGACCGGCACGTACAGCATGGCCGGCGTGCCGAAAGCGTGCGCGGCATACGCCACGCCCAGTCCGTGGTTGCCGGCGCTCGAGGCCACCACACCCTTGGCGCGCTCCTCCGCCGACAGGCCGGCCAGCACGTTGTACGCGCCACGCACCTTGAACGAGCCGGTGGGATTCTCCAGCTCGAGCTTGAACCAGACGTCGACGCCGAGCGTCTGTGACAGCCCGTCGTGCCGCACGAGCCGGCTGGGTGGCAGAAACGAGCGCAGCCGTTCGGCGGCGGAGCGCACCGCCGAGACTGCGGGAACGATGGTCGGATCGAGTGGGAGCATGCAGGAATTGTAACGGTGCCCGCCACGCGATGCGTCCACTTACAGCAACCGTGTCCCCTGCACGCGGGCGATGTACCCCTCCACATCGAACTTCATCTTCGCACGGTGCGTGACCATGGGACGCAGCCCGCCCCACACCGGCTTGTTCCCCCAGGGGCGATCCCAGAGTCCGAGGCACCACATGATGCCGCCCACACTGTTGGGATCTCGCCCGTCCAGCGCGTACTTGTCGTTGAGGTGAAACATCCAGGCGCGCGCCTGCTCGTAGCTCTCGGTCCAGAGCAGGATGGTCTTGCCCCACAGCATGCGCGGGTAGTTGTGGATGATCCCCTGCGTCACGAGTTCGTGCTGCGCGGCGTTCCACAGGCGATCGCCGCTGTGTGCCCCCTCGAGCGTCTCGAGGTCGTACTGCTGCGGCCGCGGGTCGTTGGCATGTTCCGCCATGGTGCGTTGCACCCAGTCGGGGAGCGCGGTGAGCTGGTCGAAGTGGCGCGTGCGTACGCACCAGTTGTAGCTCAACTCGCGCCAGGTGGTGACCTGCTGCACGAATGCCTCCAGGTCAGCAGCGGTCGCGCCCACCTCGGCGCGGGCGGCGCGCGCCTCACGAATCACGCGCGCCGACGCGATGTGGCCGTAGTGCAGGTAGGGCGAGAGCCGCGAGGTGCCCTCGCTGTTGCCGGCCTCGTTGCGCTGGGTGTCGTAGTGCGTGAGGCCGCGCTGCAGGAACTGCGCAAAACGCGCCTGCGCCGCTACGCTGCCCCCCGGCTGCGTGACTGCGGCCACCGTGTGGTCGATCTCGCACGCGGCCACGGCGCGCGCGATGTCGTCGTCGGTCATGGTGGCCAGCGGGAGCACCGTGAGCCCGCCTCCCGCGGCCACCGTGTCGCGCAACGAGGCCCGCAACGACTCGCTCACGGGCACCTGCGGCATCCCCTCCGCCACCGGTTCGAGCATCTGGTCGAGCAGCTTCGCAATCTTGGGCCGAATGGTGCGTGCGGCAAACTCCGGTTTGGTGAAGGTGCCGCTGGGTACCGTGCACACGCTGTCGATGGCCAGCACCCGGCAGTTCACCCGCTCGCCGAAGCGCTCGGTGCGTTCGCGCACGCCAGCCGTGGGGTAGAGGTCGGTGATCACGGCATACGCACGCGCCGCGAGCCGATCCAGCACGCGGCGGTCGTCGTCGCGCCGCGCCCGCAGCACGAACTGGTAGTACAGCCCCAGCTGCTCCGCGTGACGCGCCGTGTCGCGCGCGCCCTGCAGGATGAAGGTGTGGTGGCGGTCGCTGGCGTGCGGATAGGTGGGGTCGAGTCCCTGATGAATGACCAGCGGCCGCTGGACGCGATTGGCGGTGCGGATGGCCGCCCGCAGCGCCCAGTTTTCATCGAGGCGGTGCGTGGACTGCATCCAGTACAGCACGTACTCCCCGTCGGGGTGATACGTCTTGCCGTTCACATCGAGGGTGCGCGGTACCAGCTGGTCGCGCACGTACTCCGACTCGAGGGCGTGCGCGCCCGCAGCGTTCGCCCCGTAGGGCAAGGAAGGATGGGCGCGGTTCATGGTGCCGGTGAACGCCCCCAGCGCTCCGGGAGTTGCCACCAGCGGCCTCGGCTTGTGCCGTTCCGCTTGACTTCCCCCTGCCACGCGCTACCTTCCCCTCCGTTACCCGATGGGCCCCGCGCCACAGGAGCGGGGCCTTTGTTGTCCGGGTCACTTGGGGCTGTAGCTCAGCTGGGAGAGCGCTGCATTCGCATTGCAGAGGTCAGGGGTTCGAGCCCCCTCAGCTCCACTTGCCGGAACCTTTCCAGCATTCTGATTTACGGAAAGGAGACCGGGTCGTGACGGATCCGGCACTTGTGTGACGCTGGATCACCCTGCATCGTCCAGTGTATACAAGACAAGCCCGCCGCCGTTCGGTAGGACGGAGAGTTCCAATGACGGCGCGCGTGGCAGTTTTTGAACCCCGACAGCTCAGCTGTGCGGGGTTCTTTGCTTTCCGACGTGGGGGAGTCGGAGTGGTCCGAGGTCGGATTGGTCGGATGGTCGGATGGTCGGACGAATGCCGGAATTCGGAGGCGCGAAACGGCGGTCGGAAATCGGAGGTCGGATTTACCTGCCCGGACGCCGGAGGTCGGGGGGATGCCGGACGCATCCACTCCGACCTCGGACATCCGACCGCCGTATCCGGCCTCCGACATCCGGCATGCATCCGATGTCCGACATCCGATCATCCGACCGTCCGGACCGTCCGGCCATCCGAACCATCCCGAAAATTCGGACCATCCAGACGGTCACCGAGTGAGGGCGGCCATATCTCCCCGCATCGCCCGGAACAGTTCCACCAGGAACCGGTTCTCCTCCTCCTCCACGCTGCCGGCGAAGTCGCTCATGGCGGTAAAGCCCAGGTTCCCCAGCCAGCGCATGATGGCGCTCTCCTTGACCGCCACATCCACAATGCGTTCGCTGATCGTCTGGCCGGCGGGGCCGGTGCGCAGCCCCAGCTTGAAGTAGACGCCGTTCCCCTCGAACGGGTGGCGGACGGCGCTGCTCAACAGGCGTTCGGCAATGAGCGGCAAGTGCCACTTGGGCTCGCGGGTGAAGCGCAGTTGCCACGCACGCTCGCGCGGTGTGTCCACGTGCACGAACTCGCCCACGAGATTCGACACCCCCACCGAGAAGAGCCCCAGCTTGGCCATGGCGTCCACGGTGAGCACGAGGGTGTCGGGCATGGGGCGCGCCGCCCCCGCAATGGGTTGCAGCGCGCCGTTGCGCGTGCGGAAGCGCATGGTAAGCACGCGGTTCACCGTCTGCGCATCGAAGTAGTCGCCCCCAAGCCGATCGCTGAGCCGGTACCGGTAGCGTGCGGGCTCCACGTACTTCTGCAGGTAACGCGCGAAGCTGGGAAAGCTGGGGGCGATGTCGCGCGCGTCGATGCGGATCTGCATGGCCACCAGCGTGGAGCCGTCGAGCTGCGAGGTGGCAAAGATGCTGTCGATGGTGAGCAGTCGGCCGAGCGCCCCCACGGTGCGCGGAAACGCGTCGCGATAGTCGACGCGCATGGCGCTGCCGGGGCGTTCGGCGCTCGCGAAAAACGCGCGCGCCACCTCGTTCAGGCGGCGCGGCGGCATGGTACCCACGTGGTGCTCCACCACGGTGTGCCAGATCCAGTCGTTCTCCCGACGTTGCGTCACCGCAATGTGGTGACGCTGCTCTCCCAGCCGCGTGGGTAGCGGTGTTTCGTGGCGCGCCACGAACCGGAACTGGTTGTTCACCAGACTCCCCTGCCACTCGGCGGCGCGGTCGGCTCCCGTACGCGTCGTGCGCATGGCCGTCCAGATCGCGGTGTCCTCGGCCAGCTTCGACGGCGCGAAGGCATAGCGCGCGATGCGCATGCGCCCGTGCTGCACCTTGGGCTGCCGTGTCACATTGGTGAAGCGCGACTCGAATGCCCCCACCAGGCCGTCGAAATGCCGTTGCGCGCCGCGTGCGTCACCGTCGTGCGCCAGCGCGGGCGCCCGGCACCCGGCAAACAGCGGCAGGGTGAAGGCGGTGACGAGCAGGACGGATGCGGCGCGGCGGGGCATGGGGGGCGGACGGGGTGGTGGGCAGGAGGCGGGGGGCGGGGAGCAGGAGGCAGGGTGCAGGGTGCAGGGTGCAGGGAGCAGGGAGCAGGAGAACAGATAGTAGGGAGACCGCCGATGTATACCGGCGAGGATTAGATTGACGGGTCCTCCTTACCCGTACATACGTGTCCGATTCTCCGATCTCCGACAACTCCTCGGCTCCGCGCCGTGACTTCATCCGCGAAATGGTGGCGGACGATGTTGCGACCGGCCGTTTTGGTCGTGCCCCCGCCACCCGCTTCCCGCCGGAGCCCAACGGCTTCCTGCACATGGGGCACGCCAAGAGCATCTGCCTCAACTTCGGCATTGCCCAGGAGTTCGGCGGCACCTGCAACCTGCGCTTCGACGACACCAATCCGGCCACGGAAGACATCAAGTACGTGGAGGCCATTCAGCGCGACGTGCAGTGGCTGGGGTTCCAGTGGGACGGGCTCTACTACGCGTCCGACTACTTCGAGCAGCTGTACGACATCGCCGAGATGCTCGTGCAGAACGGCAAGGCGTATGTGGACGACCAGAACGAGGAGCAGATCCGCACCAACCGCGGCACGGTGACGAGTGCGGGCACCCCCAGCCCGTGGCGTGATCGCAGTGTGCAAGAGAATCTCGACCTGCTGCGTCGCATGAAGGCCGGTGAGTTTCCCGACGGGGCAAAGGTGCTGCGCGCGAAGATCGACATGGCGCACCCCAACATGATCATGCGCGACCCGCTGCTGCTGCGCATTCGTCATGCGCACCACTATCGGCGCGGCAACGACTGGTGCATCTACCCGCTCTACGACTTCGCGCACGGGTTGAGCGACGCCATCGAGGGGATCACGCGCTCGCTGTGTACGCTCGAGTTCAAGGATGCGCGCGAGATCTACGACTGGCTCGTGCGGGAGGCGGGATTCGAGCAGCCGCCCACGCAGATCGAATTCGCGCGGCTCGAGCTGGACTACACGGTGCTCAGTAAGCGCAAGCTGCTGCGTCTCGTGAACGAAGGGCACGTGAACGGGTGGGACGATCCCCGCATGCCCACGATCGCGGGGCTGCGCCGTCGTGGTGTGCGCCCCGAGGCCATTCGCGCCTTTGCCGACGTGATTGGCGTGGCGCGCAAGGATGCGCGGGTGGAGATCGCCACCTTCGAGCACGCGGTGCGCAACGATCTCAACATGGAAGTGCCGCGCCGATTGTGCGTGCTGAACCCGCTCAAGGTGGTGCTCACCAACTACCCCGAGGGGCAAGTCGAGCAGCTCGAGGCGCAGGATTATCCGCACGACGTACCCAAGACGGGCAGTCGCACCGTTCCGTTCTCGCGCGAGCTGTACGTGGACCGCGACGACTTCATGGAAGACCCGCCGAAGAAGTTCTATCGGCTGGCGCCGGGTCGTGAGGTGCGCCTGCGCTTCGGCTATCTCATCACCTGCCAGGAGGTCGTGAAGAACGACGCCGGCGAAATCGTGGAGCTGCGCTGCACCTACGATCCCGCCACCCGCAGCGGCAGCGCGCCCGACGGGCGCAAGGTGCAGGGTACCATTCACTGGGTGAGTGCGCCGCACGCGGCCGACGTGGAGGTGCGCCTCTACGACCGTCTCTTCGCGCAGCCCGACCCGGACGACGTACCCGAGGGGCAGGATTTCCTGAGTGCGCTCAACCCGCAGTCGCTGGTGATCATCGAGCACGCCAAGGCCGAGCCGGGTGTGCTCGATGACCCGCTGGGGTCGCGGTATCAGTTCGAGCGGGTGGGCTATTTCTACGCCGAGCCCGAGGGGAGCACGCCGGAGAAGCGGGTGTTCAACCGCATCGTGGGGCTGCGCGACAGCTGGGCGAAGGAAGTGAAGAAGGCATAGCGCACGTTTGGCGTTCGCGTGATACGACTCGCGTAATCGGGGTGACGGCGTGCCGTCACCCCGGTTGCATGTTGGTGCATGGGTGCGCCGAGTTGCGAAGAACGCCGAGGAAAGAGCAGACTATGGGTATGCCGATCGCGAACGAGCGTCGCTGGTCTGTGGATGACGTGTGGGCGTTGCCGGACGACGGCAATCGCTACGAGACCGTGGACGGGGAACTGCTGGTGAGCCCCACGCCGCGGTTCGTGCATCAGCGAGCGGTCGCCCGCAGTGGCGTTCTGCTGAGCGGGTACGTCACGGCTGAGCGTCTGGGCGAAGTCTTGTGGTCGCCGTATGACGTCGTGCTCGATCCGTTCACCCTCGTGCAGCCCGATATCCTGGTGATCGCCCCGGTCGGCCCCGACGTGGTTCGTGGCGATGTCCGTCCTCCGGTGCCGTTTCTGGCCATCGAGGTCTTGTCGCCCTCCACGGCACGTGCCGATCGGTTGCGCAAGCGGCCGCGCTACCAGCAGGCGGGGATTGAGTGCTGGCTGGTGGACCTCGATTCCGAGCTGATCGAACGGTGGACAGTCGATGCGGAGCGACCGGAGGTGTGTGGCGAGCAGCTCGTGTGGTCTCCTCCTGGCGCCCGGTCGCCGTTCGTACTCGAGGTGGCGGCATTCATGCGGCAGGTACTCGGGCCCGTGCGCGACGCGGGGGCGTAGCCATCATCCGACTCGCGTGAAACGGGTAACGGGAGTTCGTCACCCGTGTGCCATCGTGGGGCACGATCCCGCCGAGTTGCGAAACCCGCCGAACGGAGAGCACACTACGGGCATGTCCGCAACGTCGCCGCGCCTGTGGTCGGTCGAGGAAGCGCACGCGCTTCAGGAGCAGGACCCTTCTCGCCGATATGAGGTGGTCGACGGCGAACTGCTCGTGAGCCCGTCCCCTCGGCGTTCGCACCAGCGTGCGGTGGTTCACCTGCTTCGACTTCTCGGTGACTTCGTAGTCTCGTGTGGCGTTGGCGAAGTGTTGGCATCGCCGGCCGACCTGTTCGTCGAAGGGCGTACTTCGGTTCAGCCGGATGTCTTCGTCATTCCGTTTGTGAACGGCAGGCCGGCCGCTGACGCGGTAGACATCGATCCGATACTCGTGGTCGAGGTGTTGTCACCAGCGACCGCTCGGCACGACCGTCTGGTCAAGCGGGCGCTGTACCAGCGGAAAGCGGTGGAGTATTGGATCGTAGACCTGGATGCCCAGCTTCTGGAGCGCTGGCTTCCGGGTGCCGACCGCCCGGAGGTCTGGGCCGAGGAGTTCCTGTGGGTCCCGGAGGGGCTGACGACGCCCCTGTCCATCGACCTTCCCGGCTTCTTCGGGCGGGTACTCGGCCCGGACTGACGGGGGCACTACCATCCGGTGCCGGGCGGCGTATATTTGACGCCTTACCGGTCCACCGGGCCGGGAAAGCCAGCTGCCCCTTAGCTCAACTGGCAGAGCGTCTGACTCTGGATCAGAAGGTTCCTGGTTCGATCCCAGGAGGGGCAATCGCAAACGCCGCAGTCACTTACGTGACGGCGGCGTTTGTGTTTTTCCGCCAGTCGGACGGGATTCCTCGTTCACGACCGACCTGAATGCAAATCTCCTCCTGGGTGCCCGTTGACACCGTGCGCTGGCGTGTCCAGCGTTCATGAACACTGGACACGGAGCCAATGGTGCCGCTCAAGCCCGCTGATGTGGCCGTCGCCCTCCAGCTGTCGCTCACACCCGACGTACCCTACCGGGAGTTGGCGGCGGCCGTGGGCATCTCACACGGGGAGGCGCACAACGCCGTGCGGCGCCTGCAGGCCGCACGGCTGCTTCGCGCGGGCTCACGTGTCGTGAAGACGGAGGCGCTCCTCGAGTTCCTGATCGGCGGTGTCCCGTACGCGTATGCGGCGACTCCCGGGGCCGAGGTGCGTGGTGTGCCCACCGCGCACGCCGCGCCACCGCTGGCCGCCGACTTTACCGCCGCTAACGCCTATGTCTGGCCGTCAGCAGAGGGGCTCGTTCGCGGTGAATCGATCGAGCCCTTGTATGCGGGAGCCGTGCACACCGCGACGACCAATCCGGCGCTGTACGAGCTGCTCGCCTTGGTAGACGCACTGCGCGCCGGGCGCGCGCGCGAAAGACAGCGGGCCCGTGAACATCTTCGGCAACGGCTCGCTGAGGCGGCATGATCGTTCACCTCGATCATCCCAACACGCAGCAGGTCCGGCGCGCCGCCATCGCACTCGGGGACCTTCTCGACGAGGTCGTATTCGTTGGTGGCCTGATGATCCCGTTCTTCATCTCCGACCGTGGCCTGCATCGCATGCGTCCAACGGACGATGTCGATGTCGTCGTCGGGTGCCGTACGCGCAGCGCCTATAACGCGTTCGGCGTGCGGCTGCATGAACGCGGGTTCCGGTTGGACCAATCACCGCGCGCACCGGTCTGCCGCTATCGTACGGACGATGGTCTGGTGCTCGACGCCATGCCGCTCGACGGGGATATCCTTGGGTTCAGCAACCGGTGGTATCATGATCCGCGCCGCGCATCCTGTGGCGCTGCTCGCAACGAAGTGGGAGGCGTACCTCGGCCGTGGCGCTGACGATCCCTTCGGCAGTCACGACCTCGAAGATCTGCTCATGCTGATCGCCGGTCGCCCCGAACTCGCCGATGAGTTGGATAGGCAGTCGCCAGACGTACGCACGTTTGTCGCCGACTCCGTGAGAATGCTGCAGGCGGCACCGTGGTTCGACGACGTACTCGAAGGGACATTCCCGGATGCGCAGCGGCTGCCGAACGTGCTCGTGGGAATTCGTGAGAGGATCTCGAGGCTTGTCCCGTAAACCTCGTTGGCAACGGCGAACAGTCGATGCGTGGCGCGCTCCTTCGCGCGCGCTGCAGTCAGAAATCCGTTCGCGCTGAGCGCCGATCAGCCCGAATCGACAAGCGACTTGGTAGAAATCGCAGCTCGGTATTCTCGTCCGCCTTCCCGGAGCGACTCGAGAACAGAAGGATCCTGGTTCGATCCCAGGAGGGGCAATCGCAAGCGCCGCCGTAACTTACGAGTGAGGGCGGCGTTTGTGTTCTGGGGAAGACTGGAGGGGATTCCCAGTTCCATAATGTCAGAGACTCCCGAGTTACGTACCCGCCGCGGGGCCGGCCGTTGCCCTCGATACCAGAGGGAAATCCGCTGGCCGTCGGACTGAGCGGACGGAGAGGTCCACGTCGAGAAGCGGCCAGTACAGGTGATCCGGACTCGGCCATTCGACGCGCGTAAGCGCATCAATGGTCGCATGTCGGAACCACGGGAAGTCCTCGAAGCGCACGAGCAGCTCTTCGTCACCCAGCAGCAGCCAGAAGCCGTGCCGGGAGATGTTTGTGACCTCAGGCGCCGAACTGGCGAATCCAGGCATCACGGATCTCCCCTGTGTGACGTTCGACAATGTCCTGTGCCTCAGCGAGTTGCCGAGCGGTGAGACCGACCGCGTCAGCGAGTGCCACATCCGGCGTCAGCCAGAATTTTGCTTCGCCATCCGGATGGGACACACGAACGTACACTCGGGGTTCCTCACGCGAAAAGAAGAACAGGCGGAAGGGGCCCTCGCGCAGGACGGTCGGCGATATACTGAGAGTATACCCGCAGCTCTGAGGCGGAGGGACGGTCGCCGAGGGACTACTCAACTGGGGGCCGCAGACCACTCATGTCGCGCCTCGCCGACGTCCCTCGGATCGACTGTGGATCAGCAGGTTCCTGGTTCGACCACAGGACGGGCAATCGCAAGCGCCGCCGTCACTTCCGTGATGGCGGCGTTGGTGGTTCTCCGGGGGCCCACGGGCGCAAGGTTTTTCCCACCGTGTCTGGGCGTTCATCGCCGGGCTTTGGTGGTACATTCCCCGCGTGCCCCGAACTTTCTGGTCCCGTTGGACCGTCCTCATCCTCGCGCTGGTCGCCAGCCTCACGTCGCCCGTACTTGCCGTCGCGCATGGAGTCGCGCACGCACATGGCGCCGAGGAGCATGCAGGGGATGACCATGGCAGAAGGGCCACGCACGACCACGACCACCACCACGAGCACGAGCACGAGCACGAGCCCGTCCACGGACACGAGCACGCGTCGGCCCCCTCGCACGATGAGCACGGTGCGACCCTGCGTGACCAGCACCACGGGCATCGGCACGACCATGAGCGGGTGGAGCTGGGGGCGACGGGCAAGCCAGACGTGCGCAGCGTATTCGAGGTACCGGTCACCGCCACGGTGGCCCCGCCAATGCTTGCCCAGGCGACGCACGAGCGCTCTCCCGTGTCCCGCTGGGATATCGTGACCCTCGCGCGCCCCGCGCCCGACACGGGGCCTCCCCCCGCTCTCCGAGCTCCTCCGGTTCGCTGACTCCACCGTCCCGCGACGCGCGCCATGCGCTCAGTCGTGTGACGCGTAGTCGGTCACGCCCCGCGTGACCGTCCCCGTGGGAGACGACGCGAGCACAAGGCCAGCGTCGGGATCCCCTCGGGAACGTCAGCCCATCGCTCCCGTGGTCTCGTCGTTCTTTCAACGCCGACAGCTTCTTGTCGGTGCGCTGCTCCTTGTGGGCGTGAGCGCGCCTCCCGTCTCAGCGCAGGACGGCCTCCCCAGTGGGGCACGTCCGGAGCTCCTGTTGCTGAGGGAGGCCTACGCGGCTGCCCTCAGGATCGATCCCGCGGTTCGCGCCGCCAAAGAGGCTGCGGCTGCGGCGTCTGCTCGTGAACGGCAGGCGGCCGCCTTGCCGAATCCCAGCCTCGCGTACGGCCGTGAGCAAACGTCGCGGCCCGGGCAGTCCAACGCACAGGACATCGCGCAGGTCGAGTGGCCGCTCGACGTGGCGGGGCAGCGCTCTGCGCGCATTGCGGCGGCGCGGTTCCGACGCGAAGCCGCAGAGGCGCGCGTGGCCACGGCAGTGCAGGCGCTGGAGGGAGACGTCGTGCAGGCGTACGTCGAGGCGATGACCGCCACGCAGCGGGCCTCCCTCGCCGACGCGGCGTTTCGTACCACCAGCGAAGCCCAGCGCGTGAGCGACGAACGGGTGCGGGCAGGGGACGCGGCCATGTATGTGGGTCGTCGGCTGCGACTGGAGGCCGGGCGCTACGCGGCGCGTCGTGCCGAGGCCGCTGCCCTGGCGCGTGCGGCGCGCGAACGGCTCGCCCTGCTCACGGGACTCCCCGCCGAACGCATCACGGTGCCAGCAGTGTCGGCCGGCGATTCGTCCGGCACCGCCTTCTCGGCACTGCTTTCAACCGTTGTTAGTGAGTCCATGGTCGCGGTCATGGCATCCGACGTGTCGGGCGACTCGCTCGTCGCGCGGGCGCATGCGGAGCGCGCGGATGTGCGCACGGCGCAGCGTGAAGCGCAGGCGGCGCTCGCGGACGCACGGCTCGCCTCACGCGAGCGCGTGCCCATGCCCGCACTATCGGCCGGCTACAAGGGGGAGCAGATCCAATCGGGCATCAATGCACGTGGCGTGTCGCTCGCCGGCTTCGTGGCCGGCTTCTCACTGCCGCTGCCACTACTCGACCGACGCGCGGCATCGACAGCGGCGGCACGTGCGACCGCACGCCAGAGTGACGCCGAAGTCGAGGGGGCGAAACGCCGAGTGGCGCGCGAAGTGCTCGAGGCGCTGAACGCCGTGCGCGGTGCCGAAGCGGAGCGCGCACTGCTGCAGCCGTTCGTCGGCGATGAGTCGCGCCTCGCGTTGCGCGCGGTGCAGGCAGCGTTCGCCGAAGGCGAGATCACGCTCACGGAGTGGCTCGAGGCGGTGCGTGCCTGGCAGGAGACCGAAGTAACGCTGCTCACTCTTACCACCAGCATCGCGCTGCGCCGCGTCGAACTCGCGCGCGCGGTCGGACTTTCGCTCTTTCCCCTCACCGAATCGTCCCGATGACCGGCCGTTCTCTTCTCCTGACATTCGCCGTGATCGGTGCGGCCGCGTGCAGTGGATCGACTCCTGACAACGCCTCCACGGAGCCAGCGACCGATGAGCCAGCGGGTGGCGCGATCACGCAGTGGACCGACAGCACGGAATTGTTCATGGAGCATCCCGCGCTGATCGTGGGCGCGCCGGACAAGTTCGCCGTGCACCTTACCGATCTCACGGACTTCGCACCGCTGCGTTCAGGTCGCATCACCCTCACGTTCATCCCGCGCGGTGGCGGTACGCCGCTGGTCGTGGTGCAGGACGCGCCGCGCTCACCCGGCATCTACGGGCCGAGCCCAACATTTACGAAGGCTGGCGTCTACGACCTCGTCATCCGCGTGGAAAGTCCGCAGGCCCTCGATAGTCTCTTTGTGCCGGGACTTACGGTGTTTGCCAACGCGGCGACCGCACCGCGTGACTCCGGCGGCGGCGAGAGTGGCATTTCGTTCCTCAAGGAGCAGGCGTGGAAGACGCCCGGCTATCGCAGTGCGTTCGCCACGGACGGTGCCCTCGCCGGCACGTTCGACGCACCTGGACGCATCGAGCCGGCGGCGGGGCACTTTGCGCACGTGAGCGCCCCGATCGCCGGGTTCATCGACGCGTCGAGTGTCGCGAATGGTCTCGCGCCTGGCGTGCGCGTGGCACGCGGGCAGACGCTGGCGCTGCTTGCGCCCTCCATTGGGGAGGCCGGGAGTGCGGCCTACGCCGAGGCCCGTGCACGGCTGCGCGAGGCCGAAGACGAGCACGCACGCGCCGTGCGGCTGTATGCCGTAGAGGCGGTGCCCCAACGCCGGGTACACGAGGCTGAGATCCGTCTTGCCGCAGCGCGTGAAGCGTTGGCCGGCTACGGTGGCGGCGAACTGGCCGCCGGTGGGCGCGTGGCAGTGCGCGCGCCCGTGTCCGGCGTCATCGCCGACCGACGTGTCACTCCCGGCAGTCGCGTGGATGCCGGCGCCCTGCTGTTCACCATCGTCGATCCCTCCGTGGTGTGGCTGCGGGTCAACGTGCCGGCCGCCCAGGCGGCAAGCGTATCCCGTACGTCGGGCGTGGAGTTCCGGGTGGAAGGATCGGAGCAGGTTTACGCGGCGCGTCGCGTGATCGCCCTGGGCAGCATGATCGACAGTGTGACGCGTTCCGTACCGCTGCTGCTCGAGGTGAGCAATGCCGATGGCACGCTCAAGGTCGGTGCGGCCGCGCGCGTATCGGTGCGCACCGGACAGCGGGAGGCCGGCGTGCTCGTGCCCAGCACGGCAGTCCTCGACGAAGACGGGCGCCCCATCGCGTACGTGCAGGTCGAAGGCGAGCGGTTCGAGAAGCGCGCGCTCACGCTGGGGCCGAGCGAAGGCGGACGTGTCCTGGTGCGGAGCGGCATCCGCGCCGGCGAGCGCGTGGTGACCGGAGCCGCATACCAGGTACGCCTCGCGTCGCTGTCCACGGCCGTGCCCGCGCACGGTCACGAGCATTGAGGCGCGCATGCTGAATCGCTTGATCGGATGGGCGCTGGCCAACCGTGTCATCGTGCTGGCGACATCGGTGGTGCTGCTGTTGGGGGGGGCGTGGACCGCCTGGCGCATGCCGGTGGACGTGTTCCCCGACCTCACGGCCCCGACGGTGACGGTACTCACCGAAGCCCACGGCATGGCCCCCGAGGAGGTGGAGGCGCTCGTGTCCTTCCCCATCGAGACCTCGGTGAATGGCGCCACCGGTGTGCGTCGCGTGCGGTCTTCCACGGCCCAAGGCATCTCCGTCGTGTGGGTGGAGTTCGACTGGGGCACCGACATCTTCCGCGCCCGTCAGATTGTCGCCGAGAAGTTGCAGACCGTCGCGGCGGCACTGCCCGTAGGCATCTCGGCGCCGGTGCTCGCCCCCGTGTCGAGCGTGATGGGGGAGATCCTGATGATCGGCCTCACGGGGACCCAGTCGCCCACGGAACTGCGCACGCTGGCCGATTGGACCATTCGCCGTCGCCTGCTCGCGGTGCCGGGAGTCGCGCAGGTGATTCCCATTGGCGGCGCCGTGAAGCAGTACCAGGTGCTCGCCGATCCGGCGCGCATGATGCAGGCAGGTGTGTCGCTCGAGCAGGTGGTACGGGCGGCGCGCGGCTCGAACGCCAACGCGTCCGGCGGCGTGTACATGGACCGTGGTCAGGAGTACGTGATCCGCGGTATTGGGCGGGTACAGTCGGTAGCCGACATTGCCAGTACGGTGGTGGCGGTGCGCGGCGGGACGCCGATTACGCTGGGACAGGTGGCCGACGTCACGGTGGGCACGGCCCCCAGATTCGGTGACGGTAGTGTGAACGCAGAGCCGGGGGTGGTACTGGCCGTGCAGAAACAGCCGGGCGCCAATACGCTCGAGCTCACCGCGCGCATCGAGCGCGAACTCGCCGCACTTCAGCCAACGCTGCCCGTCGGCATGAAGGTGCACACGGAGCTCTTTCGGCAGGCGAGCTTCATTCGCGTGGCCGTGGACAATGTGCTCAAGGCGCTCCGTGACGGAGCGGTGCTCGTGGTGATCGTGCTCTTCCTGTTCCTCTGGAATCTCCGCGCGACGGCCATCTCCGTCATCGCCATCCCGCTGTCGCTCGTGGTGGCCATCTTCGCCATGAAGCTGCTGGGTATCAGCATCAATACCATGACCCTGGGTGGCATGGCCATCGCCATTGGCGCGCTGGTGGACGACGCGATCATCGATGTGGAGAACGTCTTCCGCCGCCTCAGGGAGAACCACCACCGGCCGCCGGCCGAGCAGCGTTCGGCGCTGCGTGTGGTGTACGACGCGTCGAAAGAGATTCGGGCGAGCATCGTGAATGCCACACTCATCATCATCGTGGTGTTCCTCCCGCTCTTCTTCCTCGGCGGGGTCGAAGGGCGTCTGCTGCGTCCCCTGGGCTTCGCCTACGTGGTGTCCATTCTTGCCTCGCTTCTGGTGGCGGTGACGGTCACACCGGTGCTGTGTGCGTATCTGCTCCCCAACTCGAAGGCAGTGCAGCGTGAGGAGGAGAGCGGCGTGGTGACGTGGCTCAAGGGGCGTTACGCCAACGTGCTGTCAGCCGTGCTGTCGCACCCGAAGCGCGTGCTCGCCGGGGCCGTTCTCGCATTCGCGTTGAGCATCGGGGCGATACCCATGCTGGGATCGGCGTTTCTGCCGGAGTTCAACGAAGGCGCGCTCACCGTGTCGGTCGTGACGGTGCCCGGGACCTCGCTCGATGAGTCAAACGCCATCGGACTGCGGGTGGAGCAGATCCTCAGGACGAAACCGGCGGTCATCAACACGGACCGTCGGCAGGGGCGCGCCGAACTCGATGAGCATGCGCAGGGCGTCAATGCCGCCGAGATCGACGTGACGCTCCGCGATGACGCCGACAAGGAGCGGCTGTTCGAGGAGCTGCGCAATGAGTTCACGGCCATCCCTGGCACGAACGTCACCATCGGTCAACCCATCGGCCACCGTATCGACCATATGTTGTCCGGCACGCGCGCCAATATCGCGGTGAAGCTGTTCGGAACCGATCTCCATCAGCTGCGGCAGACTGGTACCCAGATTCGCGACGTGATGGCGGGCGTGCCCGGGGTGGCCGATCTGCAGCTCGAACAGCAGTCGGACGTACCGCAGCTCCGCATCAGGGCCGACCGTGCGGCACTCGGGCGCTACGGCATGAGTGTGGGGCAGCTTGCCGAGGCCATCGATGTGGCGCTCAACGGGGAGACGGTGTCGCAGGTGCTCGAGGAAGGACGCAGTGTGGACCTCGTGGTACGTTATCCGGAAGCGTACCGCCTCAATGCCGAGGCCATTGCTGCCGTATCGTTCGATACGCCCACCGGCCAGCACGTTCCGCTGTCGCAGCTCGCGGCGGTGACCGTGGATCGCGGTCCCAACACCATTTCGCGCGAGAATGTGCAGCGGAAGATCGTTGTACAGGCGAACGTGGCGGGACGTGACCTGGGGAGCACCGTTGCCGACATCGAGCGTGCCGTGCGTGAGAAGGTCACGCTGCCACCCGGATACTTCGTGGAGTACGGTGGCCAGTTCGAGGCACAGGCCGAAGCGACGCGTACGCTGGCGGTGCTGTCGCTGCTCTCCGTTGCCGCCATCTTCCTGCTGCTCTTCGGTGAGTTCGGCTCGGCGCGCACCGCCAGCCTGGTCATGGCCAACCTGCCGCTCGCCCTCATCGGGGGGGTGGTCGCGGTGATGCTCACAGGACGTGTGGTAAGCATTGCCTCACTCGTCGGCTTCGTCACGCTCTTCGGGATCGCCACGCGCAACGGCATCCTGCTCGTGGCCCACTACCAGCAGTTGCTCGCGGAGGGGGTGCCGTTCGCGGAAGCGATCACGCGCGGGTCACTCGAGCGGCTTTCGCCGATTCTCATGACGGCGCTCACGGCGGGGCTCGCGCTCATTCCGCTGGCGTTCGGCGGGGGGGAGCCGGGCAACGAACTGCAGACCCCCATGGCCATCGTGATTCTGGGCGGGCTGCTGTCTGCAACGGTGCTCAACATGATCGTGCTCCCCGCGCTGTACTGGCTCTACGGTTCGCGTGAGGTACGGGCGGCGGAGGTGGTCGCGTGATCTCACGATGGCCGAGGCCATGGGCGCCATTCCTGGCGCTCGCACTGATGGGGGCGTTGCCGAGTGTGCTGCTGGCGCACGGCGTCTCGGTGGGCGACAAGGGCTACATCCAGGAAACCTTTGGCGTGCGTCTGGTGCCCTTCCTCTATCTGGGCGCCAAGCACATGGTCACCGGATACGATCACATCCTGTTCTTGTGCGGGGTGATCTTCTACCTGTATCGCGTGCGCGACATCGCCACGTACGTCACGCTCTTCGCGGTGGGCCATTCGAGTACGCTCATCCTTGGGGTGCTCACAAAGATCAGCGCCAGTCCCTTTCTGATCGACGCGATCATCGGCTTTTCCGTGGCGTACAAGGCGCTCGACAACGTCGGCGCGTTTCAGAGGTGGTTCGGCGTGCAGCCGAATCCTCGCGCCGCAACGCTGGTGTTCGGCCTGTTCCACGGGTTTGGCCTGGCCACCAAGCTGCTTGACTTCGAGATGGATCCCGAGGGGCTCGTGCAGAACCTGCTCGCGTTCAACGTGGGTGTCGAAGTCGGGCAGTTGCTTGCGCTCTCGCTCGTGCTCATTGCGATGAGTTATTGGCGTCGCTCGCCGTCATTCCTTCGCGGCGGTTTCGCGGCCAACATGCTGTTGCTGGTGGCCGGTCTTCTGCTTGTGGGCTATCAGCTCACGGGCTACTTCACCACCCAAACCTAGGGACTCGCCGTGTTCGCATTTCTCTCCCAGTTGCTCGTCGTTTCCGCGTCACTCGCCACTACCACGGCCACCTGCGCGCCGCCGTCGACGCCCCCGATGATCGAGGTGAGCAGGACCGCGGCGGTGCAGGTGAGGCGCGACTCCATGACGGTGACCATCGAGCCGGCCAAGCGCGTGGAGGTGAAGCTCGTCATGAAGAAGGGGCAGAAGGCCGCCTTCGAGTGGGCCACGAACGGTGCCGAGGTGGGCTTCAATCTGCACGGTGAAGTGCCAGCCGATCCGAGTGTGAAGGCGCACATCTACAAGCGGGGCTCGTCGCGCGCCGAGAAGGGCGCCATCGAGGCCGTATTCGACGGGGTGCACGGATGGGCGTTTCGCAATACCGCGGAGAAGCCGGTCACCGTGACAGTGAAGGCGTCCGGTCAGTTCTCCGCACTGAAGAAGATGTGATGACCACTCCGTCCTCAGTGCCCGAAGGTCCGTCGCCGGCGGTGCTTCGTCGTGCGTCCGTCGTGGCCGCGATCCTCGCTGTTGCGATCGCGGTGATGGTGGTGTTGCCGGCGGAGTACGGGATCGATCCCACCGGCATCGGCCGTCGCATCGGGCTCACGCAGATGGGCCGTCTGAAGCAGGAACTCGCCAAGGAGGCCATCGAGGACGCGCGAGCAGACTCGATGGCCGCTGCGGCGACACGGTCGAAGTAGTTAGTCCTCGAGCACGAGATCGCCGCACGCCACGCGACGCGAGTCGCGTGGTGATGCGGCCACGGCTACATGAAATCCACCAGTGTCGGGGAGGGCGAGCCGCAGCGTTACCGTGCCGACCCCCTTACCGTCCCCGCCGATTCGAATGACGGGGTAGGCGGCGGCGTCGCCGAACGCCGTCCCGGGCTTCGCGCACGTGCCGTGTCGCACCCGCCAGGTGCGCACGGCGCCCGGGGCGTCGTTGCGCTGCGCCAGCTCCACGAACGTCGTGTTGGCCGCCTTGCCGGCGAACATCTCGAGGTCGCCGCGCATGGCACTGCCGTTTACGGCGATGGCGGTGCCGATCCACACATCATGCGGTACGGGGCGGGCGGCGGTGAGTGGCGCTGTAATGAGCGCCAGGAGCACTATGCGGAATGAACGTAACCGGGGCATGCCCCGAAGGTGCACTCTGAAGGGGTGACCTCGCAAACGCGCTCACCAAAGTCCCCCGACGGATCGACTCTGGAACAGCAGGTTCCTGGTTCAGCACCAAGAGGGGTAGTCGCTGAAGTCGTGAGGGAGCACGCACTCAGCCCGGAGGAGCACCATAGGGCGGTCCGGCTTAGCGATGTCAGCGCGGGGCGCGCGGCGATGCGCGTGCGCGCGCCACCCGGGGGCATGCGCCAGATCTCGGTCTGTTCGGGCACACGCGCGAACCAGGTGGTGCCGTCGTTGGACACATCCACCAGCGAGTGCGACATCGCGTCGAGCGGCACCGCTCTGGACCAGGTGAACGTCTCGGTGTTGAACATCGCGGTCGTGCTTGAGATCGTGCGCGAGATACACGGTGGCCATGCCCCCCGCGTCGAGCTCGCGTTCCACGCGATACCGGTCGGCCAGCGCTGACGCCAGGCGGTTCATGGTGCTGCTCGGGATGGGCATGTCAGTCGGGGGCGAGTGTCCGTCGCGCGATGCAGCTGTAGATGTACAGCGTGCACCACCGGGCACCACCAAGGGTCCGACTCACGCCGCTACACCGACGCGCCGAACACCCGACCCACCAACGCGGTCATGCCGAGCGCGAGGGCGCTCCAGAAGGTCACGCGGGCGGCGCCGCGCCACCGTCCCGCACCACCGGCGCTGGCGGCCACCGCGCCCAGCGCGGCCAGAGACAGGAGCGAACTCGCGGTTACCGCGCCGATCACCAACCCCGACGGCGACAGCAGCGCGACCACCAGCGGCAGCGCGGCGCCCACGGCGAACGTTGCCGCCGAGGCGAGCGCCGCCTGTACCGGGCGGGCCGACAGCACCGCACTGATCCCCAGTTCATCGCGTGCATGCGCCGACAGGGCATCGTGCGCGGTGAGCTGCTCGGCGACGCGACGTGCCAGCTCGGCGTCGAGACCACGCGCTTCGTAGATCCCCGTGAGCTCCCGCAGCTCGCCCTCGGGATCCTGCGCCAGCTCGCCCCGTTCACGCGCCATGTCGGCGCGCTCGGTGTCGGCCTGGGAGCTCACCGAGATGTACTCGCCGGCAGCCATGGACATCGCGCCGGCCACCAACCCCGCCAGCCCCGCGACCAGCAGCGCATCGCGCGCCGTACCCGCCGCGGCCACCCCGACCAGGAGCGCCGCCGTCGACACGATGCCGTCGTTGGCGCCCAGCACGGCCGCGCGCAGCCACCCGATGCGTTCGGTGAAGTGACGTTCCGGATGCACGGTGCGCGGCATGTGGTGGTCCCTGGGCGTGGGTGATGGCAACGCGGTCCTCGTGAGATCATGCGCCCCACCGAGCCCACGCGCCACCGACGGCCACGGCCGTATGCGCATGTGCACGAGAGCGGCGCGTTCCGCCAACGACCTGCGACCCGCCCCCTGCGTCCTGCCCCCTGCGTCCTGCCCCCTGCGTCCTGCCCCCTGCGTCCTGCCCCCTGCGTCCTGCGACCTGCGTCCTGCGATAGGCACCCGGCACGTTGCTACATTCGGGGCATGCCTCAACGCCACGCCAACGCCCGCCAATGCGCCGCGCTCGCCGCCGCGCTTACACTGGTGGGCGGTGCCATGTACGCACCGCGCCCGCTCGCGGCGCAAAACGCGGTGCCCATGGCCTCGCGGACCGTCGATGCACGCGATTCCCTGGCCACGCTGCGCCTCACGGTGCGTCACGACGACGACCCGGTGCCCGGCGCCGCGATCCGTTCGCTCGACGCAACCGATGCCGCCGGGCGCGCGGTGGGTGCGCAGACCGATGCGGGAGGTGGCGCCGTGGTGCGTCTGCCGGCGGGGGACCGGCGGCTGGTGATCTCGCGGGTGGGGTACCGCGCCGACACGCTCGCGGTGACGCTGCGCGCGGCGCAGGACACGAGTGTGGTGGTGCGGCTCGAATCGCTCGCCGAGGTGGTGGAGACGTTTGTGGTGAGTGCCACGCGCGCGGAGCGGCGAGTGGAAGACACGCCGCTGCGGGTGGAAGTGGTAGACGAGGAGGAGGTGGGGGAAAAGCTCGCCATGCGCCCCGCGTCCATTCAGATGCTGCTCGCCGAAACGGGTGGGCTGCGCGTGCAGACCACCAGTCCCTCCATTGGGAACGCCAACGTGCGCGTGCAGGGGCTCCGCGGGCGCTACGCGCTGCTGCTGACCGATGGCTTGCCGCTGGCCGGTGACGGCGGCGGCTTCTCACTGCTGCAGACCCCCATCGACCTCGGGCGCGTGGAGGTGCTCAAGGGCGCGACCGGGCTCTACTCGGGGGGCGCGGGCGGCGTGATCAACCTGGTGAGCCGCCGCCCAGGCAAGGAGAGCGAACACACGGCGCTGCTCAACCAGACGTCGCGTGGGGGCAGCGATGCGCTCGCATTCTTCACGGGGCCGCTGGGCGACCGCTGGGGGTATACGCTGCTCACCGGCGTGCACCGGCAGCAGCGCAACGATCTCGATGCCGACGGCTGGACCGACATGCCCGGATACGACCGGGTGGCGGTGCGTCCTCGGCTCTTCTACGACGACGGGGCAGGGCGCACGGCCTTCGTGACGGCCGGATTCACCACCGAGGATCGCACGGGCGGCACCATGCGCGCCGGCGTGCTCCCCGGCGGCGCCAGCTTTGCGGAGGAGCTGCAGCTGCAGCGCGGTGATGTGGGGGCACTGGCGCGGTGGGCGTTCACCGACGCCACGACGCCGGCCGCGCTGCGAGCGCTGCGCGGCGCCATCGTGACCGTGCGCGGGTCGGCGATGGAGCAGCGGCATCGGCACCGCTTTGGCGAGGTGCGCGAGCACGACCGGCATCGCACGGCGTTCGGCGAGGCGTCCATCGCGGTGCCGCGTGGCCGCGCCACGTACGTGGCTGGCGCCGCCTTCCAGCAGGATGCCTACCGCCATCGCACGGTGGACGGGTGGAACTACACCTTCAACACGCCGGCGGCCTTCGCGCAGGTGGACGTCGATCCCGCCGCGTGGCTGTCGCTGTCGTCGAGTGCGCGGGTGGATGCGCACAATGTGTACGGCACGTTCGTGAACCCGCGCCTGTCGGTACTGCTGCGGTCGCTGCGTGAGGGGGCGCTGGCGCGGTGGACGGCGCGCCTCTCCGGCGGCACCGGCCTGTACGCGCCCACCCCGCTGGTGGAGGAGGTGGAGGCGGTGGGACTGACCCCGGTGGTGCCTGTGGCCGGTGGCGTGGCGACATTCATCGCCGAACGGGCGCGCAGTGCGTCGTTCGACGTGGGCGGGCCGCTTGCGCTGGAAACAGGCACCCTAGAGGTGAACGCCACGGCGTTCGCGTCGCAGCTGGCGAACCCGCTGCAGGCGCGCGCGGCCAACGGGGTGACGGCGAGCGGGGCGAGTCGCCTCGCGCTGGCCAACGCGCCCGCTCCCACCCGCACCTGGGGCACCGAGTTGCTCGCGCGGCTGGTGCGGCCGCTCGGTGACGACCGGGACGGTGACGAGGAGGCGCCCGCGCTGCGGGTGACCGCCACGTATGCGTATCTGCGCGCCACGGAGTGCGACCCGGACGGCATCACGGGCACCGCCTGTGCGCGCCGCGAGGTACCGCTTACGCCGCGTCATGCGGCCACGTTCGTGGCGAGTCTCGAGCAGGAGGGCAAGAGTCGCGTCGGCCTCGAGCTGTACTACACCGGCCGGCAATCGCTCGAGCGCGACGTGAACCCGTATCGCGCGCAGAGTCACCCCTACGTGCTGGTGGGGCTGCTGGGGGAGCGCGCGTTCACGACGCGGGCCGGCGTGGCGCGGCTCTTCGTGAACCTCGAGAATCTCACCAACGTGCGGCAGACGCGCATCGATCCGCTGCTGCTGCCGTCGCGGGGGCGCGGTGGTCGCTGGTCGACCGACGCCTGGACGGAGCTGGTGGGGTTCACCGTGAACGGTGGCGTGCGCTTCGGGTTCTGACGCACCAGCAAAAGTTGATATATATTTCAGTCGTGACAGACCCCGACATTATCGATGTGACACGGGCGGCCACGCTCTTCCACGCGCTCTCCGACGAAACGCGGCTCGAGATTCTCGACATGCTGCGCGACGGCGAGCGCTGTGTGTGTGACCTGCAGGACGCACTCGAGGCGGCGCAGTCCCGGCTGTCGTTTCACCTCAAGGTGCTGCGCGAGGCCGGTCTCGTAACCGACCGCAAGGACGGGCGCTGGTCGTACTACCGTCTCAATCAGCGCGTGCTCGAGGAGGTGCACGATCTGGTGCGCGCCCTCGGCACCGACGGCTCGCGACGTTCGCTCACGATCTTCGGGCGCTGCTGCGGCTGAGCGCCTACCCCTGCCGGTGCGGGCAATCGCTCGCGCCCACCGGCAGCAGCGGACCCTTCACCTGCCAGCGGCAGAACAGATGCGCCGCCGCGAACACGCCGTCGTGCTCGCAATGCTGATGTGACGCGGGGTGCCCCGCCGCCGCCGGCAGGTCGTGCACATCCACGATCCCCGACAGCGTGCTCACCGTGAGCATGAGCACGGCCACCACCACCGCGCGTGTCCGCAGCCGACCTTGCGGCTGATACGCTTCGCCCAGCAGTCGGCGCACGCGACGGTCCAGTAGATCGTGCCGCAGAAACCCCACCACGGCCACCGGCGCCGCAGGCGACGGCCACGCGCCCAGCTTCACCAGCGCGCTCGCCACCGCGATGGGGCCCGCCACCGCACTCGCCGCGTCGTCGGCGATCACCTCGGCTTCGTCGGCAATGTCCTCCGAGACCGCGCGCACGGCGGGCACCCAGAAGAGCGCACGCGCGAGGGAGCGCAGCAGCAGGAAGCGTAGCGGATCACGGCGGCGCACGTGGGCCGCCTCGTGCGCCAGCACCGCCGTCAGCTCCTCCGCCGACAGCGCCTCCGCCCCGTGCAGCAGCGCGTCGGCCACGTACACGCGCGGACGCAGGCCGTGGCCGGCGGTAAAGGCCGGCATGGGGAGCCCGTGCACCACGCGCACCGCTGCCGCATGCAGCCCAGCCTCAGCCGCCACGGTTGCTTCGGCCGCCGAAAGGCGGCGCACCGGCAGCCCTTGCAGCACGTGCCGCGTCTGCCACGCACGCTGCGCGAGATCCCACAGCGCCCAGCCCCCCCCCACGATCACCAGCACGTGCAACAGCTGGTGCACCGGGGCCAGCAGCTCATGCAGCGCGATAAGGCACACGACCCCGAAGTGATCGCTCCCCGACAGCGGGCGGTCGGCGAGCCCCAGCACGTGCGTGCCCACGACCGGCACCAGCGACAGCAGCAGGATAGCAGCGAGGCCGATGACGAGCAGCCGCTGATAGCGGCGCTCGCCGTGCACGGTGCCCTCGCGCAGCCAGGGGCGTGTCGAATCGCTCACGAACCGGTGGGCTCAGTCACGGCGCCGCCGCGCCTCTTCCACGAGCCGCGCCAGCTGCTCCAGCTGCGCTGGATCGCGTTGCGCCAGCACATCCACGAAGCAGGCCGCGAGCCGCTGCGGCGCGAAGTCGATCACCCCCTCCACCAACCGGCGCGACGCGTACTCCTCGAACTCCGCCGGCGACAGCGCCGCCGCATAGTGCAGCAGCCCGTCGACCTTGCGCCGCGTGAGCAGGTGCTTGTCCACGAGCTTGTTGAGCACCGTCACCACCGTCAGCAGCGCCACGTCGTGCTCCCCGATGACCTGCTCGTGCACGGTGCGCGCCGTAGCCGGCGCCTCGAGGCGCCACATGGTGTTGAGCAGGCGTGCCTCGAGATCCCCCAGCACCTTCGCCAGACCATCGGCCGACAGCCGAACGGCGTCGCCCATGCGCGGGGGCAGTGGTTTGGGGGCGTTCACTCCGAACCTCCGGGCGGGTGGTGATGCATGTGGCTGGCGGGCTTGGCCGTGATCTCCGGCACCTTGATGCGATCACGCGTGAGCTCCTCGGCCGTGGCCGCGCGCGCCTGGGTTCCTCCCGGCGCCTGCCACCACGACCTGTCGTCACCCGGACGCAGACGATCGCGCACCTTCATGATCGTAAACATACCACCCATGTCGATGTAGCCGTGCGGCCCCGGTGCGCCCATCATGGGGGTGCTATTGCCGGGCACGGGCATGCCCATGACCGCCATGTCGCCCATGCCATTCTGCCCCATCGTCATGTAGGTGGGGATGATCGGCTGCACCGCCTTGTCGATGACGGCCGCGTCGACGCCGAACATGCTGGTGCCGCTGTGCCCCATCTGCGTCATGGTGTGATGCGACATGTGGCAGTGCAACGCCCAGTCGCCCGGATTGTCGGCGATGAACTCCATGGTGCGCGTGCTCCCCACCGGGACCAGCTGCGTCACCTCCGGCCACCGCGCCGACCGCGGGATGTCGCCACCATCGGTGGCCACCAGCGTCCAGGTGTGCCCATGGATGTGGATCGCGTGGTGACTCATGGCGCTCAGATTGCCCAGACGAATGCGCACGTACTCGTTGCGCTCCATCATGAGCGGCGCCGTGCCCGGATACGCCTTGCCGTTGAAGGTGAGCACGTTGAACTCGAGCATCTCGTTCGGATCGGGACGGCGCGCACCGGGGAGCACCTTCCATTCGCTCGACAGCAGCGCGAAGTCCCGATCGGGACGGCGTTGGGGGGGCACGCGCGGATGGATGATGAACATGCCCATCATGCCGAGGGCCTGCTGCGTCATCTCGTCGCGATGCGAGTGGTACATGTACGTGCCATGCTGCCGCAGCGTGAACTCGTAGCGGAACGTCTCGCCGGTGGCGATGGGCGCCTGACTGAGACCGGCGATGCCATCCATCCCCGAGGGGAGCAGAATGCCGTGCCAGTGCACGCTGGTGGGAGCGGGGAGCGCATTGGTGACGTAGATGCGCACGCGATCGCCCTCCACCGCCTCGATGGTGGGCCCCGGCGTGCTGCCGTTGAACCCCCAGCACTGTGCCGTGAGGCCGGGTGCGAACTCGTGCTCGACCGGCTCGGCGATGAGGTGGAACACCTTCACGCCGTCCACGATGGTGAACGGCAGCGTGGAGCCGTTGGGGGTGGTGACCGGCGTGTAGTCGCGTCCGGGGCGTCCGGGGGCGTACACCGTGCCGGCATCGTGCGGCACCGTGGTGCGCGCGAGCGCGGAGGCCGTGGCCGGAAGGCCGAGCAGCGCGCCACCCGCCACGGCACCCACGCCGGTGGTCAGCAGGGTGCGTCGGTTCATGGTCGATGGGTCGTTCACGTGATCGGTCACGGCAGTGACGTCCCCACGGCGCGCTCCAGCTGGATGCGCGCCTTCCAGTAATCGCTGAGCGCCTCGATGTACCCCTGGGCGGCGGAGAGTTCGCCCTGCCGCGCCTGCAGCAGGCCGAAGACGCTGATGGCCATGGCGTTGTACTGCAGCTGGGTTTCCTCGGTGACGCGGCGGCGGAGCGGCACGACGCGCGCGCGATACTCCTCGAAGCGGGCGCGGGCGGCGGCCAGCAGGGCATACGCCGACCGCACGTCGGCACGCATGACCAGCAGCAGCGCCTCCTGCCGCGCCACCGCCGCGCGCAGGGTGCTCTGTGCACGAAGCAGGCGCGCCTGTCCACGATCGAAGAGGGGGAGCGGAATCACCATGCCGAGGCCGCTTTCGAACGGGCCGCCATCCTTCCCTTCACCGGCATAGGTGAGCGACCCATCGGGGAGCAGGCGGAACCGTTGGGTGAGCCCCACCGCACGGCCGGCGGCATTGATGTCCTGCAGCGCCGCCGCGAGGTCGAGCCGGTGGCGCGCCGCGAGGGTGAGCAGCGAATCGAGCGTCGGGTCCTCGGCCGGCAGGTCGGGGAGGCGCTCCGGCAGCGACAGCGCGGCGCCATGGGTCGCGACGCCGAGGGTGCGCACGAGCTGTTCGCGCGTGGCTTGACTGTGACCGCGGGCATCGAGGGCGCCACCCAGGAACTCCGCCGCCGCCGCGCGCTCGCTTACGAGGTTGAGCTCCTGCAGATTGCCGGCGTCACGCAGCGCCGTGGCCGCGACCGCGGAGGCGGCGGCGGCGGCGTGCGCCCGCTCGCTCACGTCGCGCGCCTGGTCTGCCGCCACCGCGTCCACCAGCGCATCGCGCACCTCGGTGACATGGCGGAACACGTCATTGGCCACGCGGAGTCGCGCACTCGCCAGCTGCGATTCCGCCAGACGGCGGCGCATGGGTTGCGACAGCAGGTCGATGAACGACTGCGCAATGCCGAACTCCTGGAAGCGTCCACTCGAGAACCGTTCGAGCGACAGCACCGGGTTGGCCAGCAGTGCCGCCTGGACGACGTCGGCGCGTGCGAGGCCAAGGTCGGCGTAGGTGGCGCGCAGGGCGGGGTGGGCGATGAGGGCAATCCGCACCGCCGACTCGGGGGAGAGCGGCCGCTCGAGCAGGCGCTTCACCGTGTCGGCGTCGGCGGTCTCGCCAAAGGCGGTGCGGCTGGGAATGACGACGCCGGCGCGCGGGCGGAGAAGCGCGTCGACATCGGTGACATCCTGCTGCAGGGAGCCGTGGGCGCAGGCGCCAAGACCGAGGACCAGGCTGGCGGCGGCAGCGCTGACGGCGCTGGCGGCCCGAGCCCAGGGGCGCCGTGGGCGAGGCGGGGAAACGCGAAGGAAGGGCACGACAGGGGTGTGGGAGCGGGCGAACCGGAGCGCGTACGCGGTGGAATTTATGCGGCGTAAAGTCTCGCGGTACCCGTGCGTCACGCGAGCGTTCCCCGAGGGGAGGCTAGATATATCAACAAAAATTGATTAGATACGATCCACACCCGCTGCGGCAACGACCGCGTCTTGATGGCAACTGGAGGGTTCATGGCATCCGATCAGGCAGACGTCACCACCATCGTGCGTGAGAAGTACGGGGAAGCGGCGCGCCGCGTACTCGAGGTGGCGGCCCCGGCGGCAGAGAGCTGCTGCGGCCCGCTCAACTCCTGCTGTGGTGGCGCGGCCTTCAACGGCAGCGTCGATCCGATCACCTCCAACCTCTACGTGAACGGCGAGCGCGAGCTGCTCCCCGACGCGGCGGTGCTGGCCTCGCTGGGGTGCGGCAATCCCACGGCACTGGCCGAGCTGCGCGAGGGGGAGGTGGTGCTCGATCTGGGGTCGGGGGGCGGGATCGACGTGCTGCTCTCCGCGCGTCGCGTGGGCCCCACTGGCATGGCGTACGGGCTCGACATGACCGACGACATGCTGGAACTCGCGCGGCGCAACGCCGCGGAGGCGGGGGTGCGCAATGTGGAGTTCCTGCAGGGGCGCATCGAGGAGATTCCGCTCCCCGACGCGTCGGTCGACGTGATCATCTCCAACTGCGTCATCAACCTGTCGGGTGATAAGCGCCGCGTGCTCGCCGAGGCGTTCCGCGTGCTCAAGCCGGGCGGTCGGTTTGCGGTGAGCGATGTGGTGGTGCGCGGCGCGGTGCCCCCCGCCGTGCGTCGTAGCATGGAGCTGTGGGTGGGGTGCGTGGCCGGCGCGTTGGAGGAGCAGGAGTTCCGCACGCTGCTGGCCGAGTCGGGGTTCATCGACATCGACATCGAGCCCACGCGGGTGTACCGGAGTGAGGACGCGCGTCAGTTCCTGGAGGAGTCGGGGATCGACGTGACCGCCAACCTGGCGGAGATCGACGGCAAGTTCATGGCGGCGTTCGTGCGGGCCACGCGCCCTGCGGCTGCCCCTGCGGCTGCCCCAGCGGCGGCCCCCGCGGCCCCGACCACCCCCTGAGCCGCCACGCGCATGCGCTACGCACTCCTCTCCGACATCCACGCCAACCTCGAAGCGCTCGACGCCGTGCTGGCCGACATCGACGCGCGGGGCGATGTGGATGCCGTGTATCACCTGGGTGATCTGGTGGGATACTCGAGCAATCCCAACGCCGTGGTGGACCGGCTGCGCGCTCGCGGGGTGGCGGGGATCGCGGGCAACTACGACTCCACCGTCGCCACGGCGTACAAGCATTGCGGTTGCAAGTCGGAGAGTGTGCGGCAGGAGGAGCTGGCGCACATCAGCTTCCAGTACACCTGCGCGGCGGTCACGGCCGACACGCGCGCCTACCTGGCCGCGCTCCCCTTCTCGCTCGATCTGCGTCCGCTGGGCGGGCACGCGGCGGGCCCCCGCCTGGTGCTCGTGCACGGTACGCCCACGCTCAACACGGTGTACTTCACCGCCGATCGCTCCGACGACTTCTGCCGCAAGATGGCGGCAACGGTGGGGCTTACCGCCGGCGACATGCTGGCCTTTGGCCACACGCACCGGCCGTGGCACCGCACTGTGGACGGGATCCATTTCCTGAATACGGGGAGCGTGGGACGCCCCAAGGACGGCGACTGGCGTGCGGGCTACGTGGTGGTCACCCTCGGCGATGCCCCGGCCCAGGTGGAGTTCGTGCGGGTGCCGTACGATCTCGAGGCCACGGTCGAGGGCGTACGCGCCGCCGGGCTGCCCGAGGAGTTCGGGGCGTTCCTGCGGAGCGGTGGGACGTCAACGAGCTAGCCCCACAAAGCCGATTGACACTGTCGGGATTGGGTGACATACTTTCGGCTCGATCATGAGAACGCTTCTCATGTAACGCGGCTCCCTTTCGGCCGCCAGTCTCACCCTGACCCTGCCGTGGATTCGCCGATGCCGTCCCGATCGCTTCGCTCCACCACCCTTCGCTGCTCCCTGACCGTGTTGGCCACCGTGGCCACCGCCGCCACGCTGGCCCTCTCGGCCCCCCGCGCCGCCATGGCGCAGACGGTGGGCACCATCGTCGTCGCGCACGGCGGCGACTCGCTCTGGAACGCCACCGTGCAGCAGAGCGTGGCCAGCGCCAACACCGGCGGCCCCGTGGCAGTGAGCTTCCTCATGGGCCCCGGCGCCGCCCGCGCGCGCTTCCAGGACGTCGTGGCCACGCTGGAGAAGCAGGGGGTCTCGCAAATCGTCGTGGTGCCGCTGCTCGTCTCCAGCTTCAGCGGGCACTACGACCAGATCCGCTACCTCACCGGCGAACCGGTGACCCTCGACAACGACATGACGCACCACCTGCACATGTCCGGCATCGCACGCCCCACCACCACCGTGCCCATCCGCCTTGCCAAGGCGCTCGACGCGTCACCGGAAATGGCGCGCATTCTCACCGACCGGGCGCTCGCCCTCACCGCCACGCCGCGCGAGCAGGCGCTCTTCATCGTCGGCCATGGCCCCAACTCGGCCGAAGACTACGCCGCATGGATGGAGAACTTGCGCCCCGTGGCCGACTCGGTGAAGACGTGGACGCAGTTCAAGGACGTGCGCGTGGACGTGGTGCGCGACGACGCCCCCGCCGCCGTGCGCGCCGAAGCGGTGCGCCGTGTACGTGAGCTCATCGACCTGCAGGCTGCCGCCACGGGCCGCGAGGTCATCGTGGTGCCCGTGCTCGTGTCCAAGGGCAACGTGAGCCGCGACAAGGTGCCGCACGACATTCGCGGCACCCGCTCGAAGTACGGCGCCGAACCGCTGGCCCCGCATCCGCAGCTTGCCCGCTGGGTGGAGCGGCGCGTGCGGGAAACGGCAGTTGGCACTGCGGTCGTGCAACCCGCACCGTAGCTCGCCGTTGTAGGATCCGGAGACCAGCCAGCCGCGACCACCCATCTAGATCGGGTCGCAACCAGCTGTTGCGCTCAAGCGACAATGTCGTAGTGAGCGCGCAACGGTTGCCGAGATTGCTCGAAGTCCGGTTACGCAGCGAATCGCCGTCGCGGGCTTTCCCTGTGTCAGGAATGAACGTGCAACGTGTTCGTTTCAAAGCGGTTGTTGGGAATCGCGAGCCGCGCAGCTAACCTGCACCGCGGCGCCGGCTGCGGAATCCGGCGAGCACCCCCCACTCCACATGGGTGGATGCGGCACGATCCCCGTTCGGCATAGTCATTGCTCCGGGTGTCGTGCTCATCCGGTCGCCCTGTGCGATGGCTCACCGTCTGTCCAACGGCGAGGTCTCCCGATTCTCGGTGCTGCCCGCGCGGGTGGCGGCCCCCCGTTCCCGACGTCCTGATCCCAGTGCCCTCTCGCCCACTGCGTCATCGCACCCTCCTCATCGCGACTCTGCACCTCGGGGCCGCGGCGTTGGCGCTGGTGCTGGCGTACGTGGTGCGCTTCGATTTCGCGGTCCCCGCCGAGGAGCTGGCGCGTCTGTGGGTCGTGGGCCCCGCGCTGCTGGGCGGTCGCCTGCTGGTGCTCATGTGGATGGGTGTCTTCCGCGGCTCCTGGCGGCATGCGGGCGTGCGCGATGCCATGATGCTGGCCCGCGCCACCGCCCTCGGCAGCGGCTTCACCATCATGGCCGTGCTGCTGCTGGGCGCCGCCATCGGCATGCCGCGCTCCATCTTCGTGCTCGAGGCGGTGTTCTTCTTCGGCCTCGCCGGCTCGGCGCGGGTGGGCGCGCGCCTGCTGCACGAGCGGCGTCGCGCCGAGCATCACGGAGCGGCCCGGCGTAAGGTGCTCGTGATTGGCGACGACGACGCCGCCGAGCGGTTCGTGCGCCAGTGCCAGCGGGACGGCGAGGGAAACCTGCAGGCGGCAGGGCTCGTGACGCTGCAGCCGGTGTTCGGCGCGCTGGCCATTCACGGGGTACCGGTGGTGGGTGCGCTGCGTGACCTGCCCGCGCTGGTGCAGCGCGTGGGAGCGGAGCTGGTGGTGATCGCCCTCTCCGAGGTGTCGGGCCCCCTCATGCGCGAAATCATCGACCAGTGCGAGCGCAGCGGCTGCGAGTTCAAGGCCATCCCCACGCTGCGCGAAATCCTCGCTGGACGCGCCAAGGTGGGCGAGGTGCGCGAGGTGTGCATCGAGGACGTGCTCGGTCGCCGCCCGGTGCAACTGGCCCCGACGGACGTGGAGCGCGATCTCACCGGCGCCGTGGTACTGGTCACAGGGGCCGCCGGTTCCATCGGCGCGGAGCTCGCGCGTCAGGTGGCGGGCTTTGCGCCGCGACGCCTCGTGCTGCTCGACCAGGCCGAGTCGCCGCTGTACTTCCTTGAACACGAGCTCGCGCGCGCCTTCCCGTCGCTCGAGGTGCACGCCCTGCTTGGCGACATCGCCGACGTGACCCGCGTCCAGCAGCTGTTCGAGGCCTATCGGCCGACGGTCGTGTTCCACACCGCCGCCTACAAGCATGTCCCGCTCATGGAGGAGCACCCCGGCGAAGCGGTACGCAACAACGTGCTGGGCACGCTGCATGTGGCCATGGCCGCGGTGCGCACCGGGGCGCGCAAGTTCGTGCTCATCTCCACGGACAAGGCGGTGAATCCCACCAGCGTCATGGGCGCCTCCAAGCGGCTCGCCGAACTGGTGGTGCTGGGGCATCCGGAGGTGCGCGGGCATGGCACCGACTTCCGGGCCGTGCGCTTCGGCAACGTGCTGGGCTCGGCGGGGAGCGTGGTGCCGCTTTTTCAGCGGCAGCTGGCCGCCGGCGGGCCGCTCACCGTGACGCACCCGGATGTGCGCCGCTACTTCATGACCATCCCCGAGGCGGTGGAGCTCGTGCTGCAGGCCGCGGCGCTTCCCGAGGCGAGCGATCGCATCACCATGCTCGACATGGGCGAGCCGGTGCGCATTCTCGATCTGGCCGAGCAGCTCATTCGGCTGGCCGGGCGCGTGCCGTACACCGACGTAGGCATCACCTTCACCGGTCTGCGCCCTGGCGAGAAGCTCAACGAAGATCTCATGGCGCTGTTCGAGGAGGGCACGCCCACGTCGGTGCAGCAGATTCGCATGCTGCGCACCGAAGGACTGGCCGGGCCCCGGCTGCATCTGGGACTCGACGAGCTGGCGGTGATGGCCGAGCGCGATGATGCGGCAGGAATCCGGCAGGTCATGCAGCGTCTCGTGCCGGAGGCGTCGCTGGGCATGCCCATCCCCCTCATGCCGGTCGTCGCGACGGCCGTCAGTGCGCCGCCGTTGGTGCTCGTGCCATCGCGCATCGAACTGGCCGATCGGGCGCCGCGCGCATCGCGTACGCCACTGGTGATCCCGCTGGCGGATCTTGGCGGCGCCGACATGGTGAGCGGTGTATCGCCGTGAGTGGTCGCGAAACGGAACTGGCCGTGCGGGTACTGCCCACGCCGGCACCCGGAGTGATCGTGCAGCG
This sequence comes from Gemmatimonas sp., assembly GCF_027531815.1. Lineage (NCBI taxonomy): Bacteria > Pseudomonadati > Gemmatimonadota > Gemmatimonadia > Gemmatimonadales > Gemmatimonadaceae > Gemmatimonas > Gemmatimonas sp. The sequence continues at coordinate 137,670 of NZ_JAPZSK010000005.1, read as the reverse complement.
CATGGACGAGGGCGCGGTGCTCTTCGACGGGCGCAGCGAGACGTACTTCGGCCTCAACACGGTGGGTGCCGAGGTGTGGGCGCTGTTGCCGCCGGTGCAGCGCACCGTGGGCGCGGTGTGTGCGCAGCTGTCGGCCACGTATCCCGACGCGCCCATGGCCACGCTGCTCGCCGACGTGCACGCGCTGCTGGACGATCTCGTGGCCGCCGGCTTGGCGACCACCGAGCCTGCGGCCTGAGCATGCCGCTCCCCGGCGTTGGCACGGTGCTGCGTACCCTCGCGGCGCCGCGCGCGGTGATCGATATGCTGCAGGCCATGCAGGCGCTGCGGGTGGCGCGGCGCGATCTGGCCACGGCGCCAACGGGTGCGCTGCTGCCGCTGTCGGCCACGGCGGAGTCAACGGGTGAAGCGGCTGACGCCGGGCTACCGGTCGCGGTGCCGCAGGCACAGCGGTGGGCGCAGGCACTCAAGCGCGCCGAGCGCTATGGCCCGTGGCGTGGCGCCTGCCTGGTGCGTTCCATGGCGCTGCATCGGCTGCTGGTGGCCAATGGGGTGCCGGGGAGCGTCGTGCGCGTGGGGGTGCGCGCGCAGGCCACCTTCGAGGCGCACGCATGGGTGGAAGTGGGCGGCGTGGTGGTGGGTGACCGCCCCTCGGTGCAGCAGCAGTGGACGCCGCTGGGGAGCAGCGCGCTGCAGGGCGGTGACGGCGGTGACGGCGGGACGGCGGCGCTGCAGGCGCTGCGGCGGGAGGTGGCGTGAGCGCGATTCTGGCCATCGTGGCCAACGACGCCGCGGCGGTTTCGCCGCCGGTCGTGCGCGACATGCTGCGTGCCATGGCGCCCTGTGGCAGTGACCGCGTGGAGCAGTGGCAGGAGGACGGCGTGGTGCTGGCGGTGCAGCGCGCCACGTGGGAGATGGACGACGACTTCTCCGGCCCCGCGCTGCTGGTGCACGGACACGAGGTGGTGGTGGCGGCCGACGCGCGGCTCTACTACCTGAATGAGCTGCGTCGGCGGCTAGCCATTCGGGGCGTCACGCCGGGTGGCCCCACCGCCAGCCACTGCATCGTGGCGGCGTACGAGGCGTTCGGCGACGACTGCGCCGAACTGCTCGAGGGCGACTTCGCGTTCGTGCTGTGGGATCGCCGGCAGCGCAAGCTGGTGGCCTCGCGGGATTTCAGTGGCACGCGGTCGCTCTATCGCGCCACGCTGGGGAGCGGGGTGGCGTATGCCTCGGTGGTGTCGGCGCTGCGTGGCCATCCGCACTGTGCGGCCGATCTCGACCTCGCCACCATTGCCAGCGACGCCGCCGGCCTGCTCTACTCGGCGGGCAACGGCACGGTGTACCGCGCCATTCGTCAGGTAGAGGCGGGCAGTACCGAGCTGTGGCAACGGCAGGCGCTCACCTGCCACCGCTGGTTCACGCTGCCCGAGCGGGAAGGCGCACCGCGACCGGCCGCCGAGGCCGAGGCACAGTTGGGCACGCTGCTCGAGGCAGCGGTGCGCGAGCGCATGGCGCAGCGCACGCCGACCGCGGTGTGGATGAGCGGTGGGTACGACAGCACGGCGGTGGCGGCGATGCTGCATCAGGCGGCGCAGAAGGCGTCGCTGCAACCAGCGCGCACGTATCGCGTGGTCTCGGTGTCGTACCCCGAGGGAAACAGCGGCCGCGAAGACGAGCTCATTGTTCTGGTGGCGCAGCATCTCGGCGTGCCGGTGCACTGGCTGGACGGGAGCGCCCTCGGTCCCATTCCTCCCGCGCCGCGATTCGATGCCGCCGGCCGCGAGGAGTCGCACGTGCATCTGCACGCGGCGGCGCTCGAGCTGCTGGCGCACGGGACGCGTGCGGTCGAAAGCCGCGTGGCGCTGCATGGCCACGCCGGCGACTTTCTCTTCCAGTGCGCGCCGTGGTTTCTCTCCGACTTGCTGCGCCGCGGGCGGCTGTCGGCCGTATGGCGTGAGTGGCGGGCCTTCGGCATTCACACACAGCCCGCCACCTGGTTCTGGAAGTACGCCGTGGAACCGGCGCTGCCGCCGGCAGTGCTACGTGGGCTGGGGCGCCTGCGCGGACGCCGGTTCATGGGGCTGTTCGAACGGCTGGTGCCACCGTGGCTGCGTACGCCAACCACCGCCACACTGGCGCTGGACACACGGGCGCCCGAATGGGTGCCCGACGTGCAGCGGCATGGTGCGGCCCACGCCGAGTTTCGCTGGTACTTCGAGAATCAGGGGTTCCCGCGTCTGGCCGCGGTCATGCATGGTGCCGTGCATGCACTCGGTGTGGAGGCGCGTTCGCCCTTCCACGACCTGCGCGTGGTGCGCTTCATGGCCCAGGGGCATCACAGCGAGCGGTATGCCGACGGCGACACCAAGCTGCTGTTGCGCGGGGCGATGCGCCCGTTCCTGCCGCCGGCGCTGCTGGCGCGGCGCGCGGAGCGCACCGGCACCCTGGGAACGCGGCTGGAGCAGTCGGCGGCGGGGGCGGCAGCGTGGTTGCGGCAGTGCGGCACCGACCTGCGCCTCGCGGATCTTGGTCTCCTTGATCGTTCTTCCCTGACTCTGCACATTGCGCAGGCGGAAGCAGGCAGGGCTACTCCCGGGCTGTGCGAGGCGCTGCTGCGTACGGCACAGGTTGAGTGGTTCCTGCGGAGGGACTCGCGCTCCGCCCGCGGGGTGATGACGGAGCCTGTATCGGCGGGTAGCCAGGTCGCTGGCGTGCTGATCGGCCACTCCCACGCGCACTGCGAAGGTGCGCTTTCCTGACGGGTATCACAGGCATTTGCAGTCACGCGGACTGCGGTCGTGTCGGGCGACACCCGACTTCCACTCGAGCAAAGGACTCGTGATGTACAACGCACCACGGCTGGAACGGTTCGGTACGCTGCGCGAGCTCACGCTTGCCGGCGGTACGTCTGGCACTGACACCTTCGGAACCAACCCGGCAGCACCGGGTTGCACACCGACTGGCGGCAGCTTCAGCTGCAAGACGAGCTGAGTGACGACCGGGAAGGCACTTCGGTGCCTTCCCGGATTCGTCGGTTCCCCATGTATCACTACTTTGCCTTCGGACGCCGGGTGCGCTCCGATTTTCCGGTGGCTACACTCCCCGTGCAGGCGGCGCCGGATGACGTCGACGTGCAGGTCGTGCGACAGGCGCTCGCACCGCGCGATGCCGCATTCACGCTGGTCGGCGCCGACCCCTACCAGCCCTGCAACCTGCAGCTGTGGCGCCACGGGGCCACGTGGCGCTTCGAACATGCCTGCAGTGGCCAGTACGAACTGGACCGGGCGCGCCGCATCATTGCCTGCGATGTGCCAGACACGCTGGACGACGAGTCTGTGCGTCTCGACCTGGTGGGGCGCCTGTTGCCCCTGCTGGTGCACGACGCGGGCGACCTGTGTCTGCACGCGAGCGCCGTGCGTGTGGGCAACCGGGCCGTGCTCTTTGCCGCGGTAAAGGGCACCGGCAAGTCGAGTCTCGCCGCGGCGCTGGTGGCACATGGGGCCACCCTCATTGGCGATGATGCGGTGGCGGTGCAGGTGGACCCGGTGCCCGTGGCCTTTGCCGGCAGCATGGCGCTGCGCGTGCGTGCCGATGCGTTCGCGGCCGCCGGGGCCGCGTGGGCCACGGCCACGCCCACCATCGACGGCAAGTTGTCCGTCGACGTGATGCCGTCGCACCTGCCGCTGCATGCGGGGACCCCCGTGGATGCGGTGTATCTCATCGCGCCCGCCCCGGCGCACGCCGAACAGGCGGTCACACGCGATTGCCTCGCGCCCATGGCGGCCGCGGTGCAGCTGCAGCAGCACGGCAAGCTGGGAGACCTGCTGGGTGGCGCCGAGGCCAACCGCCAGTTTCTTGGCACGTTGGCGCTGGTCTCCAAGGTCCCGTCGTACACCCTGTCGGTGGCGCGGGACCTCTCGCGTTTGCCGGAGGTCATCAACACCGTGCGCGCGTGGCACCCATGGTAAGCCTGCACGACGTGGCCAAGCGGTTCGAGCTGCGCCGCGGGTGGCGCGACACACTGCGGGCCCCCCTGGGGCGCGGCGAGTGGGTGACCGGTCTCGACGGGGTGTCGCTCGAGGTGCGTCGCGGCGAACTGTTCGGCGTGCTCGGCCCCAACGGGGCCGGCAAGTCCACCCTCTTTCGCATTCTCGGCACCTATCTCACCCCCGATCGGGGCACCATCACCGTTGACGGTCACGATGTGGTGCGCACACCGCGCGCCGTGCAGCGCCTGGTGGGGTGTGTTCTGGCCAACGAACGGGTGATGAACTGGCGCCTGTCGGCGCGGGAAAATCTGCGACTGTATGCGGCGCTGCAGAACGTGGCGACCGCCGAACGGCGCGCGGCCGTGGACGAGGTGCTGGCCGACGTGCAGTTGCAGGAGTACGCCGATCGGCCAGTGGGGCAGCTCTCCACCGGCTTGCGGCAGCGGGCGCTCATTGCGCGCGCCCTGCTGGGGCGCCCGGCGGTCCTGCTGCTCGACGAGCCCACGCGCGGGCTCGACCCCATGGCCGCGCAGTCGCTGCGCGCGCTCGTACGCGAGGTGCTCGTGGCGCAGCGCGGGTGCACCGTGCTCCTGGCCACGCACGACGGCGACGAAGCGTTCAACTGGTGTGATCGCGTCGCCATCCTGCACCGCGGTTGCGTCGTGGCCAGCGATCGCGCGTCCGTGCTGGCCGAACGCTTTGGCGATGCCACCATGGGGGTGTGGACCACGCAGCCGCAGCACGCGGCCTTTGCCCTCCTCGAGACGCAGGGGCTCGCGCACGGCGTGCGCGAGGGAGAGAGGATCGACGGGTGGTGCTGTGTGCGCGTGTCGCTGCCCAATGGTCCCACGGCGGCGGCGGCCGTGCTCGCCCTGCTGGGAACGCACGGAGTGCCCATCGCGCGCTTCGAACGACTCGACGGGTCGCTGGCCGGGCTCATCGAGCGGGTGATCGCGGGAGCTGAGGCGCCGATGCGTGAGACCGTACCCGCATGAGCGTCATTGCCGCCCTGTTCCGGGCTTCGTGGATTCTGGCCAGCAGCTATCGCCTCCAGTTTCTCTTCTCCCTGGGCGCGCTGCTGGTAACGGTGGTGCCGCTCTTTTTCGTGGCCAATGCGCTGCAGCCCACCATGGCGGGGGCCATTGCCGGCGAAGGGGGCAACTTCTTCGCCTTCACGCTGCTGGGGGTGCTCTCCACCACGCTCATCATCGCGGCCATGCGCGCCCCCGCCACCGCGGTGAGCGGCGGAATCGGCAGCGGCACGCTCGAGCTCATGCTCTCGCTGCCGACCCCGTCGTGGGTGGTCTTTGCCGGGCTCATGAGCTTCGACATTGCGCAGGCATGGGTGCGTGCGCTGCTGCTGGTGGTGAGCGGCCTGCTGCTGGGCGTGAGCGTCGTCTGGAGCCACTTCGTGCCGGGGCTGGTGGTCATGGCGCTCACAACGCTGGCGTACTTCGGCATCGGGCTCGTCTCGGCGGCCATGGTGGTGGCGTTTCGCACGTCGGGGCCGTTGCTGGGCGGCATCATGACCGTGTCATCGCTCCTCGGGGGCGTGTACTTCCCCACGCACGTGATTCCCTCGTGGGTGGCACGCGTGAGCGATGTCATTCCGCTCACCTATGGCCTGCGCGCCACCCGGCGGCTGTGGCTGGACGGCGCCCCCCTTGCCACCGTGGCCGCCGACGTGGCGGTGCTGTCGGCCATGGCCTTCGCCACCTGTGCTGCCGGCGGGTGGGCGCTGCATTACACGTTGCGCGATGCACGGCGACGGGGGAGCCTTGGGCAGTACTGACGCGCCGGCGTGGGCCGCCGCGTCTCCCATGCCGGCGCCCCGCCCCGTGGCCCGGCTGCAGGCGCGGCTCGCCCCCGAGCATCGCCTGCTCTTTGGCAGTGCCGTGCCGGGCTTCACGGCGCCGGCCGCGCTGCTGGCCGCCATTACCCCGGCAGGATGGGGCACGCTACGCTACACCGCCGAGCGCGAAAAGGCGGTCATCGCGCTGTCGCGCGTGCTGGCGGGCGCCGAACGCGGCACCGTGCCGGCAGACGCGGCGCCGCTGCGGCAGCTGGCCATGGTCATGGAGTTCCGCATGCACCACCTGCGGCAGCGGCTCGGGCAGAGCGTGCGCGCGCTGCACGAGGCCGGCATTCCGGTGCTGCTGCTCAAGGGCGCCGCGGTGGCGGCCTGGTACCATCGCAGCTTTGCCGCGCGCCCCATGCTGGACCTCGACCTGCTGGTGCCCGCCGCGCAGGCGCCGCAGGCGTACGACGTGCTGTGCGGCACTGGGTGGATGGTGCCCGCCGCCGAGGACACCGTGCAGCTCCCCGCCGGCGGTATTCACCACCTGCCGGCGCTGCACGATGCCACCGGGGTGGCAGTGAACCTGGAGGTGCACACCGACGTGATTCCCCCGGGGCACCCCTTTGCCTTTGGTGCCAGCGACCTGTGGCGCGATGCACGCCCCGTGGACGATGTGCTCGGCGAGACGCTCGGGGCCGACCTGGTCGGGGCGCGCATCCCCTCGGCGCTGCACATGGCGCTGCACGCCTGCATTCACCTGGCGTGGCAGCACATGCTGCGCACCGGCACGTGGCGCACGGCCGGGGATCTGCGGGTCATCACCGCCGACCCCGCCTTCAGCTGGTCGGCCTTCGTGGCACTGGCGCACGAGGCGCGGGCGGCCAGCTGCTGTTACTGGGCGTTGCGCCTGGTCGAGGGGCTGGCTGCAGTGCCGGTGCCGGCCACGGTGCTGGCGGCGCTCGAGCCCCCGCCGCCGGCGGGTGTGCCGCGGGCCGCCATGCGCAGTGTAAACGCCCTGGTGGAGCGGCACCTGCTGGCCATTCTCATTCCGGGGGGCACCGACTGTCCCTCGGTGCGGCTGCGGCGGCTGGCGTGGGAATGGGCCTTGCGCCCGAATACCAGCGGGCACAAGGGGTCACGCCCGTGGCTCGTGGAACACGATGTGGACGTACCGGATCTCGCGGCCCTGTCGCAAGGCGCTACTTTGCAGGGAGCGGACGCGACCACCGCAACCTACGGTATGCCGGCACGTGCACGCTGGCGTGAGTTCGCTCGGTATGCGCGCGCCGTGTTCGGCGCCTCGCGTCCATCGGCATCCTGACCGCAATCTGACCGTATCGTGACGGCAATCTCCTTCCTGGCTGCCTTTCGCATTGCGTCCCTGCTGCCTGCGGCGGCGATGTCGTCGCGCCCCGCAAGGCGGGCGATGGCTCGGCTATTGACGCTGCCAGTGACGTTGCTGGCGACGTTGCTGCTGCAGGCAACGGCGGTGACACCCGCGGCCGCGCAGCCGGCGGCGTCGCCGCCGCTCGTGCTGCACCCCGGTGACGCCATCAAGCTCACCGTGTGGGAGTCGCCCTCCTTCAGCGGCGAGTTCGAGGTGGCGCCCGACGGCACGCTGCATCATCCGCTGCTCAACCGCGTAGCAGTGGCGGGCATTCCCCTGGACAGTGTGCGTGCGCGCATCGTCGCGTTTCTCAGCGACTACCAGCGCGAGCCGGCGGTGGACATCAAGCCGCTCGTGCGCATCGTGGTGTCGGGGGAGGTGCGCACCCCCGGGGTGTATCTGCTCCCCCCCGAAACCACCGTGGCCGACGCCGTGGTGAAGGCCGGCTCGCCCACCATGACCGGCCACGAACGCAAGGTGGCGCTGGAGCGCGGCGGGCGCGAACGGCAGTTCGACCCGGGGGATGCCTCGCTCGAGCGGTCGTTGCGCACCATTCAGTCGGGCGACCGCATTCTGGTGCCGCGGCGCAGCACACGGTCGTTGTGGTCCGTTATCGGCCCGATTCTCCAGATCACGGCGGGGTTCGCCACCGCGTACGTCACGACGTACCTGATCATTCTCTCGCGCCGTGAACTCCCGTAACTGCTCATGAATCCCCGCACGTCGCTCGTTCGCACCCCTGCTCCGCACTCGACCGCCGAACCGGTACCGCCGCTGCGCGCACCCCGTGCGCGCCCGGAGGCTGGTGGCTACGACACACTCCCCTCCGATCCCAAGGGGGTGCTGCGGCTGCTGCTGCGCAACTGGTGGATGCCGGTGCTGGGGGTGCTGCTGGCCGGTGCCGCGGCGTATGGATGGGTAAGTCGCCAGCCCACACGCTACATGACGACTGCGACCATCCAGCTGCTGGATGGTCGCCTGTCACTCGGCACGCGCCTCGACGGCGGTGGCTCGTCGGCGCCGCCGCAGTCGGTGCGCACCCAGGTGGCCATTCTCCGCAGCCGCCCGCTGGCCGGCAAGGTGGTGGACTCGCTCCCCCTCGGCCTGCGCGTGCTGCCGCAGGGCATGCCGGCGGGGATGGTGCACGATGTGGGCGTGGCCGGCAATCCCGCCGACGGCGGTATCCTCAAGCTGGCCTTCGACGGCGGGTCGTGGTTCGTGACCGACGACTCCGTTCGCTACCCGTACGGCAAGTCGATCACCGTGCGCGGCCTCACCCTGCGCCTGGAGCGGCCGCCGGTCGGCGTCACCAGCGGCAGCCTGCTCATTCTGCCGCGTGATATGGCCATCGATCGTGTGCTGTCGCAGCTGGTCGTGAACGATCGCGAGATGACCACGCTCATCGACGTGCGCTTCACCGCCGACGAACCGCAGGTGGCGCTGCAGGCTTTAGGGGCGCTGGTGCAGGCCTACCAGAGTGCCGATGCCGCCACGGCGCAGCTGCAGGCGCGGCGACGGCGTGAATTCGCGCAGCAGCAGTTGGCCGCGGTCAACGCGCAGCTTTCCGGCGCCGAGCGACAGCAGGGGGCCTTCCGCAGCACGCAGCAGGGTTTCAGCAGCGATGAGCGTATCGCCACGCGGCGCTCCGAAGTCAGCCTGGTGGAGCAGAAGCAGCAGGAGCTGCAGGCGGAACGGCAAATCCTGGGTGACCTCCGCGTACGGTTCGACTCCCCAGACCCGGCGGTACGGGCGCGGGCGCTCCTGGCGCTCCCCGGGACGCCCGTGGGGAGCGCCCCCGCCGTCGCGGCACTCTACACCGAGCTGTCGCAGCGGGAAGCGGCGCGCTCGGAGATTACCTCGGGGCCGCGCGGCCTGCCGGCGCGCCACCCCGATGTGCAGCGCGCCGACCAGCTGGTGGAGGGCACCAAGCGCCGCCTGATCGGCGCGGTGCAGGCGTACGAGGAAGGGCTGCTGCTGCGCCTGGCGGCGCTCGACAGGCAGCGAACCGAATTGTCGCGTGACCTGCAGGGAGCACCGGTCACGAAGGCCCAGGAGGTGCTGCTGGCGCAGTCGGCCGATGCGCTGCGTGAGCAGGCAGCGGGGCTGCGCGCCGAATATCAGCGCGCGCAGGTGGCCGAGGCGGCCGCGGTGGGGCAGGTGGACATCGTGGAGCCGCCCACGCGCGTGCTGCCGTTGCGCCCTCCGGTGGGACGACTGGTGGTGTTTGCGCTGGCCCTGGGGGCGCTGTTCGGGATCATGGCCGGCGTGCTGCGCGAAGCGCTCGACCGCACGGTGAAGGGGCGCAACAGTGTGGAGCGCGGGCTGCGTGTGCCGCTGCTGGGCACCATTCCGCGCATCACCGGCCCCCACGCTGCCACGCGACGCTGGCTGCGCCGCGACACCCCCAAGGTGTCGGAGGTGGGACGCCGCCGCTCGGTGGCGCTGGCCGCTGCGCGCGATTTGCGCAGCGGCGAGTCGGAAGCGTTCCGCCAGTTGCGCACGCAGCTGCTGTACGGGTTGGGTGGACGCGGCAAGAGCCTGCTGGTGACCAGCACCCGCCCCGCTGAAGGCAAGACCTCGGTGAGTGTGAACCTCGCCATTTCCTTTGCGCAGCAACGACTGCGCGTGCTGCTCATCGACTGTGACTTCGTGGCCGGGCGGCTGCACGTGCTGCTGGGGGCCAACGCCACCCCGGGCTTGCAGCAGGTGCTGGGGGACCTCAGCTCTCCCTTTGGCGCCGTGCAGAGCACGCTGGTGTCGGGGCTGTGGCTCATTTCGGCTGGGGCCGTTGGCGCCGACCTCATCGATCAGGCGGGGAGCCAGCGTTTTCGCACGTTGTTGCGCGAGCTCGCGGCAGTCTACGACGTGGTCATTCTCGACTCGGCACCGCTGCTGGCCGTGGCCGATTCGGTGGCCATGAGCGTGGCTGCCGACGGCGTGCTGGTGGTCACGCGCGCCGGGGAAACGCGCCTCGACGAGGCCGACGAGGCACTGCGGCAGCTGGACGCGGTGAATGCCAACATACTGGGCGCCGTGATCAACGACGTGGACAACCGGCTGGAGCGCTACGGCGAGGGGACCTACGCCTATCGCGGCTACTACGCGGCGGTGTCGGCGGGCGAGGAGGGCGGCTGATGCCGCGGCACCGGTGACGACGTCGGCGGCGTCTCGCCGGTGCTCAGCGTCGCCCCACCCCGGCGGCGGCCAGCAGCGTGCGCACAATGACGGCCACATCGCTCGCCAGCGTGGCCTGCTGCGCGTACGCCAGGTTGCGGGCAATCTTGTCGGGCATGAGCGTGTTCACGTACAGCGCCTCGGGGTCGCTGGCCTCGGCCAGCAGCGCCGACTCGTCCACGTAGTGCAGCGAGGCCGGGTCGGTAATGCCCGGGGTGAGCGCCAGCACGGCGCGCTGCGCCGGCGTGTACAGCGCCACATAGCGGGGCACTTCCGGGCGGGGGCCCACCAGCGACATGTCGCCGGCCAGCACGTTCAGCAGCTGAGGCAGCTCATCCAGCTTGGCCTTGCGCAGCCAGTGCCCCACGCGCGTGATGCGCGGGTCGCCGTGGGCGGTGAGTTGCGGCCCTGTCTGCTCGGCGCGCACCACCATGCTGCGAAACTTCCACATGAGGAACTCGCGGCCGTGGCGCCCCACGCGACGCTGCCTGAAGAACACCGGGCCACCGTCGCGGCGTATGGCCAGCGCAATGACGGCGCACAGCGGGAGCAGCAGCAGTGACCCGGTCAGCGACGCCACGACATCGAAGGCGCGCTTGGCCGGGGTCACAGCCGGTTGGCGCGCACGATGCGGTGCACGGCCGCCACGACATCGGCCACGTCGCCATCGCTCAGGCGCGGGTGCAGCGGCAGGCTCAGCATGCGCGAGTAGGCATCGTTGGCCACGGGGAAATCGGTGGGGGCGAAGCCGTACCGGTCGCGGTAGTAGGGGTGCAGGTGCACGGGAATGAAGTGCACACTGGTGGCGATGTTCTGCTCGGTCATGGCGGTGATGAACGCGTCGCGGCCAATGCGCAGCCGGTCGGGGCGCAGCCGCAGCACGAACAGGTGCCAGGCGTGGTCCACATGCGGGCGGTGTACCGGCAGCTCCAGCAGCCCTTCGGCCGCCAGCTCGGCGAAACCGGCCATGTACATGTTCACGACCTCCTGCCGGCGGCGTTGCATGTCGTCCATGCGCCGCAGCTGCACGAGTCCCAGGGCGGCGGCCAGGTCGGTCATGTTGTACTTGAAGCCCGGCAGCACCACGTCGTAGTGCCAGCTGCCCCCCTTGGTGTAGCGCTTCCAGGCGTCGCGCGACATGCCGTGCAGGCTCACGATGCGGGCTCGGTCGAGGAATTCCGCGTCGCCGGTGAGCATGCCCCCTTCGCCGGTGGTGAGGTTCTTGGTGGCGTAGAAGCTGAAGGCCACCGGGTTGCTGCCACCGCCAATGGGGGTGCCGCGGTAGGCGGCGGGGTAGGCGTGCGCGGCGTCTTCGATGAGCGTGAGGCCGTGCTGGTTGGCCAGCGCGCGCAGGGCGGTGAGTTCGGCGGGGTGGCCGGCGTAGTGCACGGCAATGATGGCGCGAGTGCGCGGGGTGATGCGCCGGGCGACTTCGTTGGGGCAGATGTTGAGCGTGTCGGGCTCCACATCGACCAGTACGGGTGTGGCGCCCACATGCACGATGACGTTGGCGCTGGAGCAGAACGTCATGGGGGTGGTGATGACCTCGTCACCCGCGCCAATGCCCAGCGTGGCGAGCGCCACGTGCAGGCCGGCGGTGCAGGAGTTGAGGGCGAGTGCCGCGGGGGCGCCCACGCTGTCGGCGAAGGCGCGTGCGAACTCCTGCGTGCGGGGCCCGGTGGTGATCCAGTCGGACTGCAGGGCGGCGACCACTTCGGCAATCTCCTCGGGGCCAACGGACGGCGGCGAGAAGGGGAGGAAGGTGTCGCGCACGGGAATATCCAACGGGGTCATGAGAGCACTCACGAATGTGAACGACGCAAGGACGAGCAGTAGCGTGACCTCAGCAAATCTGTCCGCACACACGCAGGGCGACCAGAGGGTGGGGGTGCGCGCCGAACTGGCGCGACTGTCCAAGGTGCTCCCCCCCGGCCGCAAGCGACTGTGGGGCATGCTGGCGCTGCTCGTGATCCGCAGCGCCTTCGAGCTGGTGGGCGTCGGCGCGGTGGCTCCGTTCCTGAAGGTGGCTACTGACCCGACGGTCATTCAGGAGGTGGATGCGCTGGCGTGGCTCTATCGCGTCGGCGGCTTCACGTCGCCCATGGCGTTCACCACGGCGCTCGGGGTGTGTGTGGTCGTTTCGCTGGCGCTGGGGAACGTGCTGGCCGTTGTTGCGGCGCGACAGTCGACCGCCTACAGCTGGGACGTGGTGCTGTACCTCTCGCGGCGGCTGCTGCGCGGCTATCTCGCCAGGCCGTACGCCTATCACACCACCGTGCACTCGGCGCAGGTGCACCGCACCGTCATGCAGGAGAGCCAGCAGGTGGGCGCCGGTGTGGTAGGGCCGCTGCTCACGCTCGCCGGTCAGTCGCTGGTGGTGGTGGCGGTGGTGGCGCTGCTGCTGGCCAGCGATCTGGTGGTGTCCAGCATCCTGCTCACCGTCATCGGCGGCGTCTTTGCCATCACGCACGCGGCCGCCAAGAAACGGACCGCCGCGTCGGGTGAAGAGCGCCTCCGGGCCAATCGCGTGCGCAACAAGGTGGCCAGCGAGGCGCTGTCGGGTATTCGCGAACTCAAGGTGTTGCAGCAGGAGGAGCTCCCGCTGGCGCGCTTCCGCGAGTCGGACAGCACCATCCGTCGTGGTGCCGTACTGGCGAACACCCTGCCCCTGGTACCGCGTTATCTGGTGGAGGTACTGCTGGTTGGCAGCATGATCGTGGCGCTTCTGGTAGTACGCTCGGGTGGCCAGGCACCCGCGTCACTGCTCCCCACGCTCAGCCTGTACCTGTTTGCCGGCATTCGCCTGCTGCCGGCCATGCAGAATGTGTTCGGCGCCATCACCGCGTACCGCACCAATCGTTCAACGATTGACGAAGTGCTTGCCGCGCTTGAGGATGGCGCCGAGGCGCAGCAACACGAACAGGAACCACTCGAGGCACTACCTTTTGGACGCGAAGTGGTGGTGCGCGATCTGTGCTTCCGGTACGAGGGGCAGCAGCGCCCCGCGCTGGATGGCGTGTCGTTCCGCATCCCCAGGGGGAGCTCGCTGGGGGTGATCGGCTCGTCGGGGTCGGGGAAGAGCACGCTCGCTGATATCCTGCTTGGCCTGCAATGGCCCGAGCGCGGCGCGGTGTGCGTGGACGGTCAACCATTGGGGCTGCACAACATCAGAGCATGGCGCCCGCAGGTGGGCTACGTATCGCAGGCAGTGTTCATCACCGACGAATCGCTACTGGCCAACATTGCTTTTGGCGAGCCACCCGAGACTGTCGACCGTGCCCGCGCTCTGGAGGTGGCCAGGCTGGCGCAGTTGCAGGAGTTGCTGAACACGCTGCCGCAGGGACTCGATACGGTGGTAGGGGAGCGTGGGGTGCGCCTGAGCGGTGGCCAGCGGCAGCGCATTGGCATTGCGCGCGCGTTGTACAGGCACCCGCCACTGCTCATTCTGGATGAAGCCACCAGCGCCCTCGACGGGGTGACCGAGCAGTTGGTAATGGCCGACATTCAGCGCCAACGGCAAGACCAGACGCTGATGGTCATTGCCCACAGGCTGGCCACCATTCGTCACTGCGACCAGATCCTGCTGCTCAACGAGGGGCGCGTGGCGGAGATTGGTAGCTGGGAGGAGCTGGAGCAGCGCAGTGCCCTGTTTCGGCAACTCGCCACCGCCGCCGCCATGTCTGGAGCGCCGCAGAGCAGCAACGAACCGATTGGCAGTGAGGTTACTTCGTGAAGGTGGCCGTGATTGACGTTCGCTACCCTCCGGAAACCTTTCTCGACCGCAAGTTCACCTGGTTGGCTCGGGAAGGCGTGCAGCTTACGGTCTACTCGCGCACCGTGAGTCGCACCTTTCGCCGCGATGGCGTGGAGTGGCGGCCTCTCCTGTCGGCGACACTGGGCGACGTACGTCGGCGCGCGTTGGCGTATCTGCGCGCCCTCGTGGGCGGTGCGGCAGTGGTGCGGGCCGACCACCTGTCGGGTATTCCTCGGGCCATAGCGCGAATGTTGACTCTCCGTGCGCTGGCCAACGTTCAGGTCATCCACTTCGAGTGGGTGTTGAGCGCCGATTCATTCCGAGCGCTGCGGAACGGAACCACGGCTGCAGTCACGGTGAGCCTGCGGGGGTCGCAGCTCAAGACTGCGCCTAAGGATCCACGAAGGCAGTCGCTGGCGCAGTCGATCGCGCAAACTCTTGCAGCCGCGCGGTTGGTACACTGTGTGTCGGCGGATATCTGCCGCGCTGCTGGTGCATTCGGTCTCGATGCAGCCAAGTCGCGCATCATTCGACCGGCCGTGGCCCCCGAGAGCTATGCGCACGCACGGCCACAGCGGACGGGAACTCCGTTGCGCCTGGTGTCCGTCGGATCGCTGATCTGGCACAAGGGGTACGAGTTCGCAATCGTGGCCGTTGCACAGGCGGTTCGTGCTGGGGTGAAGGTGCACTACCGCATTGTGGGTGACGGAGACGAACGGGAGCGGCTGCAGTTCGCCATCCGCGAGCTTGGGCTTGAGGGGGTCGTCACGCTGGAGGGGGCGATACCCTCCCGCGATGTAGCGGGCATTCTTGTCGAGAGCGATGCCATCCTCCTGGCCAGTATCGACGAAGGCATTGCGAACGCCGTGCTGGAAGGCATGGCCAGCGGCCTGCCGGCCATCGTGACCGACGCCGGCGGCATGCGCGAAGCGGTAGCCGATGGGATAGAAGGGTTCGTGGTGGCGGTACGTGACCCGGCGGCCATGGCAAACGCCATTGTATGCATTGCGCGCGACCGCTCACTTGCCGGTCGCATGGGCAAGGCCGCGCGTGAGCGTGTCGAGCGGGAGTTCTCGCTGTCGCAGCAGGCTAAAAGCTGGAAGCGCTTCTACGAGGAAGCGGCGGTGGCAGGTTGAGCAGGCTCGTGCTGGTGGTGCCCGCGTTTCCGCAGCTCTCCGAGACCTTCATTGCCTCGAAGGTGGCGGGGCTGCTGGAGCGTGGGTGGGATGTGCATGTGGTCTGCCGTGATTTGCTCCCGGAAAATGCCCACCGCTTCGGTGCGTCCGTTCAGCGCATGTTCGCGGAGGGACGCGTGCACGCCGAGCCGCGTCTCGAACGCACGCCTGTGGGAGCGTTGCGCGCTGCCACGGCCGTAGCCGGTGCGGCGGCGGCAGCGCCGTGGCGTACGGCCAGTCACTGGCGGCGGGCACTGCGGGCACCGAGGCCCGGTACTCCCACCAGCTGCATTCTCGACAGCCCGCTGGTGCGACTCGCACCCTCGCTCGTGCACTTCGAGTTCGGCACGCTGGCGCTTGGGCGGGCGCACACGCTCGTGGCCAACGACATGCCGTACTCGCTCAGCTTTCGCGGCTACGACGTGAACTTCCATCGCTTGCGTGACGGCGCCATTTATGGCGACGTGTGCCGTGGCGCACGGGGGGTGCATGTGCTTGGTGAAGACATAAAGAGGCGCGCCATCGCCCGCGGGTGCCCCCCCGATGCGCGCTTTGCTGTTATCCCGCCCGCCATCGACGTGGACTTCTTCTGCCCAGGTGATGAGGTACGCCCGGTGCATACGGGCACGCGTCGCTTGCGCATCCTCGCTGTGGGGCGCCTCGAGTGGAAAAAGGGCTACGAGCATGCCATTGAAGCGATTCGCCAGTTGGTTGCTCGCGGCTGGGATGTGGAGTATCGCATCGTTGGCGATGGCGGCCACGTTGTCGCCATCAGCGTGGCGGTAGATCAGGCGGGGTTGGGCGACCGGGTCACGTTGCTCGGCAAGCTCGGCCGCGAGGCGGTACGCGACGAACTGCGTGCGGCCGACCTGTTTCTGCACGCGGCGGTGTCGGAGGGGTTCTGCAACGCGGTCCTCGAGGCGCAGGCTGTGGGGTGCCCGGTGGTGGTGACCAATGCCGACGGGTTGGCCGAAAACGTGGCGCACGGGGAAACGGGGCTGGTGGTGCCGACGTACGACGCGCCTGCCCTGGCTAACGCCATGGAGGAACTGCTGCGTGATGCCCCGCGTCGTGGCCGCATGGGCCAGGAGGGGAGGGCGCGCGTCGCCAGCAACTTCCGCATCGAGCGACAGATCGATCGATGGGAACAGTTCTACGGGGAGCTTGGGCTCTCCCCGTTGGCTCGCTGAGGGCGGCGAGCGCATGCAGCAGATGGAGCCCCCCAACGCCACCATGGCCGTGCGGCTCATGCAGGAGGCCGATCTGGAGGCCGTTGCCCAGCTGCACATCAGCGCCTTCCCCGAGCAGCTGATGAGCCGCCTGGGCGTTGATGTGGTGCGTGCCTACTACGCGTGGCAGCTGCGCTGCGGGGCCACGGCACGTGCCTTTCGGGCGGCGGTGGTGGGCGACCGGAATGGGCTGGCCGGATTCGTGATTGGCGGGCGCTATCACGGCGCCACCTCCGGCTTTGTGAAGGCGTACGCCGGTACCCTGTTGCTGGCGCTCGCCAGAAACCCGCAACTGCTGGGCGATCGTCGGGTGCTGGCGAAGCTGCGGGCCGTCACGTGCGCCGTCGTTGGCGTCTGGTTTCGGCGCGTGGCCCCCTCCCGGCCCGGACCAGCGCACGAACCCAGTTTCGGCGTGCTGGCCCTCGCCGTTGCACCAAATAGACACGGGAGCGGGGTGGCCGCGCAGCTTATGCAGGAATTGGAGGGCGCCGCCATGGCCGCTGGTTTCCGCGCCATGAACCTGCACGTGAACACCGACAACCCGCGCGCCATCGCCTTCTACGAAAAGCGCGGCTGGCAACGCGATGGCGCACATCCGTGGACCGGCAACATGCGCCTCCCGTTGGAGCACCGGCCGTGATACGACACGCACTGCCTCGGCTGCTTTTCGTGGGCGCCCACCCTCGCTCCGCCGGCAGCAACATCGCCGCGTCACGAGAGCTCGCCCAGCAATTGGCGCAGCAGGAGTGGACGGTGGATGTGGTGTCGAGCCGGGCAACGGGTGTGGGCCGCCTCGTGGAACAGCTGGCAGCCGCCGTGCGTGCGCGCCGGGGCGCCACCATCGTGGTGCTCGATGTCTTTGGCGGGCGTGCGTTTCACTGGGCACACCTTGTGGGCAAGGTGTGCGCGGCGCGAGGGATCCCGTATGTCGCCTATCTGCACGGCGGGGGGCTGCCCCAGATCGCCGAGCGTGTGCCCGGTGCCCTCGGGGCCCTGTTGCAGCAGGCGCGCGCCACCGTTTCTCCCTCGACATGGCTGGCCCGTACGGTGGCCAGCCGGTGGGTTGCGCCACAGGTGATCCCCAACGGCATCGAACTCAGCAGGTACCGCTGGCGGCAGCGTGCACAGACCGGTGCCCACATGCTCTGGGTGCGTGCGCTGCATCCCATCTACCGGCCGGAGCTGGCGGTGCAGGTGGTACAGCTACTCCATGCGCAGGGCATTCCCGCCACGCTCACCATGGTCGGACCGGACAAGCACGGCATGCACGGTACACTGACGGCCCTCATCGCCAAGTTGGGACTGGCCCGGCACATTCACCTGGTCGGTGCGGTGGGCAAGGCAGAGATCCCCGGTTGGATGGACAAGGCCGACCTACTCCTCAACACCACCGACGTGGACAACGCGCCGGTGTCCCTCGTGGAGGCGATGGCCTGCGGGCTCCCGGTGGTGACCACGAACGCCGGCGGCATTCCCGACCTGCTTGCCACGTATCATGGTCCGGCGCCGGTGCCCTGTGGATCGGCGGAGGCCCTGGCTGGCGCGGTCGCGTTACTGCTGCAGCAGCCCGATGCTGTCGCCGCCGCGTCCGTGTCGGGTCGGGAAATTGCCCAGGCGTACGACTGGCCCATGGTGCATGCACGCTGGTCCACCCTGCTGCGCGAGATTGCCGCGCCCTCCGCATGACGCACCTTCCCGGCATGAACCCGTTGGCCACTTGTGTGGTGCTCTGCCGTAACGAGGCATCGTACATCGAGCGCTGTGTCATGTCCCTCGTGAACAACCGGCTGCACTACCCCCAGCTGGAGATTCTGGTGGTGGACGGCCTGAGCGACGATGGGACGCGCGAGATCGTGCAGCGGCTGGCGGACACCGTACCCGACCTGCGACTGGTGGACAACGTGCGACGAACGACGCCGGCGGCCTTCAACACGGGCATATTGGCGGCGCGGGGCAGCATCATCCTGCCCATTGGTGCCCACGCCACATATCCACCGCACTACTGCGCCACGCTCATCGCTGCCCTGCAGGAGCACGGGGCCGACAACGTTGGGGGGCACTGCCGCACCATCCCCGCCAATGGCAGCGGGACCGCGCGCGGCATCGCGCTCGCGCTGGGTCATCCGCTGGGGGTGGGGAACGCGCTCTTCCGTCTCAGGCCGACCACACCACGCTGGGCGGACACCGTCCCCTTCGGCTGCTACCGGCGGGAGCTCTTCGATCGCATTGGCCTGTTCGACGAGGAACTGCTGCGGAATCAGGACGACGAGTTCAATCATCGCCTGCGTCGCGCGGGCGGGCGTATCCTGCTCGTTCCCGACGTTGAAGTGGACTACGTGGCGCGCGGGAGCTTTGGCCAGCTTCGCCGCATGTTCTGGCAGTACGGTGTGTACAAGCCGCTCGCTGCGGCGAAGGTGGGGAGCCTGCCGACCGTGCGTCAGCTGGTGCCACCGGCGTTCGTGCTGTCGCTGCTCGGGCTCGCGGTGCTGGCCCTGCTCCCACGGTGGCCGGCGTGGCCGCTGATGACGCTCGTGGTGGTCTATGCGCTGGCCATCGGGTCGCAGGCGCTGCGCCTGGTGGCGCGTAACGGCGCGGGCGCTGCAGCGGGCTTTGCCCTGGCCGTGCCGGTGATGCACGTCATGTATGGGGCGGGGTGGCTGTACGGTGCCTTGCGCCTGCTGCTGCGCGGCGGCGTGCATCAGCCACGCGTCGATCTCGGGCTCAGTCGATGACGGGGGCGTTGGTCGGTACGATGGCCTTTCAGGCCTATGCGGCCACAGTGAACGGTTGGCAGCCCGTTGGTGCACCCATGCACCGCGGCGCGGAGCTGGCGGCGCAATGGCCGGCGTTCGTGACGGCAAACCGGTCCGCGCTGCTGCTCTTCCGGCGCGTGGGTGAGCCGCTCCCCGAGGTGGCGCAGGTACAGGCGCATTTGCACCGCGCACGTGCCGAGGTGCTGCATCACGGGAGCGGTGTGTACGCGGCCGGGATGCCGTGTCTGCGATTCACCCAGCCCGCCTACCTGCCGCTGGTGCTCCCGGACGGTGTGGCACCACATTCTTCGGCGGAGCTGCTGCTGGATGGCTGTTTGGTGGCCATGGGCGTTCTCGAGAGCGCGCCGGCTCCCTGCGCGGCCTTCGAGGGGGTGCAGGCCGCGGCCTCGGCGCTTGGCTGGGAGTGGTTTCACGGCGGCGTGATCGTTCGTGCCCTCAGTGAACACGACGGGGATCGTCCCATTCCGGCCCCGATCTCCGCCGTGGACCAGTTGCACTTCACGCGGCGGTACGTCGGTGACCTCTGGATGTGGTACGTGGCCGGCCGCCTTGTTTCGTCCGGCATGTTTCCCCTCGGGGAAGTGGCCAGGGCAGTGATGGCGGCTCGGCGTCACCGTTGCCGTCCCATTACGCCGGTACTGCGCCGCACGATGGTCCCTCAGGCACGGTCAGAGGCCACGGTGGCCGTACTCATTCCCACCGTCGACCGTGTGCCGTACCTGCGAGCGGCCCTCGAGCAGTTGCGTGCGCAGACGCATCGACCGACGCAGATTATCGTGGTGGATCAGACACCGGCGGCGTCGCGCGATCATCAGCTCGAAGCGGACTTTCCGGAGCTGCCGCTGCACGTGGTGCGACTGGACGCGGCGGGGCAGAGCTCGGCGCGCAATGCGGGCATTCACCAGGTGCGAGCCGACTGGACGCTGCTGCTCGACGACGACATCGACTTTCCGCCCACGCTCATCGCGCAGCATGTGGCGTTGTGCGAGGCGACGGGCGCCGACGTGAGCGTGGGCGTGGCCACCGAGGATGGGGTGACGCCATTGCCGGAGGCGCAACGCGGGTGGCGTTTGAGTCCGGTGCTCATGGGGGGCAATTCGCTCGTCCGCACCGCGCTGTTGCGTAATGTGCGGGGCTTCGATCTGGCGTTCGACGGCGGGAGTCGTGCCGATGGTGACCTTGGGCTGCGCCTGCAGCGTGCCGGGGCGCTGATGCTGCTGGACGGCGCCAACAGCCTGCACCACCACCACGCGCCGCGGGGCGGGCTGCGGGTGCACAAGGCCCGCGCGGTGACGCGCGCCAGCGCCCGGCAGCGCATCCTGGGCCGACATCCGGTGGTGGCAACCGAGCTGTATATCTGTTTGCGTTACTTCGGCGAGTGGTCGATGCGGGAAGTACGGCTCGTACGGCTGTTCAGCGGGCTGCGCATGGAGGGTGGCCGACTCGCGCGGGTTGCCAGGCTGACGGTCGGGGTACTGACCCTTTGGCCGGAGTGGCGTTGGCAGGAGCAGGCAGTCGCGCGGGCGCGTGTGATGGCGGTCACACACCCTTCGCTCGAGGACTTCGAGATACCCCAGATTCACGGTCGAACCTGACGCCGGAACCCGTCCCCCAACCGTGGTGGGCTTCACCGGCAGCGTCGCCAATCGTCACGTGATTGGCACGCGTCGCAAAGCACTACTTCAGCCGGACGCCTCGCAAGCCGACAGTTAAGAGGCGAGAGTTACCTGGCCGGGCCCTTGATTGTCGACAGATGGAAAGCAACGAGGCCTCACGTGCGCTGCACTTGCTCCAAACTCACCGGACATGACTAGCACCGACCGCCGAAACATGATCGCGACTCGCTCGAGGGTGCGTGCCTCCCACTCAATGCACGCGGCGCCCGCCAATCCCCGCTGGGCGGGGGCAGCTCTCATGTGGCTGCTGCTGGCCGGTGCTTGCGGATCGGCAACCGTACCGGAGAGTACCTCATCGGCGTCGGCCGTCCAGGGCAGTGTCGCGGATGGCACCGCCTGTATTCGCGGCGACCGTCTCTTCGCCGCGACGGTAGGTGACACGCTGCGACTCGGTGTCGCCGAACCGATGACGGGACGCGGGGTCACCGATCGGCTTTCAGTTCGTCTCACCCCACGCTCTGACATGCTTCGTGCACTCCCGGGCGGTACGTCGCTTCTGGCGAGTGCACCGGGCACCACGTGGGTCGTGCGGACCGTTCGTTCGTGTATTGATAGTGTTCAAGTGGTTGTCTCCGCAGGCAGCGCGGCCGGTGTCGGTGCACCAGTGACCAGCAGGGCTGCGAAGTATTTCGTGAGCCCGAGCGGGCGCGCCGACAACGATGGTAGTGCGGCCCGACCCTGGAGCCTGCCGCACGCCTTCTCCGCCCCGCTGCGCATTCAGCCGGGGGATACGGTGCAGCTGCTCACGGGTCGCTATAGCGGCGTGTTCCGCAGCCGATTGACGGGTACGCGCACTCGGCCGATTGTGGTCATCGGCGCAGATTCCGCGCGGCCGATTCTGGATGGCGGTCTGATCATCGAAGGTAGCGACACGAAGTACGTCGATTTCGAGCTCATGTCCAGCGACCCGACTCGGCGAACTTCAGTACCTGGAT
This sequence comes from Gemmatimonas sp., assembly GCF_027531815.1. Classification (NCBI taxonomy): domain Bacteria; kingdom Pseudomonadati; phylum Gemmatimonadota; class Gemmatimonadia; order Gemmatimonadales; family Gemmatimonadaceae; genus Gemmatimonas; species Gemmatimonas sp. The sequence goes on along the minus strand of NZ_JAPZSK010000005.1, from coordinate 115,776 downwards.
CTACGCCTGCCGGTCTGCCGCGCATCAATCATTCCATCGAGGTCAATGCCCCGCGCATTAACCTGCTTGGGCTGGTGATCCACGATCTTGGCAACGCCCTGTTCGCGGGTGTCCTTGCCGAGGATCTGGTCATCGAGGGGTGCATTGTCTATAACAACGGATGGATCGGGCCTGATCGCGCCCACGGCCACGGCTTCTACCTGCAGAACCGGCGGCCCTCGAAGAAGCGCATCGCAGGCAACGTGGTGTTCCATCAGTTCTCCACCGGCATCAAGATCAGCGGCACCTCGCGCGCCTGGCTCGAGAACGTCGATGTCACGGACAACGTGACGTTCGATAACGGGGCACCTGCCCTGCCGCTTCACGGCTACTCGTGGAATATCTTCCATCAGGGGGGGACGCAGCAGAGCGCTGCGCTCTCATTCCTCCGCAATGTCATGGTGCACAGTGCCGATGACACCCAGGGATTCAAGATCAACGCCGATGGCGGCGAGCCGGGTACCGGTCGACTGGTAATCGAAGACAACCTCTTGCAGGGGCGGGCAGCAATCGGTCGATGGGTGGGCACAGTTGTGCGCAACAACATCTTTGCCATGCCGTTCAGTGCGCCAATACGCGGCACACCGATCCTCGAAGTGTGGGCACCATCCATCACAGCGCCGATGGTCGAAGCCTGGAGCCAAAACCGGTACATTGTGCAGGCCAGCCGCGCCTGGCCGTTTGGTTTCCAGGTGGGTGGTCGGTGGACGGTGCTGACCTTTGACGAGTGGCGTCAGCAGACCGGGGCCGATCGCACCGGAAGCATCGCCGTGGCGCCGACGCCGGTAAGCGTCACCCGGACGATCGCCTTGGACAGCCTTCCCGGGCGCGCAGTGATCGTGCACTGGAGCATTTCGCAGGCGGGCAGCTTCACCCCCGATCTATCGAGGGTACTGCGTGCCGGGCAGCGCTTCGCCATTCGGCATGTCTTTGCCCTCAACGGCCCCCCCATCGTTCAGGGAGTGTATACGGGGCAGGCGATCTCCCTGTCGGCAGTCTCTCCTCCAGCTCCGGATCCTATCGGTCGGCAGCTCGATCGATCGGTACGCCGGCAGCCACCCGCCGTGTATCTCGTTACGGCCCGGTAGCTGACTGCCGGTGATTCCCGTGCTCGTCCGCAGAGCCGCTGGGCTATGTTTCCCCCGCGGAGTTCGAGGAGCACTTCTACCGCACCCACGCGGCTCCTGCGGAGCGCTTGGTACTCAACTAGCCGAGTCTCCACGAAACTCGGGGCGGTTCAAGCGATTGCGTGACCGTCATCTGGGTCCCTCCGGGGAGTGTTGGGTGAAGATGAGCAAAGGAACGGTACGCTGCCAACACCGGCAAGTCGGCGAGGATGCTGGAGGCGAGGATTGTCCGTGGTACGAGGGAAGTCGCTCCGGCGTCGGTTGTCATTCGCGTCCGGGAGCTTCCCGGGTAAAGGGGTCGCTCCCTATACTCTGAGATCTCTGCCGCCATCGAGATCGGCATTCCACCAACCGTGTCTCCATGCGCCACCACTGGCCCAACGGAAAGCAGTTCGCCTTTACGCTGTTCGACGACACGGATCTGTCGACTGTGGTGAACACCGGACCGATCTATGAGCTGCTTACGCGGCTCGGGCTGCGGGTCACCAAGAGCATCTGGACGCACGATGCCGTAGGGAGACCGCACGTTGGCGGCGATACGTGCGAGGACCCCGCATATCGGCAGTGGGTGCACGACCTGCAGCAACAGGGGCACGAGATTGCCCTGCACAACGCGGCGGATCAGTCATCCGAACGGGGCCGTACGATCGAGGCGTTCGACCGATTCGAGTCGTGGTTCGGAGCGATGCCGCGAACCACGGCCTCTCACTCGGGGAATCGTGACGCGCTGTATCAGGGGCCGGAGCGTCTTACGGGCGTCCGGCGCTCCGTCTACAATCTCCTGACACGGCGGCGACACGTTGGCCGGTTTCAGGGGCAGGAGGAACGCTCCCCCTACTTCTGGGGAGACCTCTGCGTCAAGAACGTCGATTACGTGCGAAACTTCGTCTTTCAGGACCTCAACACCCTGAAGTCGTGTCCGCAAATGCCGTACACTGACCCGACCAAGCCGTGGGCCAACGCGTGGTTCGCGTCCTCCGAGGCGGCAACGCCTACGGCGTTCCGCAAGCACGTGACGATCGACGCGGTCAGGCAGCTCGAGGCCGAGGGGGGCGCCTGCATCCTGTACACGCACCTCGGCGCCGGTTTCTATCGGGAAGCCGCCGGGGGCTTCACCCCCGGGTTCCGCGAGGTCATGGAGTATGTGGCGAGCCGGCCAGGATGGTTTGTCCCCGTTGCCTCGCTCCTCGACTACCTGAAGCAGTCTGCGCCGGAGGGGCGTGCGCACGCGCTTTCGGATCGCGAGCGACGCCGACTGGAGTGGAAGTGGCTCATGGAAAAGGTGTCGAGCGGCAAGACCAGTTGACGCTCCGTCGTGACGAGTTAATGGCCAATGCCCCGCATTGGCCGTGTTGGGCGCCGCGCGATCAGCTCACGGGGACAGCCAGTACGGCTTCTCGACGCAGCAGGGCGTCGATGTCGGCCACGGATTGGTCCATGGCGAACAGTCGTCCGAAGATCTCGACAGATGCGAGCCGACCGACCATGGTGGGGGATTCAACGGCCAGCATGTGGCGCACGGCGGCAGGGTGAAGGCCGGCCACCTCGGCGAGATAGCCGTTGCGGAAGAAGCCTTCGCCGAACCGGGCGTCGGCAAGCGTGTGCATGTGAAAGCCGACTTTTTTCTTGTCGATGAGTTGCTGCGGAACGAAGGGGGCGAGCACGGCGCGCACCGGTGCCTTGGACATGACAAACGGGTGGCGCACCTCCGTGATGCGCGGCACCAGGCGCGTCTTGAAGCGTCTCGGCAGGTTGAGCCCGAAGCGTACCACCTCCTCGTCGAGAAAGGGGAATCGCGCCTCGATACTGGCCATCATGCCCATGCGATCGTTCCGGTGCAGCAGCGAGATCAGGTGCTCGAACATCGAGATCGGCGCTTCCAGTTCTTCCGATAACTCCCGCCGGGACAGTCCCTGATAGGCGTGGGCATACTCCGCTCGGGCAATGCTTCGCGAGAACTCGTGCGAAAGCTGGACCAAAAAATCACCGGCGGACTCCCGCTTGCTCCACGCCAAAGCACTCCGCAGAAGCGGAATCCGCGCATAGAGCCGCTCGAGCAGGGTGAACGGCAGCATCGCCCGCCGCACAAAGCGCCGAGCATGCTGAAAGGTGTAACCGAGGAAGAGCTCATCGGCACCTTCTCCGCTGAGCAGTACCTTCATCCCGTTGTCGTGTGCGAGCGCACAGACCCTTGAGAACGGCACCCCGCTCTGGTTTTCGATGAGTGGAGACTCGTGGTGCCAGGTGCACGCCACGATGTGGTCCACAAGTGCCTCAGGCCGAAATTCGGACACGTGCAGAGGGAGCCCGAGGTGAGTCGCCAGCAGGCGCGCATCGGACAACTCAGAGTGGCGCCCCACCACTTCCGACGTGAACAGTGGAAGCGGGTGCCCGGCCTGTTTGGCAAGGGCGGCAATGAGGCTTGAGTCGAGACCGCCACTGGCGAGCACCCCAACCGGTGCGTCTGACATGAGCATCGAGTCCACGCTGACCGCCATGAGCCGACCAAGCTCCTTCGTGACCTCGGCGTACGGCATACCCTCGAGTTCACGGCGGTACACGGGGTCGAGCATCGACGATAGCGAGAAGTACTGCCCCACCTGTGGCGCGTGCCCGGCGCGCGCGGTGACATACCCGCCCGGCGGTACGTGCACGACGCCAGCGAATACCGAGTAGCGGTGGGAGTTGTTACCCCCACCCGCGATACTCATGAGCGTCTTGAAGGGGTCGGGGCGAATGGGATGCGCAACGCGCATGGCCTTGACTTCCGAGCCCCAGTACAGCGCCCCGGACATCCACGCGTAGTAGAGCGGCTTGATCCCGAATCGGTCGCGGCAGAGATGCACCGTCCGCTGATGATGATCGTACCACGCGAAGGCGAACATGCCACGCACCGCCCGCAGTGTCTTGGCTACGCCCAGCAGTCGAAGGGCGTGGAAGAGCGTTTCCGTATCGGAATGGCCAGAGAACCGCGCGCCGCGCTCCTGCAGCGCCGGACGAAGCGAGGCGTGGTTGTAGATCTCGCCATTGAAGGCGAGCGTATACTGGCCGTCCGACATTGGCTGGTGGCCCGCTGCCGACCCATCCACGATGCTCAGCCTCGTGTGCGCAACACCGAATGGGCCGTCGGCGAGAACATCGACGTCGTCTGGGCCACGGTGCCGAAGCGCTGCAGCCATCTCCTTCAGCAGGAGCGGCGAGGCGGCGGAAGATGTCGCGGCAAGGAGGCCAGCAAAACCACACATGGGAGATTCCCCTGCACATTTCAAGTGGTGAGACCCGCCAATTGGTAACGCGTCCACGAAGAGTTACCTATCCATGGCTGTGCTGCACGTCAGCGCCTGTTAAGATCAAGTTAAGGTCAGGCCATTGGGGGGCGCTGGAGTGCGCGCCGGCAGCGCGATGGCTGTCCGAACGGCGATCAACCTGAGGCAGTACCGGCTTTCGGCAGAGGGGTTCCGCCCAGCCGACTCACCACGGCCCGGAACTTCCCGTTGCGGGTACGCTCATGCTCCGTGACTTCGCGTACCTCCACCTGCACACCGCCGCACCGTTCCTGCAATCGACTGATCAGGGCGTGCGTGCTCGCCTCACTCAGCGTGCCATCGGGCACCACGTTCAGCACGAAGGCATCAAGCGACTCCTGTACTACCTGCACACTGCGCACATCGGTCAGCCCCAGCGGCAGTGAATGGAAGCGCCGCACGCGTGTACCGTCGCGCAGGATCACGTCGTCCTCCACGCGCCCCACCAGCTCCGCGAGCACCGGCATGCTGCGCCCGCAGCCGCAGCGTACGGCCGCGGGCATCGCCATATCGCCCGTGCGGTAACGAATGAGCGGCTGGTCAAAGTTGAGCAGCCCGGTGGCCACCATCTCCCGCGGCTCAGTGCCCAGCGTGGGTTCCCCATCGCCGTCCATGAACTCCACCACGCCCACGTCGGGGTTGAGGTGCAGCCGGCCATGTGCGCATTCCCCCGCCAGACAGCAGCTCTCCACGCCGCTGTAGCCGTCGTACACCGCGCACCCCCACACCCGCGACAGGGTGTCACGCATGTCGGGGCGCAACGGCTCGCTGCTGGTGAGTACGGCCGCCAGCGGCTGCGGCGCGCGCCATCCCTGGCGGTCCAGCTCATCGGCCAACGCCCACAGCGCCGAGGCGTAGCCCACCAGGTAGCGCGGCGCAAAACGCACGATCGCCTGCGCGTAGCGCAGCGCCGTGTCGGGACCAATGTGGAACGCCGACATGTACAGCTGATGCTCGGCCCAGTTGGTGCGCCAGAAGGGGCCGCGCCGATCCTGCGCCGGCACGATGAGCCGCCCGCCAATCATGACCCGCCGATCGCGGTGGCTCACACCAGCCCAGCGGCGCACGCGCGCCTCGTAGGCCGCCATGAAGCGACGGTGCGCATCGGCCGAGGCCATGATGCGCAGCGGCGTGCCCGTGGTGCCGCTCGTGAGCGCCGCGCCCAGCCGCACCCCCGGATGCTCGGCCGCATAGTCGTGCGGCGTGCGACGCAGCGCTTCCTTGTCGAGCAGCGGGAAGCGACGCAGCGCCTCGAAGGGGCGACCGGCTTCCAGCAGGTGCAGCGCCTCGGCGCGAATGGGAAGCCGGCGATAGGCGGGAACCGCGTGCAAGGCATGGCGGAGCAGCGCGGCCAGCCGATCACCCTGATAACGCTCCCATTCGGCTGCCGACAGAAACTCGCGTGCCTCGTACTCCGCCACATAGCGGGGAAAGGCGCCGCCCAGCCGGCGCTGTCGCCAGAGCAGCCCGTACGCCGAGAGCAGCGCCGACTGCAGCACCGGGGGCGTGTGCGCGTAGACGCGCTCCTTCAGCCCCATGCGTGGTCTCTCGACATTCGCGCGGTCACGTGAGCCCCCATGCCTGCACCAGCTGGCTGGCGAGATGGTCGCGCCAGGCCTCCAGCGTGAAACGCCGGGCGTGCGCAATGCAGGCCAGCGGCAGCGAAGGGTCGGCGGCCAGCCGCGCGGCGCAGTGGTGAAACGCCTGGGTGAGCGCCTCGCGGTTGCCGAACGGCACCAGGGCGCCGTACGCCTCGCTGTCGGTGATCACCCGGTTGGCCGCGCTGGCGGTGACCACGGGCATGGCGCCGCAGCCCAGCGCTTCCACGACGGCCTTGCTGAACCCTTCGGTGCGTGAGGGGAGCGCAAAGAGATTGGCGCCTGCCAGCAGCGCGAGTACCTGCGGGTGGGGCAGGTTGCCGTGAAAGTGCACGCACGGCGCCACGCCCAGCCGTGCCGTGCGCGCCTGCAGCGCGGCCGCTTCGGGGCCGCTGCCCACGATGTGCAGCGCCACGGACACCCCATCGCGCATCAGGTCGGCCACGGCGTCGATGACCAGGGCGTGGTTCTTGTTGGCGTTGAGCGCGCCCACCGAGGCAATGGTGAGCGGCTGGCCAGGCCGCGCCGAGGCGAGGGCGGCGGTGCGCAGGGCGGTGCTGTGCTGCAGGTCGTGCGCACTCATGGAGGGGGAGAAGGTTTCCACTTCGTGCGGCGCGAGCGGTTCGTCCACGGGATACACGAACACCGGCCCCGCGAACATGCGGCGCAGCAGCCAGCGCTGTGCACGATAGGTGCGCGGTTCGCCGACGTAGCCGGCCCAGTTGCCGGTGTACACCGCCTGGGCATGGTGCCGCCGAAAGATGCCGGCCAGCAGCGCCGCGCCGCCAATGTTGCTGGGGCAGCGCAGGTGCACCGCATCGACCTGTGGCGCCACCTGTCTCATGATGCACAGCCACGCGGGCACGGAGCGGGCCAACTGCAGCTTGTCGCCCAGCGTGTTGCCACCGGCCAGCGGAATGGGGTGGAAGGTGACGTTGTCAAACGGGTACGGCGCGTGATCGTGCCGTACGTCGTGCTCGCCGATGAAGGGCGCGACGATGTGCAATTCGCGAAAGAGGGAGGCCCACACGGCGAACTGCTTGAGCAGCGGGGCCAGAGTGAATACGGTGCCCTGCGCATCACGCCGGTGTAGCGCGTCGCTGATGATGGCACAGCGGAACGAGGCTAGCGGCGTGGGCGCACGTGTGGACATGATCACGCCGCGGCGCCGTGCCGCAGCGCGGTGTATAGCGACGCCACCGTGCTCGCCTGCTGCTCGACCGAGAACCGCTCGGCCACGAGCACCCGGGCGCGTGCCCCCATGCCGGTACGTTCGGTATCGCTCAGCGCGCACATGCGCTCGAGGGCCGCCGACAGATCCTCGGCGCGGCGTCCCTCGGACACGATACAGCACTCGTGGGCCCGGGCGGTTGCAAAGATATTGCCCACCGGGGTGGAGACATAGGGAAGGCCGGCCGCCATGTACTCGATGGCGACCACCGGTCCCGCTTCCGAGCGCGAGGCCACGATGCCGAAGTCCGCCGCGGCGAGCAGCTCGTCCACGCGGTCGCTGGCGCCGTGCAGCGCGATGTTGTCGCGAACGCCCAGACGTTGAATGAGCGCAGCGACTTCCTCGCCGTGTACGCCCGCGGCGCCCGATCCCACCAGCTGTACGTGCAGTGTCCGCCGTAGCACCGGGGACATGGCAATGGCACGCACCAGTGCCAAGTGATTCTTTTCGGGGCGCAGGTTAGCCACAAAGAGCGCCCGGAGTTTGGTGCCATGGCGGTTCCCCCGGTGGGTGTGCAGCCGCTGAAAGCGGGCCATGGGCACTCCGTTGTTGATCATGGTGCAGCGGCTTGGCGGTAGGCCAAGCCGGGTCATGGCCCACTGGTGCAGTTCTTCGGAGACGGTGATGTAGTGATCAACGTAGCGCCCAACAATCCAGCGGTAGGCGCGGCTTGCGTGTGGCTCGAGTGCCAACCGACCGAAGTGGTCGTGCATGACGATGCGCGGGCGCCCAGGGCGGCCGGCGAGCGCGGCGGCCACAAACGCCAGCGTGGAGCGACTGTGCACGTGCACCAGTGTCACCTGCTCCGCGCGCACCAGCCGACGAAAGTGGCGCAGTGCACGAAAGTCCCAGCGTTCCTGCCGAGTGATGGAGAAGTGGCGTACCGCCGCCGGCAACTCGCCACTAAGCTCACCGGGAGCGCGGGTGGTGCAGGCGCCCATGGCCTCGTTTGCCAGCGGCAATAGCGCCGTGACCAGGTCCACCAGCACGCGCTCCGCGCCGCCCCGATTGAGCGCATCGATGACGTGCAGGATCATTGCGGCGCAGTGCCGTCCGAGCGATGCGTGAGCTGCGTGGCAAGCAGGGCCAACATGAGCACCGGGGCCAGCGTGCGCAGCGCGGCGTGCAGCTGCGAGGCCAGGGCCCACACGGTCATGACCACGATAACAAAGCGGTGGTCGGCGTCGCGCGCCTTGCGCACTTGCCCCAGTACATAGGCAAAGAGGCAGAGCATGGCGATGAGCCCGAGACTACCGTGCTCTGACAGCATGCGCGTGAACTCGGTATGGCTAGCCGTCGCTTCGAAAGTCACCCGCGCGTGTTTCGACTGGCCCGGGCCTACTCCGAGAATAGGATGCTGGAGAAAGAGCTGCAGGTCATCGAGCAGTAGCTCCCATCGGTTCGTGGTGCCGGTCTCCTGGAAGCGCTTGAGCAGGAAGCCCCCGGTGAAGCCGTTGACGATCGGCAGCACCACGGCCAGCCCGCCCACCAGTGCGGCGGCGGCGGGCACCAACGCCCGGCGCACCACGGGAGACCCGGGGGCCATGATCATGCCGCCCACAATGGCCAACACCGCGGCGTATAGCCCGCCGCGTGAAAAGGTCATGGCGCTCTGCACCGCCAGCCCCGTGGCCACCAGCAGCGCCAGCAGCGACACCAGCAGCCGCCGGTGCAGTGCCGCCACCAGCATGCAGGCCAGCGCCCCCACGCCAAGCACGGTGGACACCTGATTGGGGCCGAAGCCTCCCGATGTGGTAAAGTTGCTCTCGCCGGTAAAGACGATCTCGGTGGCGGTGAGCGTACGGTGCCCCGTGAGCGCCGCGATAGACACGATGGGCAGCGCCAGCGCGAGCAGCAGCTTGATGGTGTTGGGGCGGTTGGCCCGCTCGCTGGTGAGCGCCCAGCTCATCATGAGCAGCGCGAACGCCGGCGCCAGCGTGGTGAGTGTGCCCTGCCGCAGCGACTTGTCGGAGATGTCGGGTTGCCCCGCCGGCACCAGCACCGATGGCAGCAGCAGCAGGGCAAAGGCCACAAGCAGCAGGGGGGGGCCCGACGTGCTGCGGAAGCGCACGATGGCCAGCGCCCCGGCCAGGACGCACAGGTACTTGGCCGTTTCCCACGGCAGCCCGTCGCGCATGAAGCGCCAGAGCACCTCGCTCCCCGCCACGTAGGCAAAGGCATACGGCAGCCGCGCCGCACCGTCGGTGACGGCCGCCAGCAGCGTGGCGCCAACCACGATGGCCCCGTGCACGCGTACGAGGCGGTCGTCCATGGAAATGCCCACACCCAGCGCCAGGTGACACAGCACCAGCGTGAGCAGCACCGGGAGCAGCAGCACCGCACCGGGCGCGGCGGGCACACCGCCGCGCCCATCGAGGCTATCGGCGACGGCGCCGTCGGGGAAGTACAGAGGTCGGGGAACTGGGCCCGTCATTCATGGAAATCTATTCACTCGGGAAGGCTCCAGAGCTGGGAAAGGAGCGCCTGCAGCGATTTCCCGAGGGCGTTCAGGTCGTACGTCGCCGTGGGCCCATTGCCAGGCGCACCCGCGTGGTGCGGCGGTGGGCACGCGATGGCGCGCGCCACGTCAGCCGCCGTAAACAGCGCCGGCGCCGGCCGCGCGTTTCCAGCTGCGCTGTCGTGGCGCGTGACTACCCGCATCCCAAACGCCTGCGCCTCATGTACGACCTTGGGCCAGCCCTCGGTTTCGCTCACCAGCACCAGCACATCATGCTGCTCGTACTGCGCCAGTACGTCGGCAAAGGGCAGGGCACCGGCAAAGCGCACCCGCGGGTCTCCCGCCCCCTGCGCCTCGAGACGCGCCCGTTCGGGGCCATCGCCCACAATGGTGCAGGCGCTCACGACCGTGGCGGGCAGCTGCGCCACCGCCTCGAGCACCACGTGGGCCCGCTTGGCCGCACTCAGTCGCCCCACGAACAGCACGCGATACGGCGGCGTCGGCGCCGGGGGGCGTGCCGCCGCGGACCGCCGGGCCCGCGCCAACTGCTCACCGGTGAACGAGGCCGTGAAGAAGCTCACGATGTGCGGCGGGTCGCTCGGGTGCCGGCCGTACACCGTGACCGGGCCGCGCCACCAGCGGGAGCGCAGCAGCCAGCGCTGCCAGCGCACCGTGGCCGCCTCCCCCGCATAGCCGCCCCATTGCCCGGCGTACTTGGCCACCAGCCGGCGCGACCGCAGCGGCGCCACCAGCGCCCCCAGCAGCCCCACGTTGCCGGGGCAGCGCACGTGAATGGCGTTGGCATCGCCCAACAGCCGCCAGAGCCGCCACGCCAGCCACGGCGCCCGCACCGCCTGCCAGAGCTTGGCCGCTGCACTCACCCCCCCCGACTCGGGAAAGGCCCGCACCACCACGTTGCGCGCCGCCAGCGGGGCGGCATCGGCGGGCGGTGGCGCGTGGCGCAGCGGCGACACGATCACCACCTCGGGAAAGAGCGACGCCCACACGTCGATCTCCCGCGCGTACGGGCCGTAGGCGTGTAGCTGCCCGTCGTGCTGGTAGTGCACCACGTGCGACACGATGGCCAGCCGCGGCACCAGCGCGCCGAGCGGGCTATCCACCCCGCACCTCGCCGCGCACCTCGCCGCGCACGTCGGCCACGCAGCGCGCATAGAACGCCTCGTTGCGCGGAGCCAGCTGCGCCAGAGCGAAGTGCTCGAGGCAGCGCGCGCGGGCGGCCGCACCCAGGCGCGCGCGCAGCGGCGCATCGGTGAGCAGGCGCGTGATGGCGGCGGCCAGCGCCGGCACGTTGGTGGGGTCCACCAGCAGCGCACTCTCCTCGTGCACCGCCGTTTCGGGGCCTGGCCCCAGCGCGCTGATGATGCAGGCGGTGCCGGTGGCCATGCCTTCGAGCGCCGCCAACCCCTGCGCTTCAGCCTTGGAGGGAAAAACGAACACCGTGGCGCGCGCGAGCGCCTCGGCCACCTCGGCGTGCGGCCGCACCCCGGCAAAGCGTACGCGCGAGGACAGCGCCGAGGGAACGAGCGCGGCCATGGCCTGGCCATACGAACCGCCGGTGGCCGGGTCCCGGCTGTCGCGGCCAATGAGCTCGAGCGTGGCCTGCGGCAGCTGCGGCGCCACGGCAGTAAAGGCCTGCAGCAGCTCGCGCACCCCCTTCTTGTTGCACAGCGTGCCCACGAAGAGCAGCTGCCCGGGGAGCGGCGTCACGTCGGGGCGGGGGGCGAACTGAAGCGTGTCCACGGGGTTGGGGAGTACCGTGACCGGCCGCGCCGCCACGGCCGGCACCAGCGCGGTGGTGGTGCGCGCCACGAAGTCGCTCACGGCGCACAGGTGCGTGGCGCGGCGCAGTGACCGGTGTTCGGCCCAGGCGCGCCCGTGGCGCAGCGGGCGCCCCTCGAGGTGCGCAAAGAAGTGGTGCCCGCCGTGCAGGCGCACCACACGCGCCACGCCGCGCGGCAGCGGCAGCAGCGCAAAGGCGCCCTCCGGCCCCTCCACCAGCTGCACCGGCTGCTGCGTGTGCACCGCGGCCAGCGCCCGCCCCAGCGCGCGCGCGTCGGCCAGCACCCCCACGCCGCCCCCGCGCGAGGGGAGGCGCAGCACACGCACGAGGCCGTCGCGCGCGTCGTGCACGGCCGTCAGGCCGCGCTGCACCCCCAGCACCGTGACCGTGTGCCCGCGTGCCGTCATGGCGTGGGCCATGGCGCGGGTGAACGTGCCAATCCCGCCGTGCGACGCCGGGGGATACTCCCCGCAGAGGTAGACGAGATGCATGCTCGGGTTCACGCGCGAATACGGGAACAGCGCCGCCCAATTGTCAATGGCCGAGGTGGCGGGTGCCAATGTGCGCCGTCGGTGCGTTAATTGTCACTCCCGATGTCTGTGACGCCGTCCACGTCACGCGGTCCTACTCGTTTGCCGTTGCCGATGCCCCCCCGCACCAAGTCCGCACCTGCTCCCACGCCGCGCCGCGAGCGCGTCATGCCGCGGGAAGTCACCGACGAAATGAAGGCCTCGTTCATCAACTACTCGATGAGCGTGATCACGTCGCGTGCGCTGCCCGATGTGCGTGACGGCCTCAAGCCGGTGAACCGCCGCATCCTGTACGCCATGAACGAACTGGGGCTCGCGCCGGGGCGCCCGTTCAAGAAGGCGGCGACGGTGGTGGGCGATGTGCTGGGCAAGTACCACCCGCACGGCGACAGCAGCGTGTACGACGCGCTCGTGCGCATGGTGCAGGACTTCTCGCTGCGCTATCCGCTCATCGAAGGGCAGGGCAACTTCGGCTCCATCGACGGTGACCCGGCGGCGGCGTACCGCTACACCGAGGCGCGCATGGCGGCGCCGGGGGTGGCGCTGCTGGAGGGGATCGATCAGGACACGGTGGGCTTCGTGCCCAACTTCGACGATCGCCTCAAGGAACCCGCCGTGTTGCCGGCGGCCATCCCCAATCTCCTCGTGAACGGGGTGAGCGGCATTGCCGTGGGCATGGCCACCAACATGCCGCCACACAACCTGCGCGAAATCGGCAAGGCCATCATTCGCGTCATCGAGGAGCCCACGGTGGCGCTCGATGAGCTGCGCAAGATCGTGAAGGGCCCCGACTTCCCCACGGCGGCGCTCATCGTGGGCAAGGACGGGATCAGGCAGTACATGGAGACGGGGCGCGGCCGCCTCATCAACCGCGCGCGGGTGGTGCTCGAGGCACGGCCGGGGAGCACGCGCGCGCAGCTGGTGGTGACCGAACTGCCGTACCAGGCCAACAAGGCGCGCATCATCGAACAGATTGCCGACCTGGTGAAGGACGAGAAGCTGGTGGGGATCAGCGCGCTGCGCGACGAGTCCGACCGCGAGGGGTTGCGCGTGGTCATCGAGCTCAAGCGCGACGCCGAGCCCAAGAAGCTGCTGGCGCGCCTGTACAAGCTCACGGGGCTCGAGGTCACCTTCGGCGTCATCAACCTGTGCCTCGTGCCGGAGCACGGGCGCCTGGTGCCGCGTGAGCTCGGGTTGCGTGGTCTCATCGACCATTACATCACGCACCGGCACGAGGTGCTGGTCAAGCGCACCGAGTTTCAGAAGGCCAAGGCGGAAGCGCGGCTGCACATCGTGGAGGGGCTGCTCGTTGCGGTGAACGACATCGACCGCGTGGTGCAGCTCATCAAGACCGCCAGGGACACCGAGCAGGCGCACGCGCGGCTGCGCAAGGAGTACACGCTCAGCGAGATCCAGGCCGACGCCATCCTCGCGCTGCGGTTGGCCAAGCTCACCGGGCTCGAGGTCACGGCGCTCAAGACCGAAGCGAAGGAGCTCAAGGCGCGCATCAAGGAGCTGGCGGCGTTGCTGGCGTCACCGGAGAAGCGCATGGCGGCGCTCGCGGTGGAGGTGCAGGAGATCGTGGACCGCTTCGGCGATGCGCGGCGCACTGAAATCGTGTCGCTGGAGACGGCCGACGAGGTGGCGGAAACGGTGGCCGACGCCGAGGTGGTGGGCGTGGTGACGTACGGCGGGCGCGTGCTGCAGCAGCCGCTGCCCAGCGGGCGGGCGCGCAAGGACAGTGGCGACGCCGAGCGCGAGGTGCCCACCGACGAACTGCCCATGGTGAAGGGGCGGCTGCGGCAGACGGAGAGCGTGTTCGTGCTCTCCACCGACGGACAGGCGTTCACGCTCTTCGGCAGCGAGCTGCCCACCGCGGCACGCAGCGGGCGCGGGACGCCGCTCAAGGATGTCATCGAGTGGCCGAAGCAGGGGGCCCCGGTGCTTGGTGCCATCGTGCGCGACTTCGCGCATCCGCTCTTCGTGACCATGGTGACGGCCACGGGGCAGGTGAAGCGCACCGGCATCCGGGAGTTCCGCAACGCGCGCCTGGCCGGCATCAAGGCCATTCGCCTGGACGCGGGAGACAAGCTGGTGGGGGCGGCGTTCACCACGGGGCAGGACGAGCTGCTGCTGGCCACACGCCACGGACAGGTCATTCGCTTCCACGAGTCGGAGGTGCGCGACATGGGGCGTGACGCCGGTGGCGTGCGCGGCATCGTGCTCAAGGACGATGATGCCGTGGTGTCGATGGCCGTGGTGCACGGGGGCCAGTCGGTGTGCGCCGGCACGACGCTGGGGCATGTGAAGCAGGTGGCGGTGGAATCCATTCCGCTGCAGGGGCGCGGGGGGCAGGGGGTGCAGCTGCTCACGTCGGCCGAACGCGTGGGCGCGGTGGTGGGCGTGGTGACCACGGGCGCCGAGGTGGGTGTGCGCTTCCTGTCGGGGGCGGGGAGTACCTTCGAGGTGGACCTGGCCGAGGCCCCGGTGGTGACGCGCGCAACCAAGGCGTCGCCGCAGTCGGCGTGGCCGGGGCTGCTTACGGCGGTGGCGCTGGTGGCGACGCCGGCGGATTGACGGGACGCGGCGCGGCGGGGCGCAGGTGGGGTGCAGGTGGGGTGCGGCGCCGGCGCGTGGTGCCGGTCCGCATCCCGCGAGTGTTCCCGTGTGTGCAGGGCGGTGGCCGGATCGTGCAGCGGTGCGGTCGTGTGGTGGTCCGCAGCGACCTGATCTGCTTGCCGGCGTGGTGCGCGCCACATAGCGTGTGCCCATGACCAACAACCCCGTCGCTCTTGTGACTGGTGGCTCCCGCGGGATCGGGCGCGCCATCGCGCTTCGTCTGGCGGCCACGCACCACGTGATCGTGGCCGCGCGCGATGCGGCGGCGCTGCGCGGCGTCGTGGACGAGATCACGGCGGCCGGTGGTCAGGCGGAGGCGCTGGTGCTGGATGTGGCCGATGGCGCGGCGGTTTCGCAGGCGTTGCAGGGCCGCGCGGTGGAGGTGCTGGTGAACAACGCGGGTGTTGGGGTGATGAAGCCGCTGCTTGAACTCGCACCTGCCGAGTGGCAGCGCATGATGGACGTGAACGTGAATGCGCTGTTTCACGTGACGCGCGCGCTGCTGCCGGGGATGGTGGCGCGCGGGCGCGGGCACGTGGTGATCATCGGTTCCATTGCCGGTCGCAGCGCCTTCGTGGGCGGGGCGGGGTATGCCACCACGAAGCATGCGGTGATGGGGTTCGCCGAGAATCTCATGCTGGAGGTACGCGACGCCGGGGTGAAGGTGAGCGTCGTGAGCCCGGGGTCGGTGGAGACGGCGTTTTCGGGGCGTAGTGCCCCCAAGGGAAGCGCGCAGTTGCGCCCTGACGATGTGGCGGCGGCCGTGATGAGTGTGGTGAACACGGCGCCGGAGGTGCTGGTGCACCGGGTGGAAGTGCGGGTGCTGTCGCCGAAGCGAGAGCGGTAGGGGCGGCGCGGGGGCGGGGGAACTGCGCGGGGGGACTGCGCGCGATCGAATACGCGTTGGTAGGGACGCGTTGGTAGGGACGCGTTGGTAGGGACGCGTTGGCAGGGACGCGTTGGCAGGGACGCGTTGGCAGGGACGCGTTGGCAGGGACGCGTTGGCAGGGACGCGTTGGCACTGACGCATGCGGGCGCGGGTAACCACGCGGGCGACCACGCGCTGGAGGGGAGGACACTGCACGCATTGGGATTGCACAGCGTCGGAACGCGCTACGGCAGGGCTCGGCAATACCTGCGCTTGCGCCCGGGGTCTATCGGGGTTCAGGTAGAGTTCACCTTCTGCCCGTGAGTTTCTTATGCACCGTACTCCTCGGCATCCTCAAGGGCCGCTCGTTGCGGTCGTCCTGCTGGGCACCGCACTCATGCAGGCGTCGCCACTTGCCACTCCCCTGGCGGCGCAGTCGGCGCGTGTCGGCATGGCGCACGCCCCTGTGGCGTCGCGTGCCATCGGCTCGGCCACGGTCATGGCGGCCCACGTCGTGAACATCACGACCACCGACTACGCCTTCGACATGCCGGCCACGCTGCCGTCTGGGCTCACCACCATGCGTCTCGCCAACAAGGGCAAGGAGCTGCACCACGTGTACTTGGTAAAGGTGCCAGCGGGGAAGTCGTCGAAAGACATTCTCGCGTGGTTCAAGGCGGGCGGTCCGCCGCCGGCATGGATGAAGCCGGTGGGCGGCCCCAACGCCTCGGCGGGCATCACCGAGTTCACCAGCACCCTCGAGGCGGGCGACTACGTGGCCTTCTGCGTAATCCCCAGCCCCGATGGTGCGCCGCACGTGATGAAGGGGATGATCAAGGACCTCAAGGTCACGCCGTCGGCCAACAGGAGCGCGGCGCCCACGCCCACGCGCACGCTGACGCTCAAGGACTACGACTTCATCTTCGACAAGCCGCTCACGGCGGGCAAGCACGTGATTGCGGTGAAGAACAGCGGCCCGCAGCCGCATGAGTTCTTCCTGGCCAAGCTGATGCCCGGCAAGACGCCCATGGAGATGGCGCAGTTCGCCGAGAAGCCCGTGGGCGCGCCGCCGGGGATCCCCTTTGGCGGCATTACCGACATTCTGCCGGGGCAGACGGTGTATCTCACCGTGGATCTGCCCGCGGGCGAGTACGGCATCATTTGCTTTGATCCGGATGTGAAGGACGGCAAGCCTCACCTGGCGCACGGCATGATCAAGCAGCTGTCGGTTCGATAGACCGGTCGGGGTCGGGGTCGAACCACGCGGGGCAACAGCGCGTGAGCAACGACGCGTTGGCGCCCACGCGTTGGCAGCAACGTGTGGGCACGAACGCTCTTGCACCAACGATGAGCCGCGCTGGCGCCAACGTGGAACACCAACGCAGGGCAACCACGTCACCTGCGCCCGAGACCACGCCCACGACGCCGGCACCGCCGCCCCCCGACCCCACCCCACGTTGTTGCCTCGCGTTGGTGCGGTTCGTGGTCGCCAGCGCGGCTCATCGTTGGTGCCAACGCGTTCGTGCCAACACGTTGCTGCCAACGCGTTCGTGCCAACACGTTGCTGCCAACGCGTGGGCGCCAACGCGTCGTCGCTCACGCGTAGTTCCCCCGCGGAGGAAGCCCCGTCGCTAGCGGGACAAGAAGAGCCACACCGCGCTGCCGATGCCAATGAGCGAGACCGCCCCTCGTACCCATGCCTGCGGCACCTTCTGCGCGAGTCCCGACATGGCGTAGCCGCCGGCGCTCGAGCCGATGGCCATGACCAGCGCAATGGGCCAGTTCACCAGCCCTTTCACCGCGAAGGTGATGGCGGCAATGCCGTTGAAGCAGATGCCGTTGAAGTTCTTGAGGCCGTTCATGCGATGGATGTTGGTCATCCCCATGAGGCCGAACGCGGCCAGCATCACGATGCCGGCGCCGGCGCCGAAATAGCCACCGTAAATGGCCACCACGTACTGCCCCAGCATCATGGCGCGCGTGGGCTCGATGGGCGTAGGGCCGTGCGGCACCTCGGTGATGTAATGCCGCAGCCACTGCATGACCTTGCCCTGAAAGGCAAAGAGCAGCGTGGCGCCGAACACCAGCCACGGCACGATTGCGCGGAACTGTTCATCGGAGGTGGCCATGAGCAGCGCCGCGCCCGTGAGACCGCCCAGCAGACTGGGGATGGCGAGCTTCACGGCCCACCGCTCGGCACCCTGCAGTTCGCGGCGATAGCCCATCATGCTCGCAAAGGAGCCGGGCCAGAGCGCCACGGTGCTGGTGGCGTTGGCGGCGACCGGCGTGACCCCGAGCCCCAGCAGCGCCGGGAAAGTGAGCAGGGTGCCGCCGCCGGCAATGGAGTTCACCGCGCCGCTGATCGCGGACACCGCGGCGATGGCGGCCAGTTGGGACGGAGTGGGCTGCGTGAGGAGCATGTCAGGAAGGATCACCCCGCGCGCGCGGCTCCGTCACCCCCGCACAGCGACGAGCGGTTCAGTGGAGCCGCCCCATCACCTCACCCCCATGTGCCGCGAGCGCTCAGCCCTGTCGCGACGCGAGCGCGAGGCAGACCCACCCCGCGATGAAGCAGACCCCACCCAGCGGGGTGATGGCGCCGAGGGCGCGGATGCCGGTGAAGGTCATCGCGTAGAGCGAGCCCGAAAAGAGCAGGGTCCCCGCCAGGAAGAGCCAGCCGGCCGCGGTGCCCACTGTGGACGGCGCGCGCGAAACCACCCAGGCCACCGCGAAGAGCGCCAGCGCATGGTACATCTGGTACCGGGCGCCCGTTTCGAACACCTCGAGCAGGCGTGGTTCGACCCGCTCGCGCAGGGCGTGCGCCCCGAAGGCGCCGGCGGCCACGGAGATGCCCGCGGAGAGTGCGCCGATGAGGAGGAAGAGGCGGTCCATTGGCCGAAATCTAGTGAGCGGCACTGTTGCACTGTAGAGTACGCGTAGCCTCTTTCCCCAAGGACGACCCATGCACCCCTTCCTCTCCCGGCCGCGCGCACTGGCGGCGGGTATCCTGTCCCGGCCGCGCGCACTGGCGGCGGGAATGCTGGCCGCCACCGCGCTCGCGAGCGCGTCGCTCTCGGCGCAGCCAGCGCCGCCCTCGGCCGGTCTCCCCCTCAAGGCCGCACGCACCCACACCTTCACCACGAGCAAGGGCACGTGGATGAGCGTCGATGTGTCGCCCGACGGGCAGACGCTCGTCTTCGACCTGCTGGGTGACCTGTACACCATGCCGATCACCGGCGGCACCGCCACGCGGCTCACCAGCGGCATGGCGTACGATGCCCAGCCGCGCTACGCACCCGACGGCAAGTCGGTGGTGTTCGTCTCCGACCGGTCGGGGGGCGACAACGTGTGGACGCTGGCGCTCGACACGCGCGACAGCACGCAGGTGACCAAGGGGAACAACAACCTCTACGTCTCCCCCGAGTACTCCCCCGACGGCAAGTACATCGTGGCCTCGCGCAGCGGTGGCCTGGGCGGCATTGCCAAGCTGTGGATGTATCACGTGGATGGGGGCAACGGCGTCCCGCTCAGTACCCAGCCGGCCGCCCCGCCGACGCAGAAGCAGATGGGCGCCGCCTTCGGCAGCAATCCGCGCTTCATTTGGTTCGCCACGCGCACCGGTGACTGGCAGTACAACAGCATCGGCCCCCAGTACCAGCTGGCCGTGTGGGACCGCGAGAACGGCCGCGTGTCGCAGATGAGCACGCGCTACGGCTCGGGCGCGCGCCCGGCGCTCTCCCCCGATGGCAAGTGGCTCGTGTACGCCACGCGCTTCGAGACCAAGACGGGGCTCATGCGTCGCAACCTCGAGACGCAGCAGGAGGAGTGGCTGGCGTTCCCCGTGCAGCGCGACGACATGGAGTCGCGCGCGCCCATGGATGCCTACCCGGGCTATGCCTTCACCCCCGACTCGAAGGCCATCGTCGTGAGCTACGGCGGGGAATTCTGGCGCGTGCCCATCGACAAGACGGCGCCCGTGAAGATCCCCTTCACCGCCGAAGTGAAGTTGGAGCTGGCCCCCGAGGTGAAGTTCGCGTACAAGGTGGACACCACGCCCACGTTCACGGCGCGGCAGATTCGCGACCTGCAGCCGTCGCCCGACGGCAAGTCGCTGGCGTTCACGGCGCTCGATCGCCTGTACGTGATGGCGTTCGCCGACATGAAGCCCGCGCGCGTGTCGAACGCGGCGAGCGGCGAGTTCAGCCCCGTGTGGGCCCCCGATGGCAAGTCGCTCGCGTACGTGACGTGGGAAGACGCGCGCGGTGGCCAGATCATGCGCGCCGATCGTGACGCCAAGGGCGTGTGGCGCACACGCGCCCTCAC
This sequence comes from Gemmatimonas sp., assembly GCF_027531815.1. Classification (NCBI taxonomy): domain Bacteria; kingdom Pseudomonadati; phylum Gemmatimonadota; class Gemmatimonadia; order Gemmatimonadales; family Gemmatimonadaceae; genus Gemmatimonas; species Gemmatimonas sp. The sequence continues at coordinate 95,877 of NZ_JAPZSK010000005.1, read as the reverse complement.
CACCGTGGCCGGGCTGTACACCGACCTGGCGTGGGCCCCCACCGGCACGCGTCTGGTGGCGTCGCGTGCCGCCGCGCGCGAAATGCAGGAAGCGGGCGGTGCTTTCTTTGGTCCTGCGGCCGCCGAGTTGGTGTGGTTGCCGGCCACCGGCGGCGCGGTGAATCTCATCATGCCCGCCGGCGGTATGAGTGCGCCGCACTTCACGAAGGACACCACGCGCATCTTCGCCTACAGCTTCAGTGGCGGGTTGCAGTCGTTCCGTTGGGACGGGACCGATCTCAAGACCCACCTGCGCGTCACCGGGCCCATGCCGCCGAACGCGGGGAACCTGGACGGCGCGCTGGTGGCCAAGGAAGCCAAGCTCACCTTTGGTGGTCGCGGCGCGCGTCCTGTGAGCCAGGGCATGCACCTCGACGATGGGCACGACATGGAGCCCACGCCGTCGGCGCCGCCCGCCTCGCTCATCGTGATGTCACCCAATGGCGATCAGGCGCTGGCCACGGTGGGCATGGACTTGTACACCGTCACCGTCCCCCTCGTCGGTGCGACGGCGCCCACGGTGAGTGTCGCCGCGCCGGAGGCGGCGCCGGTGCCGGTGAAGAAGCTCAACACCATTGGCGGCGAATTCGCCACCTGGTCGGCCGACGGGCGCAAGGTGCACTGGGCGCTGGCCAACTCGCTCTTCACCTACGATCTCGACCGCGCGAAGGTGGTGGACGATTCGCTCAAGGTCGAAGACAAGCGCAAGGCGCGACTGCGTGCCGACACCACGAAGGCGGTGAAGGACAGCATCGCGCGTGCCGACTCGATCGCCAAGGCTGACACCACCAAGAAGACCCCGCCCGGCTACAAGGCGAGCGAGCTGCGCGTCGAGGTGGCCGGCCAGCGTGACCTGCCCAAGGGCACGGTGGTGTTCCGTGGCGCCAAGGCGATCACGATGAAGGGGAAGGAGATCATCGAGAACGCCGACATCGTGGTGAAGGACCAGCGCATCGTGGCGGTGGGCGCGCGCGGCAGCGTGACCATCCCCGAGGGCGCCACCATCATCGATGCCACGGGCAAGGTGATCATGCCCGGCATGGTGGACACGCACTATCACCCGCAGTGGCTCACGCCCAACATCCACAACACGCAGACGTGGCAGTACCTGGCCACGCTGGCCTACGGCACCACTACCACGCGCGATCCGCAGACCGCCACGACGGACTTCCTGTCGTACAGCGATCGGGTGGAGAACGGGGAGATGATCGGGCCGCGCATCTACACCACGGGCCCCGGCGTCTTCAGCAGCGAGCCGGTGCGGGACCTCGCGCACGCGAAGGACATCCTCACGCGCTACGCGAAGTACTACGACACCAAGACGCTCAAGATGTACATGAGCGGCAACCGGCAGCAGCGGCAGTGGATCATCATGGCGGCGAAGGAGCTGGGGATCATGCCCACCACCGAGGGCGGGCTCGATCAGAAGCTCAACATCACGCACGGCATCGATGGCTACCCCGGCATCGAGCATACGCTGCCGATCACGCCCAAGTACGACGACGTCTTCGAGTGGTACAAGGCCACGCAGGTGGTGAACTCCCCCACGCTCGTGGTGGAGTACGGCGGCCCCTTTGGGGAGGGGTGGTTCTACCAGACGGAGAACCTGCTCGACGACGCCAAGCTGCGTCGCTTCACGCATCCCGTGGACTTCGACAGCAAGGTGCGTCGTCGTGGCGCCGGCAACGCCCCCGGCCCCGCGGGCTTCGCGGTGAAGGAGGAGTACGCCATGTGGCAGCACGCCGAGGATCTCGCGAAGACCGTCGAGCGTGGCGGGCGCGTGGGCATTGGCAGCCACGGGCAGCTGCAGGGGCTGGGGATGCACTGGGAGCTGTGGCTCGTGCAGTCGGGGGGCATGAGCACCCACGACGCGCTGCGGGCGGCAACGATCGTGGGCGCCGAGGCCATTGGGTTGGGCAGCGAGATCGGTTCGCTCGAGCCCGGCAAGTTTGCCGACCTGCTGGTGCTGGACCAGGACCCGCTGGTGAACATCCGCAACACCAACACGCTGCGCATGGTGATGGTGAACGGGCGCCTGTTCGACGCCAACACGCTCGACGAGGTGCACCCGCGCCAGAAGCCCATGGTGAAGCAGCCGTGGGCGTACACGGTGCCGGTGGCGGGGGCGGGCATTCGGCCGTAGTTGGAGGTCGACGGTCGTCGTGCACTCATGACTCAAAACCCGAACTCACCTCTCGAAACTGATCTGTTTTGAGTCGTGAGTTTGGGTTTTCAGTTATGGGTGGCGACTCTCGCGTTCAGGCGCCCAGCCAATGCGTCACCGGCCTGGTCAGGAACTCGTCGAGGGCGATCCCATCGCCTCCCACCAGCAGGGTCCGTGTTGGCCGAAACGCCCGCGAGAAGGCGGCGGTCCCCGCATGCGCCTGCGGCGCCCGCCCACTTTTCACTTCGATGGCGGTGAGGGTGCGACCGGCCTGCACCACGAAATCCACTTCGTGATTGCGTTCACGCCAGTAGTGCACGGTGCATTCGCCGCGCATGGCGGCATTCGCGAGGTGGGCGCCGACAGCGGACTCCACCAGCCGCCCCCAGAACTCGCGGTCGGCGCGCGCCTCGGTCATGGTGATGCCGCTGGTCACGGTCATCAGTGCCGTGTTCAGCACCTGCAACTTGGGGCTCGAGCCGCGACTTCTGGCAACGTCGCCGGCGTACTTGGGGAGTCCGCACACCATGCCGGCACTCGCGAGGAGGTCGAGGTAGTGCGCGAGCGTGGTGGTGTTGCCGGCGTCCTGCAACTGCCCCAGCATTTTCGTATAGCTCAGGATCTGCCCCGAGTAGCGACAGGCAAGTTCGAAGAGGCGGCGCAGGAGGGCGGGCTTGTCGACGCGCGTGAGGAGCAGCACGTCGCGCGAGATCGAGGTTTCGATGAGACTGTCGGCCACGTAGCGCGCCCAGCGGGTGGGATCGCCAATCAACGGGGCCGCGCCAGGATAGCCGCCGTAGAACAGGTACTCGTCGAGTGACCAGCCAAAGGCGCTCTGCATTTCGGCGAACGACCAGTGGGCCAGCGGGATGGTTTCGAAGCGGCCAGCGAGGCTGTCAGCCAGCCCCTGGGCTATCAGCAGCGGAGCCGAACCGAGGAGGACCACGCGCAGCGGGCGCCGCGACCGGGTATCCTCGTCCCAGAGGCGCTTCACGGTATCGGACCAGCCGGGAATCTTCTGGATTTCGTCGAGCACCAGCACCGCGCCGTCCGCGTGGGCGATGGCAAGCCGAGCGGCGTCCCACTGCTGGGCGATCCAGTCGGCGCCCTTGAGCGTCGGCTCGTCGGCACTGGCGCTCCGAACGGGTACCCCGAGGGTATCGGTGACCTGCTGGACGAGCGTCGTTTTTCCCACCTGACGGGGCCCGGCCACGACCTGGATGAATCGGCGAGGTTCGGCCAAACGCGCCGCGAGGGTCGCCGCCGCCAGGCGCTGGAACGGACGCTTTTTGCTCGTCATATTGAGTAAAATTACTCAATATTCTGCGTAAAACAACACTCGCTTGGTCGGGGCGTTCGGGGTGCGGGTTGTGGGTACGTGTTTCGCGTTGTGGGCGGCAGCCGGGTGCGTTCGGCGATTTGGTGGCGGGCAACACGCCCCGGCTGGCACCCGCTCACCCCGTTCGCTGCTCTCTTCGGGGGTGGCCGGGCGCACTGCCGTGCGCCGGCGTCACCCCCTCAGGGATCCGCTCACGGGGCGGCGGGGCCGCCGGGGCTGCATTGGTGCAGGGCGGCGCGGGGGGGCGCTGACCCTGGCGGTGACGCGGCCCCCCGCTCGCCGAGTTACACGGTGAAGGCGGCTGATCGTCGCATCACCTGAGGCGGGAGCACACTGTGAACCAGCAATCGACCGCACACGACTCGCGTCCGCTGCGTTACGGCATGGCTGCGGCGCTCGCACTCGGACTCGTACTGCTGGTGGGCAAGCTGGCGGTGGCACCCGTGCGCGGGGTGCACAATGCCGCCGAGTGCCACGATGCCTATGCCAGCGCGAAGACGCGAACCGACTCGATGTCGGTGGACTTCCTGTCATTCCCGGACCCCGCGCGGAGGCGGATCATGCGTCGCTGCCATGAAGTCCGTCCCGCACCGACAGGCGCTCCGGGGCGCTGAGGCACGCGGGCTGTCGGGAACCCGAAACCGATCAGTTCCGAGTTATGAGTTCGGGTTGTGAGTTCAAAGTTGTCCCCGACGCCGGTGCTCTGACCCCAGTTCCGCAGAGGCGCAGCCCCGGCGGCCCCGCCGCCCCGTGAGCGGATCCCTGAGGGGGTGACGCCGGCGCCTGGAGGAGCGGAGCGACGGAGGGCGCACGGCCACCCCCGAAGAGAGCAGCGAGCGGGGTGAGCGGGCGCCAGCCGGGGCGTGTCGTGCACGGGTGCTCTGACCCCAGCTCTGACCCCAGCTCTGACCCCAGCTCTGACCCCAGCTCTGACCCCAACTCTGACCCCAACTCTGACCCCAACTCTGACCCCAAACTCGAAACCCGAACTCACGACTCAAAACCGATCGGTTCCGAGTCATGAGTTCGGGTTGTGAGTTCGGAGTTGCCCCCGACTACTTCGGCCCGATCACGTACTCCTTGGGCGGCGTGGCGCCCAGCAAATGCTGCACGAAGTAATCCCAGCGGCGGCGCATCATGTAATTGGTGGCGGCGCCAAACCCATGCGCCGCGTTGGGAATCATGAGCAGGTCGAAATCCTTGCCCGCCTTGATGAGCGCGTCCACCACCAGGTACGTGTTGTCGGGTGGCACATTGTCGTCGAGCGTGCCGTGCGCGAGCAGCAGCTTGCCCTTGAGGTTCTTCGCCAGCGTCTGGTTGGCCTCGGCCTCGTAGTTGTCGCTCGCGCCGTTGCGCACGAGCAGGCCGTGATAGCGCTCGCCCCAGTCGTCTTCGTAGTTACGGTTGTCGTGATTGCCCGACTCGGAGATCCCCACCTTGAAGAAGTCCGGGTAACGGAACAAGGCGCCGGCCGTGGCGAAGCCGCCGCCGCTGTGCCCCCAGATGCCCACACGATCGAGATCGATGAACGCGTGCCGGCGCGCCAGTTCACGCATGGCCGCGATCTGGTCGGGGAGCGTGTTGTCGCCCATGCGGCCGTAGTAGGCGTCGTGGAACGACTTGGAGCGCGTCGGGTTGCCGGTGCCGTCGATGGCCACCACGATGAAGCCCAACTCGGCCAGCGCCTGGTTGTCGCGCGTGGCGGGCGAGAACTGCCGGCTCCCCACCGAGCCCCCCTGCGGCCCCGGGTAGATGTAGTTGATGATCGGGTACCTCTTCGTGCTGTCGAGCGTGGTGGGCGTCCACATGAGCCCGTGCAGATCCCACTTGCCGTCGCGATCCTTGGTGGTGATGCGCGTGGGCGGCTTCCAGCCGGCGGCGAGCAGCTTGCTGATGTTCCCCTGCTCCAGCGTGGCAATGAGCTTGCCGCTGTTCGCATCGCGCAGTACCGCGGTGGGGGGCAGGTCGGGGCGCGACCAGCTGTCCACGAAGTGCGTCCCGGTGGGCGAGAGCGACACGTTGTGGTCGCCGTCTTCCGGGGTGAGCAGCGTGAGCCCCTTGCCGTCCATGCGCACGCGGTAGAGATGACGGAAGTACGGGTCGCGTCCCGCCTCCTTGCCGGCCGCCGTGAACCAGATGGTGCGCGACTTGGGGTCGATGCGCTGGAGATCGAGTACCGTGCCGTCGCCGGTGGTGATCTTGTTCTTCAGCGTGCCGGTGGTGAGATCGTAGAGGTACAGCTGCCCCCAGTCGTCACGCTCGGAGAACCAGATCACCTCGTTGCTGGCGGGGAGCACGCGCCAGTTCTGGTCGCCGTCGCCGCTTTCGAACTGCGTGGCCACTTCCTCGCGCAGCACGTCGCGCACGTCACCCGTGACGGCGTCGGCCACGCGCAGCGTGGCGATCTTGTGATCGCGCGAATTGCTGAGGAATGCCACCTTGCTGCCGTCGGGGAACCACTCCGTGTCGGACAGCTTGCCGCCGCAGGCAATGTGGTCGCACACCGAGCTGCGGTGCTCGTCGGGGGGCATCCTGAAGCGTACCACCTTGGGCGCGGTGCCCGAGAGATCGACGACCACACGCTCGATCATGGTGACGGCGCTGTCGCCGGGGAGTGGGTACTTCCACTGCAGCAGCTCGGGGTGCCCCACCTTGTAGCGCACGAGGTACATCTCCCCCGTCTTGCGCTGGTCCTGCTGGAAGGTGGCGATCTTCTTCGAGTCGGGGGACCAGAGCAGGATGGCGCGGTTGCTGTGCACCCAGCCGGCGTTGTCGGTGGCGTAGCCGTAGTCGGGCGCGCCGTCGGTGGTGACCGGCGTTTCCGCGTTCGTGGCCACGTCACGCACCCACAGGTTCCAGTCCCGAATGAACGCCGCCTTGCTGCCGTCGGGGGAGAGCACTTCGGGGGCATTGCCACGATTGCGCGGGGTCGCGCGCGGTGTCTCCGGCGGGCAGGCGGCCCCGGCGGCGGCACAGTTGGTCTTCACCCCCTTGGCGTTCACGAGCAGGAGCGGCTGGGTGCCGTCGCTCTGCCGCACACGGTAGGTGAATCGGCCGTCGGGGAGCCACGTGGGCTGGACGCCGGTGTTGGAGACGAGGGGCTGCGTGTTGAAGCCGAGGAACTTCTCGGCCCGGGCGTAGTCGGCCGCGGTGAGCGCGCGGGGTTGGGCGTGGGCCACCACGGGCGCGAGCAGGGCCCAGGGGGCGGCCGCCGCCACGGCGGTCAGGAGTACGGAGCGACGCATCGAATGGTCTGGGGTAGGGGAAACCAACTCCGGAAATTCGCCCCGCGGGGCGGGACGGGAAAGTCCGGCGCCCACCCCTGAATCCTTTGGGCCATCTTTGGGCTCTCCATGATGAGGACAACGGGCACCCGTCCGGGACCCGTTCACTCCCTACCCTCACCGGAGTCGTTGCCATGTCTGCCCTGCTCAAGAAGAACGTCGGACCGATCGATCGGGCGCTGCGCTTCGCCCTTGGCATTGCCCTGCTGTCCATGGCCTTCACCGGCCCCAAGGCAGCGTGGGGATTCCTGGGCATCATCCCGCTGCTCACCGCCACGTTGAGCACCTGCCCGCTCTACACGATCCTGGGCTTCTCCACCTGCAAGGTGCGCCAGCCCTCGTGATCAGCGATGCGGCGCTGCTGGCCGCATCCGCGGCGGGAGACACCGGTGCCTTCGAGACGTTCATGCGAAGGCACCAGGCGCCCGTGGCGCGCTACCTGCGCACCTTCACCGGGGCGGCCGACGTGGACGATGCGGTGCAGGAGACCTTCATCGCGGTGTGGCGCAGCGCCGTGCGCTTTCGCGGCACCGGTCACGACGGCGGCGCGCGCGGGTGGCTCTACACGATTGCCCGCCACGCCGTGCATCACCAGCAGCGGCGTCGCGTCGATGAGCCGGCGCAGCTGGAAAGCCTCGAGCAGCTCGCCGAACAGGCGGGCTGGGGGAGTCTGCCGGAGGTGACGGCCACCGGCGACGATCGCCCGCTGCAGGAACTGCTGCAGGTGGCCTTGGCGCGCCTGCCGCAGGAGGAGCGCGAAGTGCTTACGCTGCGTGAGCTCGACGGGTTCACCGGCGACGAAACGGCGGCGATTCTCCACGTCAGTGTGGCGGCCATGAAGAGCCGTCTCCATCGCGCCCGCATTCACCTTGTTGCCGTCGTGCGCTCACTCGAGCAGGACGCGCCGCCGCGCCCTTCGTCTCCCGCCGCCACTCACACCGGTGCCGCACCATGAACGATCAGGGACTCGACACCATGGTGGCGGGGGTGCGCTGCCGTGACGTCCTGGCCGACCTGTCGGAGTATCTCGACGGAGCGCTAAACGCGCCGCGGGTGGCCCAACTGCAGGGACACGTGGCCGAGTGCAGCCACTGCGCGCGGTTCGGGGGGCACATTGCGCGCACGCTTACCGCGCTGCGACGCGCGATGCCCGCGGAAACGCGAGATCAGGGACCGGCAATTCTCGCCCGCATCGCCGCCTTGCCGAGGTAAGCGCGGTGAGCGCCGAGTTGTTTGCATGAGAGTCGAGCTGACAGCCTGAGACGTGAGCTTGGATAGCGGTGAGCGTTCAGCCTTCTCGAGGTGAGAATTCCGGGTCGCTCGCTGCTCACCGCTGGCCAACTGACGTTTCACCGCTATCCGGGCTCACGTCTCCCTCTCACCCATTCCGCGCTGATGCTCACCGCGCGGATCTCACGTCTCACTTCTCGCGCGCCAGCGCGGCAGCGGTGCGGAGCCCCACGGCCGCGAACGTGAGCGTGCCGTTGCAGCACCCCGCGGTTGGCTGCGTGGGTGCGCCCGCCACCCACAAATTCTCGTGGTCGTGCGCGCGTCCCTCGGCGTTCACCACGCTGCGCGTGGGGTCGGTCCCCATGCGGCAACCGCCGGTGGGATGCTCCTGCCCCAGGTCGTTGGCACTGTTCTCCATGCGCAGGATCTCACCGTTCCCCGCCCGGGCCATGCGGCGGAACAGTTCGCGCAGCTGTTCCTCCTGCCACGCGCGCAGCGCCGCACTTTCCGGGGCATCGCGGAAGGCGACGTTGGGCATGGGGTCGCCGAAGCGGTTGCGCTGCGTGTCGTGCAGCGTGAGCCGGCTGTCGCGATCGGGGAGTACGTCGTAGTAGCCGCGCACCCGCGCCGTGGCCCCCTTGGCGCGTCGCTGCCAGTCCTGCAGCATGGCGTCGCCTAGCAGCAGGGCGCTGTCGTCGCCACGCAGCCGCGGTTCGCGTCCCACGCTCGACTCCCAGATGCGCAGGTCGTGCCGCAGATAGCGCGACTGCTTGCCGGGGCGCATGAACTGTTTACTCACCAGCGAGTGCTGCGCGTTGATCCCCGGCAGCAGCTCGAGTGGCAGCCGCAGGTACGCGTTCACGTTGCGATGCCCGGCGAGATAGCGCCCCACGAGGCCGCTGCGGTTGGCGAGCCCCTCGGGGAAGGCGCTGCTGCGGGAGAGCAGCAGCAGATGCGGCGACCACACGAAGCCGGCCGCCAGCACGAACGTGGTGGCGCGAATCTCCACGGGCGCGCCGCTCCGGTCGGTTCGGTTGCCGGTGGCGTGCGTGATGCGGCCGGTGCGCGCATCGGCCTCGAGGCGGCGCACGAGTGTTTCGGTGAGCAGCGTGACCTTGCGCTCACGCACCAGCGTGTCCCACGTGAAATCGGGAGAGTACTTGGCCCCGGTGGGGCACACCGGGTAGCAGCTGTCGCACCGCTGGCACTGCGCGCGCCCCGCAAAGGGCGTGCTGTTCTTCGCGCTCGGCGTGCTCCACGCGGCAATGCCTGCGTTCCCGGCCCACTGCTGCAGCTGCGCCAGGTTGTGGTTCACCGGGAGTGGTGGCAACGGATACGGCTTGCCACGCGGATCGAGGGCGGGCGGCCCCTGTTCCCCCGCCACGCCCATGCGCTCCTCGGCTTCCTGATAGAACGGATCGAGATCGTCGTAGCTGAAGGGCCAGTCGTCGCCCAGGCCGTACAGCGACTTCACCCGGAAGTCCTCGGGGGAGTAGCGCGGTGACACGCCGCCCCAGTGCATCGCCAGCCCGCCCACATGCATGCTGGGGGAATAGCCCCATGTGGTGCCGAAGGCGTTCTGGTCATCGAGGTGGTCCGACTTCCACGGGCTTTCGCCATACGCCAGGTAGCGTTCGCGCGCGGCGGTGCGCTGCGCAAAGGGTGTGGTGTGCGCCCCGGCCTCCACCACCAGGATGCGGCGCGACGCATGCTCGGCCAGGTGCGCGGCCATCATGGCCGCAGTGATGCCGCTGCCGATGATGCAGATGTCCGTCTCGTGTACCGCCGTGTTGCCGTCCTGGATGATCACGTGGTGCCCCCGGCCGGGGTTGCGGATGTGACGGGCGTGGCCGCGGCCGGCGCCAGCGGCAGCGGCGCGCGCATGGCATCCTCGAGCTTGCGGCAGGTGAGCGGCGACACCTGGGCACCCAGCGCGAGATTCCACGCCTCCGGTGACGTGCTCCAGTGTGCCAGGAGCGCGAGCGCCACATGGCGCGCCACCAGCGGCGCCGGCAGCCGCTCCCCGACTTCGGTGCGCAATACGGCCTCCACCACCGCCGTGCGCTGCGCCGGCGTCGCGCGTGTGAACGGCACGCGCTGGGATTTGCGCGACAGCATGTCGAGCGCATCGAGCTGCGCGCGCCAGGCGGGCACCGGGTCGGCGGGCAGGTAGCGCACGTCGGCGTAGCCGTAGCCGTGCATCTCTTCCGCCACCGGGTCGTACCCATCGGCCCAGGCCACGAAACGGTCGGTGGCCGCGCGCACTCCCGCCTCGCCCAGCACGGCCGGCAACACGGTACTGGCCAGCGCATCGAGCAGCGCGCGGTCGAAGCCCACCCGGCGCGCGGCGGGCTGCTCGTCGACCGTGGCGGGTTCCTTCACATCGCAGGCGCTGCTGCCCACGGCGGCGGTGCCCACCGCCAGCACGCCGGCCGTCTTGAGGAACTGCCGGCGCGCTGGCACGGGCGGGGGGGCGTCGTCTGGTTGCATGCGGCTCAAATGACCGCGCGGGGGGTGATGTCGCAAGCGGTAGCGCTTGATCCTTGCGCGTCAACGGGCGAGCGTTCCTCAGCGTCGCCGGCAGGCGTTGGCTGGCCGGTTCGCGCCCATCACACCACTCGCACTGACACCTTCTCGGGGCATCTCCATGATCCGCACTGGCTCGGCCGTCTGGCACGGCACCATCAAGGACGGTAACGGCACCATCACCACGCCGAGCGGCGTGCTCAGCGCCACCCCGTATTCGTTCAAGCTGCGCTTCGAGGACGAAAGCGGCCGCAACGGTACCAACCCCGAGGAGCTCATCGGGGCGGCGCACGCCGGGTGCTACTCCATGGCCCTGTCGGGGCAGCTCACGCGGGCCGGCTTCACGCCGGAATCGCTCGCGACGACGGCGGCGGTGACGCTGGAGCAGAAGGATGGCGGCTTCGCGATCACGAAGGTGCACCTCACGCTCGACGCGAAGGTGCCGGGCATTTCGGCCGAGCAGTTCCAGGAGCTGGCCAACGCCGCGAAGGTGGGGTGCCCCGTGTCGAAGGTGCTGAACGCCGAGATCACGCTCACGGCCACGCTGGGCTGAGTCTGCAGGCGCGGGGGCTTGCCCTCGCGCCCCTCCACGGGAACTCACAACTCAGAACTCCAACTCACAACTCGGAACTGATCCGTTTCGGGGTGTGAGTTCGGGGTGTGAGTTCGGGTTGTGAGTCGTGCGTGGCGATGTTGCCTCTGTCCTGGAAACGTTATATATTCATTGTTGCGTATGTCTGCATTGATGAACCACCGCCGGAGAGCGTGACATGGCCGTCAAGCGCATGGGGCCGGAGTTGCTGGAGATGGTGGCGGAGCGCTTCAAGGCGCTCAGCGACCGCGCTCGCCTGAGCTTGCTGCAGGAGCTGCGCGGCGGTCCACGCACGGTGAACGAGCTGGTGGAGGCCACCGGCATGGGGCAGGCGAACGTGTCGCGGCATCTGTCGCAGCTCTTCGCCAACGGCCTCGTGGCCCGCGAGCGCGATGGCGTGTACGTGCGCTACGAACTGGCCGACAAGGACGTGCTCAAGCTGTGCGAACTCGTCTGCGGCCGGCTCGAGACCGAACTCACCGAGCGCCGCAAGGTCATCGGCGGGCGGTGATCGGGGGCGCAACGTTGCGCCAGAGAAGAACTCAGGACTTGCGACTCGAACTCAAAACCGAGAACTCGAACTCAAGACTCGGAACTCGAACTCAAGACTCGGAACTGACCGGTTCTGAGTTCTGAGTTCGGGTTTTGAGTCATTAGTCTCTAGTCTTTAGTCTCTAGTCTCTAGTCTTTAGTCTTTAGTCGCAGGTCAACCGACCCCATCGACCATGCGCTCGAGCGCGGCCATTGGCACCGCTCCCACCTGGCGACTCACTTCTCGGCCGCCGTGCATGAGCGTGAGCGTGGGGATGCTCCGAATGCCGAAGCGCATGGAGACGCCCGGGTTCTCGTCGGTGTTCACCTTGGCCACCAGCACGCGCCCCTTCTGCCGCCGCGCAAAGTCGGCGAACACCGGCGCCATCGCCTTGCAGGGGCCGCACCAGTCGGCGTAGAAGTCCACCAGCACCGGCACCGTGCTCTTGGCCATCACCGTATCGAAGGTGGCGTCGGTGAGCGTAATGGGGGCGTCGACCGTCAGGGCACGGCGGCAGGTGCCGCACACGGGCGCCCCACTGGCGGCCTGCATCTGCACCCGATTCAACTTGCCGCAGGAACCACACGGCACGATGGCGTGCCGTGTGGGCGTGTTGGTGCTGCTCATGGAAACTCCGAACGTCTGGGAATTAGGGTCAGCGTGAAGATTGCGCCGGTGCGCGGCATCCGAACAAGCCCAGCCGCGCGAGGATCTTCTCGAGCGGGCAGAAGCTGGTGAAGCTCGACTGCAGCAGGTTGAAGCCCACGAATGCCGTGAAGAAGAACCAGTGCTGCGACACGGTGAAGCCCAGCAGCACCGAAAGCAGGATGAACACGCCGGCAAAGCGGCGAATGACGTTGTCGTTGCACATCAGTCCACGGTCTCCGTGTGAAGCGGGGAATCGGCCAGGGGCGGCGCGTGCTTGCGCAGTTCCCAGTACAGCAGGGGTACCACCACCATGGTGAGCAGCGTGGCCACCACGGCGCCGCTCATGAGCGCCACGGCGAGCCCCTGGAAGATCGGGTCGAGCACCATCACCAGCCCGCCCACCACCACCGCCGCGGCGGTGAGGGCAATGGGGCGGAAGCGCACCGCCCCCGCCTCGAGCACCGCGTCCACCAGCGACCGGCCGCGCGCTTCCTCCAGCTGGATGAAGTCCACCAACAGAATGGAGTTGCGTACGATGATGCCGGCCAGCGCGATCATGCCGATCATGCTCGTGGCGGTGAAGAACGCGCCGCCAATGGCATGCCCGGGCAGGATGCCGATGAGCGTGAGCGGAATGGGGGCCATGATCACCAGCGGAATGGTGAAGCTCTGGAACCACCCCACCACGAGCACGTAGATCAGCACCAGCACGATGGCGAAGGCGAGGCCGAGGTCACGGAACACCTCGATGGTCACCTGCCACTCGCCGTCCCACTTGATGGCGGTCTCGCTGAGCGATTCCGGCTGCACGGCGTTGTAGATGCCCACGCGCGCGCCGTTCACCTCGATGGCCTCGATCTGGCGGTTCATGTCGAGGATGGCGTAGACCGGACTTTCAACTTCGCGCGCCACATCGCCGGTCACGTAGATGGCCGGGCGCAGGTCCTTGCGGATGCGCGACCCTTCCCGCGTGCCCTCCACCACCGTCACGAAGCGGCCCAGCGGTTGCGGCCCCTGCATGGTGGCCATGGGCAGCGCCAGCAGCGCGTCCACGCTCGAGCGCTGTGCCAACGGCAGCCGTGGCACGATGGCCACCGCTTCCTTCGCCGTGGGCGTGCTCGCCAGCCCCGCCGGCGCTCCGCTGAGCGCGAGATACAGCGTCTGCGTGATCTGCTCCACAGTGGCCCCCACCTCGGCGGCCCGCATGCGATCCACCCGGAAGGTGCGCTTCTGCTGCGGCGCCTCCACCGTCCAGTCCACATCCACTACGCCGGGCGTGCTTTCGAACACCTGCTTCACGGCCTTCGCTGCCTCCAGGCGCGACGCGTCGTCAGCCGCATACACCTCGGCCACCAGTGTGGAGAGCACCGGCGGCCCCGGCGGAATCTCCGCCACCTTGGCCGACGCGCCGTACTGCTTCGCGATGGAATCGACTGCCGGACGCACCGCCACGGCGATGTCGTGGCTCTGGCGGTCGCGCTCGCTCTTGCCCTTGAGGTTCACCTGTACGTCGGCCACGTTGGCGCCGCTGCGCATGAAGTAGTGGCGCACGAGCCCGTTGAAGTTGAAGGGCGCCGCCGTGCCGGCGTACACCTGCGTGCTCACCACTTCGGGCACCGTGCCGAGGTACGCGGCAATCTCCGAGGCGGCCCGGTTGGACGTTTCCAACGACGTGCCCTCGGGGAAGTCGAGCACCACCTGGAACTCGCTCTTGTTGTCGAAGGGGAGCATCTTCACCTGCACCGCCTTGATCCCCACGAGCCCCATGCTGCCCACCAGCAGCGCCACCACCACGCCGTAGAAGGCGAATCGCGTACCCGTGTTCTCGATGAGCGGCGTCATGAGGCGGTGGTACAGCTTGTCAGTCTTGCCCCCTTCTTCGGGCGGGTGCTGGATGGAGCCATGCCCCGCCACCACATGCCCCTTGAGCAGGCGGTAGGCCAGATATGGCGTCACGATGAACGCCACCGCCAGCGACGCCAGCATGGCCACGCTCGCGCCCACCGGAATGGGACGCATGTAGGGGCCCATGAGCCCGCTCACGAACGCCATGGGCACGATGGCCGCGATCACCGTGAAGGTGGCCAGGATGGTGGGGTTGCCCACCTCGTCCACGGCGTCGATGCTGGCGATGTCCGCCGGCCGGTTCCCCATCTGCAGGTGGCGGTAGATGTTCTCCACCACCACGATGGCATCGTCCACGAGAATGCCAATGGAGAAGATGAGCGCGAAGAGCGTGATGCGGTTGAGCGTGTAGCCCAGCGCGTAGTACACGAACAGCGTGAGCGCCAACGTGACCGGCACCGCCACCAGCACCACCAGCGCCTCGCGCCAGCCGAGGAACAGCCAGATGAGCAGCGTGACCGAGACGGTGGCAATGATGAGGTGGAGAATGAGCTCCTCCGCCTTCTCGCCGGCCGTTTCGCCATAGTCGCGCGTGACATCCAGCTGCACACTGGCCGGCACCAGGCGGCCCTTGGCCTGCTCCACGCGCGCCAGTACGGCGTGCGTGACGTCGGTGGCGTTGGCGCCCTTGCGCTTGGCCACGGCAATGGTCACCGCCGACTCGGCGGCACCGCTACCGGTGCGGTGCGATACGTAGCTCGTGAGGTCGCCGAAATCATCACGCACGTCGGCCACGGTGCGCAGATACACCGGAGCGCCGCGGCGATTGCTCACCACGATGCTCCCCACCTCCCGCGCGTTGGTGAGCGGCGCGCCCACGGCGATCTGCACCACGCTGTCGCGCGCGGTGAGTTCGCCGGCGTCGAGACGGGCGTTGGCCTGCGTGAGCGCCATCGCCACCTCTCCCGGCGTCACGCCACTCGCGGCCAGCCGCGCGGCGTCGAGCACCACCTTCACCTGCTTCGGCGCGCCCCCGGTCACGAACGTTTCCGCCACCTCGGGTACCGTCCGGATTTCGTCTTCGAGGTGCACGGCAATCTGGCGCAGCTCGTTCGCGTTGCTGTTCGCGGCGTGCAGCGTGAGCGTCAGCACCGGCACGTCGTCGATGCTGTGCGCCTTCACGATGGGCGGCAGGGCGCCCGGCGGGGCCTTGTCCATGGCTCCGGCCAGCTTGGCCTGCACCCGGGTCACGCTGCGCTCCTGGTCTTCGCCCACCTTGAAGCGCACCGTGACCATGCTGTAGCCGTCGCCCGACATGGTGTACACATGGTCCACCCCCGGGAGCTCCATCATGCGCTGTTCGATGGGACGCGCCAGCAGATTCTCCGCTTCCGCTGGCGAGGCGCCGGGCATGGCGGCGATCACATCGATCATGGGCACCGAGATCTGCGGCTCTTCCTCGCGGGGCGTGGCCATGAGCCCCAGCACTCCCACGGCCAGCGACGCGAACGTCACCAGCGGCGTGAGCTTGCTGTTGAGGAACGCCTTCGCGACGCGTCCCGAAATGCCCCAGGACTTGAGGCTGCTCATGTGCCCGCCTTGGGCGACGCGGAGCTTGACCCATTCGTCGCCCCATTCGTCGTCCCGTTGCTCGCCGCCGGAATCACGATGACTTCACCCGCCTTGAGCCCGCCGGTGATCTCGGCGTGCGTGGTGGTGATGGTGCCCACGCGCACCCAACGGCGGTCGTCCACCCCGTTGGCGCGCACGATCACCCCCACCAGATCGCCGTCACGCACGAGCGCCGCCACCGGCACGACCAGCCCGCTCGTGGTGCCGGTGGGCAGCGCCACCGTGGCCGCGCTGCCGGCGCGCAGGGCGCCGCTACGGTTGGCCACCACGGCATTCACCGTGAACAGATTGCCCGCGTTGGCGGGCACGACGCCCTCCACCGTGGCCGTGACCGCCTGGCCATCGATGGTCGCGTTCAGCCGGGCGCCGCGCGTGAGGCCACGCACCGCTTCCGTGGGGGCCGACACGCTGAGCCGCAGGCTCGAGGCATCCTGCACCGTGATCAGCGGCATGCCCGGTGCGGCGAAGGTGCCCGGATCGGCGTGGCGCATGGTCACGATACCACTGAACGGCGCGCGCACGGTGGCGTAGCTGCGTACAGCATCGAGTTCACCGGCGCCGGCCCGTGCGGCGCGCAGCCCCGCCTCGGCGCGGGCGAGCCCGGTCATGGCGGCATCGTACTGCGCCCTGGTGGCGGCACTGTCGTTGTAGAGCGCCGTGAAGCGCGCCGCGTGCGCCGACGCCTCCCTGTGCATGGCCTCCGCGTCGGCAATGGACGCCGATACCTGCGCCGCCTTGGCGGTGAGATCACGGGCGTCGACCTCCACCAGCACCTGACCGGCGCGCACCGCATCACCCTCGTGCACCCGTACCGCGGTCACCGTGCCCATGAGCTTCGTGCTCACCATGGCCTGCTGCATGGGCTCGGCCACCCCGCTGGCCTCGAAGGTCGTCGTAATGGTGGTGTCGGAGAGCGTGAGCGTGGTGCCCTCGAGGCGCGGCGTGGCGGCCGGTGTCCGTGTGCCGTTGGCCGAATCGTCGGCCTTCTCCGATCCGCCGCACGCCCCCAGCACGAGGGCGCCCAGGGAAAGTCCGGTCAGCAGCAGCGCCGACGGGCGGCGCGAAATGATCGTGGTCATCGTCGTCGTCATGGAGTCGGGTCCTCGTTGCGGACATCATTCGTGGAAGCGGCGTTCCGGCCATCGAGCTGCGCGAGGGCGCCGGGGTCGGCGCCAATGGCGCGGCGATGCTGGGCCAGTGCGTCTATGAGCGTGTAGCGCGCGGCGGCCTCGGCCAGCGCGGCCCCGGTGGCGGCCGTCTCCGCGCCCAGCAGTTCAGCCACGGTGGCCAGGCCACCGGCGTAGCGCTTCTCCACCAGGCGGTGCGCTTCGCGGCTCTGTGCGGCGGCCATGGTGGCCAGGTCGAGTCGCTGCAGGGCGAGGGTCACACCACGCGCAGCCGCCTCGGTTTCTACCCGGGCGTTCACCTGCGCCGCTTCCTCTCCCGCGCGGGCGCTGCGGGCGCGCGCCGACGCACCGGCCACATCGGCCAGTTCACTGGCCCCGCCGAAGAGCGACCACGAGCCCATCACCCCCACCGTCCAGTTGGGCCGGCCGCCATAGAGCGTAGTTGGCGAGTTGTAGTCGTAGCGCGCGAAGCCGTTGACCCGCGGCAGCAGCGTGGCCGTGGCGCGCTGGCGATCGGCGGCGGCGGCGCGGGCGCCGAGTTGGGCGGCGCGCACGTCGTCGCGGGTGAGCGCGGCAGGACGTTCACCGCTGCCCATGGGCGTGCTGCGGGCGAAGGCCCGAACCACGGAGTCACCGGGCAGCGACGTCGGCAATGCCACCTGGGCCGTGTCGGTACGCCCCAGTAGCATGGCCAGCTGCTGACGGGCCGTGATGGCGTCGTTGCGGGCGGCCAGGAGCTGTGATTCGATATCACCGGCGCGCACGCTGGCCTGCAGCTGGTCGGCCTTGGTCACGAGCCCTTGGCGCACCATGCTTTCCACCTGCCTCACGGCCGACTCGGCGGCGCGCCTGGCCTGGGTGAGCATGGCCACCTTCTCTTCGGCCAGCACGGCGCCGTAGTAGGCCTTCACGACCATCGCCCGGGTGTTCACCGCGGTCCAGTCCGCCATGGCGTCGTGGGCATCGGCCGCCGACCGGGCGGCGCGCCAGCCGGTAAGGGCGTCGGCGTTGAAGACCGGCACCTCGAGCACGAGACCGCCGGTCATGTTGTTCACCGGCGCCGGGTCGTTGAGCCGGGCCGGGTCGAAGGCGGCCGGCGTGACGGCACGCTGACGCAGCGTGGTGCCGAAGGCGCCGATGGGGTCGGTGGTGCGGACGAATCCGCCCTCGACCCGCGCCGAGGGGAGGATGCCCTTGAGAGGGAGCGCCGCCTGGGCGCGGCTGCTGGCGGCATGGGCCGTGGCCTGTCGGTTGGCAAAGGCCCGGCGGTCGGCCTCCGCCAGCGCGTCAGCGAGGCGGAGGGGCGACTGCGCCGCGAGCAGCCCGGGGAGGGCGAGCGACGCGGCGGCGATCCAGGAGATTGGGTGGGTACGCATATGCACATATTACTAAATGCGTATATCCAGGGCAAGGGTTGGAGGGGATGGGTGAGGGGGCAGGGAGCAGTGAGCAGGGTCCCCTGCCTCCTGCTTCCCGCCCCCTGCTTCCTGCTTCCTGCGTCCTGCTCCCGGCCACCTGCCCCGCAGGCGACTGACGGCGATTCCCGTTCAGGGTTCGGAGTCGAGGGTTGAGAGTCGTGGGTGTGGGCGGTACCACCCCGCACGCTTTACCCACGACCCCCGACGCTGAACGGGGTTGCGGTCAGTCGCCCACACCGGGCGCTGTGCATGGCGAGTTGCACGGCATGAGTCTCGTCAGGTAAACGACAATCCCTTCCCCTGCTTCCTGCCTCCCGCCCCCTGCTCCCTGCCCCCTAATCCTCCAGCCCTCACGAGCGCCCGCCGCAGCGCCCGCCGCACCGCCCTACTTGAGCGTCCGCTCGAAGAACGCCCACACCCGGTTCCACGAGTCGATCTGCTCCGGCGAGTCCTCCCGCTCCAGCGTCTGCCGATTTACGCGGCGGCTGAACGTATGCCCCACGCTCGTCGGGCCGGGGGTCGGGTTCACATACACCTTCGTCTCGGCCAGCGTGGGCTGCCGCGCCTGGAGCGCGTCCACGAGCGGGCGCGCCTCCTCGAAATTCACGTCCTCGTCGTTCGTGGCCACGTGCACCAGCAGCGGGTACTTGAGGCTGTCCACCCAATAGTACGGCGACCGGCGGATGTACTCGGCCCGATTCTCGAACGGGAGCCCCTTGAGACCGGCCTGCGTGGCGAACGAGCGCTGGTACGACGGGCCCTTGAAGGACAGACGGAAGAGCAGGTTGGTGACGGGCACGATGGCCGCGCCGGCCTTGAAGGGGGAGCCCTCGGCCTCACGCGTGAGCAGCAGCGACGTGATGTAGCCGCCGTGGCTCCACCCCATCACGCCGAGGCGGTCGGGGTTCACATACGGGAGCGCCTTGAGCATATCGGCCGCCGATTCCACATCGTCCACTTCCATGCCGCCGTAGTCGATGGCGTTGTGGTGCTCCTTCCCAAAGCCGGTGCTGCCGCGGTAGTCGGGGGTGATGATGGCGTAGCCGCGCTGCACCGCCTCCCGGATGAAAGGCCAGTAGTTCTGGTCCATGTTGCCGTGCACGCCGCCGTGGACCCACACCAACGCCGCGTGTTGCCGGGGCCCCTTGGGGGTGAGCGGCTCGAACAGATAGGCGGGGATGGTCATGCCGCCCGCCTGACTCTTGTAGGTGACCTTGGAGAACTTGAGCACCCCCTTGGCGCGGGCCGCGAAGATGCTGTCGGTGGCGGCCTTGCTCCTCATGGCCCGTTCGTAATCGGCCACGGGGTGATCGTCGGGGCGATTGCTCACATAAAGCAGCCGTGCGCGGGCCGAATCCATGGGGACGACCTGACGCCGGGACGATGGCGCGTCGTCCTGCGCACGAAGCGGCAGGGCGGTGGCGGCGCAGAGCAGCGAGGCGGAGAGCCAGGGGCGGAGACTGGGCATCGGCAGCTTTGGATCGGGGTGGGGCGAAACGTGCCGCGGCGCCCGGGGGGCCGTGCACAGGCTATGCGGGTTACGCTCGCCGACCGGCATTCGCTGGTCGCGAGCGGCGAGCGCCTCCCCCACTCGTGGCCGGGGGCCTCTGGGGGCAGATTCCACGGTCTGCACGAGCCACCGTTGCCTCGCTTCCCAGTCTGCCATGCGCCCCACCTCTGCTCGTATCACCGCCGTCACGGCGGGTGTGCTGTCGCTTACCGCGTTGCTGGCGGCGTCCACTCCACTCGCGGCCCAGGCGCTCGCGCATACGCAGGGCGCCGCCGATCGCGCCCTTCCCACCGAAGGGGGTCAGGCGGCGTTTGCCGCCATCGCCGAAATCGTGCGACTGCTGGAGGCCGACCCGACCACCGACTGGTCGAAAGTGAATCTCGAGCGACTGCGGCTGCATCTGCGCGACATGGATCTCGTCACGCTGCAGAGCCGCGTAACGTCGGCCCCGGTGGCCGGGGGGGCGGTGTTCACCGTGCGTGGTACGGGCGAAACGATTGCCGCCATCAAGCGCATGACGGCAGCGCACGCGGGCATGGTGGAGATGATGGGCGGCCCACGCATGGCGCGCACCGAGCTTCCCGATGGTGTGCGGCTGGTGGTCACCGCGCGCAGCGGTGACGCCGAGTCGGGCGCGGTGCGCATCCGCGGCCTGGGCTTCATTGGTCTGCTGGCGAGCGGCGATCATCACACGATGCATCACCTCATGTTGGCGCGCGGCGAGGCCATGGCCGACCACGGGCATCGCTGACGGGGCGCGTACGGGCATGACAGCGGCGGTCCGGTCCGCCGCGTAAACTTGGGGTGGCCCGGTCCGCGGTGGATCGGGCATCTCCTGTGCCCTCCCGCCATGCCTCACTCCCTCTCGCGCGCCGGCCGCGGCCGTGCGTTCGCGCTGGCCACCGCCGGTCTGTTGCTGGCCCCGTCATTGCTGGTCGCGCAGACCGCCGCCGGCACCAACGCCGGCGACGCGTCACTCGTGCGCGCGCTGCGCTTCCGCAACATCGGTCCCGCTTCCATGAGTGGGCGCATCACCGATATCGCCGTGGTCGAGGCGCCGCGCGCCGTGCGCGGTGGACGGCTGGGCACCACGCTGTATGTGGCGGTGGCGACGGGCGGCATCTGGAAGAGCAGCAACGCCGGACTCACCTGGGCACCTGTTTCCGACTCCATCGGGGTGGGGAGCATCGGGGCGGTGGCGGTGGCACCCTCCAACGGTGACGTGGTGTGGGTGGGGAGCGGCGAGGCGAACAACATGCGCAGCTCGTCGTGGGGCATCGGCGTGTTCAAGAGCACCGACGGCGGCAAGACGTGGTCGAAGCCCATGCTGCCCAAGTCGCAGCACATTGGCCGCATCGTGATCGATCCGCGCGACCCCGATGTGGTGTACGTGGCAGCCATGGGGCCGCTGTGGGGACCAGGGGGCGAACGCGGCCTCTTCAAGACGGTCGATGGCGGCACGACGTGGACGAACACCAAGGCGCTCTCCGAACACACGGGGTTCACCGAGGTGATCATGGATCCCGCCAATCCCGACGTGCTGTACGCGGCGTCGTACCAGCGTGAGCGTCGCGCCTACGGCTTCCTGCCCAGCGGGCCCGAAAGCGGCATCTGGAAGACCACCGACGCCGGCAAGACGTGGACGCGTCTCACCAAGGGACTCCCCGAGGGCGACGCGGGGCGCATTGGCCTCGCGGTGTGCCGCTCGCGTCCCAACACGGTGTACGCGAGTGTGCACGCGAAGGGGACGGCCAACGGGCTCTACCGCAGCGACGACGCCGGCGCCACCTGGCGTCAGACCGACCGCAGCAACGGCACCGCCTGGTACTACTCGCAGGTGCGCTGTGACCCCACCGACGCCGAACATGTGGTGCGCCTCAACGTGGGCAGCACCGAATCGTACGACGGCGGCAAGACCTGGCGTCCGTACGCGGCGGGGGGCGGCGTGCACAGCGATCATCATGCGCTCTGGATCAACCCCGAGGACCCCGATCATCACGTGATGGGGAACGACGGCGGCGTGGACATTACCTACGATCGCGGCAAGAGCTGGTACAACGTCGAGAACATCGTGGGCGCGCAGTTCTACGCGCTCAGCGTGGACGACCAATGGCCCTTCTATCACGTGTATGGCGGGCTGCAGGACAACCAGACGTGGGGCGGCCCCAATCGCACGCGCAACGGCTTCGGTCCCACCAACGCCGACTGGTCGCGCATGGCGGGCGGCGACGGCTTCTTCAATGTAACCGATGTCTTCGACCCCACGGTCGTGTATGCGGAGTCGCAGAACGGCGGCATCGTGCGCTACCACGCCAAGACGGGGCAGACCAAGGGAATCAAGCCACCGCAGCCCGAAGGGGAGCGTCACCGCTACAACTGGAGCGCGCCCATCGTGCCGTCACGGCACACGGGGGGCACGGTGTACTTCGCCGCCAATCATGTGTTCAAGAGCACCGATCGCGGCGATGCGTGGAAGACGATCAGCCCCGATCTCACGCGCAACATCAACCGCAATCAGCTGCCCATGCGCGGCGCGGTCCCCTCGCGCGATGCGCTGGGATTGCACGAGGGCACGGCGGCGTTCGGCAACATCAGCGCGATGAGCGAATCGCCGCGCCGTTCCGGTGTGCTCGCGGTGGGCACCGATGATGGCGTCGTGGCGGTCACGCAGAACGACGGGCGCACGTGGACGCGCGTGACGAGCTTTCCCGGAGTGCCCGATACCACGTACGTGAGCGGCGTGCAGCTGTCGCGTCATGCCGAGGGCACGGTGTACGCCACCTTCGACGGGCACCGCAGCAACGACATGAAGCCGTACGTGTACCGGAGCACCGACTACGGGCGCACCTGGACGAGCATTACCGGCAACTTGCCGGCGCTGGGACCGGTGCAGGTGCTGCGCGAGCATCACCGTGCCGCCAGCCTGCTGTTCGTGGGCACCGAGTTCGGCGTCTTCTTCACGGTCGACGGTGGCGCCACGTGGACGCCACTGCAGAGCGGCATGCCCGCCGGGGTGCCGGTGTGGGATCTGGCCATCCAGGAGCGGTGGAACGATCTCGTGGTGGGCACGCACGGGCGCGGGGTGTACATCCTCGACGATCTCGCGCCGCTCGAGCATCTCGCGGCGGCCAAGCGCGCCGAGTCGACCTATCTTTTTCCCACCCGCGCCGAGATTGCCTACCAGCCCAACGGCAGCCGCATCTCCGGGATGGGCTCCACCGGCTTCGAGGGGCAGAACCCGGAGCATGGGGTGCGGCTCGCCTATCTGGTGAATGGCGTGGCCGACGGCACGCGGGCGAAGCTCGAGATCGTGGACGCCTCGGGGCGCGTGATTCGTGAACTGCCGGCCGAGAGCAAGCCTGGGCTGTATCGCCCGGTGTGGGACATGCGCGTGGGCGCACCGCTCACGGGTAGTGTGTCCGGCGCGTCGGCCCCGGCGCGCGGGCAGGGCGGCGGCTTCGGTGGGTTTGGTGGTGGTTTCGGTGGCGGCGCACGCACGTACGCGGCACCACCGGGCAGCTACACAGCGCGCCTCGTGCTTACCCCTGCCAGCGGCGCCCCCACGGTGCTGACGAGTCGCATCACGCTGCTCCCCGATCCTGAGCAGACCATGTCGGTGGCACAGCTGCAGCAGCTCGACGCCTTCCGGCTGGAGGTGGTGAAGTTCCAGCGGCAGGTCACCGACGCGCAGAGCAGCGCCGACAGCGTGGTGCGTCAGTTCAACGGCGTGAAGACCGCCGCGAGCGCCGACAGCGGCAAGCTCACGTCGGCGCTGCGCGCACAGCTGGCCGCCGTGGAGAAGACGCTCGCCACGTTCACGCGAGAGATCGGCTCGGGGATGGCCGGCCGCGCCGCGCAGCTGGCGGCGCGCGCCGCCGCACCGCCAGCCGACGACATGGAAGACGAAAATCGCGGCTCGAGTGGTGCCCCCGACATGTCCTTCTCGGGGCGCCTGGGCACACTCAACGGCGTGATCGGGTCGAGCTTTGCCGTGTCGGCCACGCAGCGCACGCTGCTGGCCACGTTGCGCAAGGAGCTGGCCGCGCAGCAGGCCGCGGTGGCGCGGGTGAAGTCGAGCGGCCTGCCGACGCTCGAAACGTCACTCCAGTCGGCGGGTGTGAAGCTGCCGTAGGTAACGAGGAACAGCTCGTCCGAGCTTCCATCAGCGGAACACTGGCAAGGCCGGCGCCGCCCGCGGCTCGGCCTTGCGCCAGTCACGACCCAGCAGCGCGGCCATGGTGGCGGCCATCTGCGCCTGCTGGGTGGGGGTGTCGCGACGCACACCGAGTGCCGGGGTGTCGGGGCCGATCACGGCGCTCCAGATGTACTGCGCGCCTTCGACCTTCTCGCCGTGATCGCTCCACTCGGCGCCCCAGCCGCGGCCGTGATCGGTGGTCACGAGCAGCGTCACCTTGTCGCGGGTGCGCGGATCCCGTTGCACGGTGGCCCACAGCTCGGCGAGGAAGCGGTCTACCTGCTGCGCACTGCGCAGGTACATGTCGTAGCGCCCGCTGTGCGCGTACTCGTCGGTTTCGCCGTAGCCCACGAAGAGCACCTTGGGCAGGCCCCGCGCCATGGTGACGAGCGTGGCCTGATGCATGGGCGCGTCGAGGGCCACGTCGGGCCAGAGCTGCGTGTGCGTACGGTAGAGCGCCTGCAGCAAGGTGGACACCGAGTCGCCTCGTGGCGGTGCGCCGCGATCCCATCCGTCATGAACCGGCACACCGCTGCGCTCGGTGTTGATGATGCGCCGGAACGCGTTCCATGTGGCGTGCGCCACCACCTGCCCCTTGAGCGCCGGGTCGCGGTTGAGCCACTCGAAGACGGTGGTATTGGGATTGGGCGGATAGCCGTTGCTGTCGATGCGCGGGTCCACGAAGCCGGTGAAGGTTTCGCTGTATCCGGGATACGAGAACCGGAACCGATTCACGATCTGTGCGACGCTCCCACTGGCGCTGTCACCGAAGAGCTGTCCCTGCTTCGCCACGGTGCCCCACAGAAACGGCAGCAGCGTTTCGCGTCGCGCCCGCGGCGTGTCACGCCAGAAGTCGCGCTTGAGCGCCGTGGTGTCGTTCACGTACTTGCGTCGCATGAGGGTCGAGTCGGCGCCGCGGTACACTTCCTGCCAGCGCAGGCCGTCGGTGATGACCAGCATCACGTACTCGGTCTTCGTTGCGGCGGGCAGTGGCTGTGTGGTTTGTGCCGACGCCACGCCGGAGAAGAGCCCGAAGATGCAGGCGGCTGCGAGCAGGGCGAGGGACTTCAGGTGCGTCGTGATCATCGCCGCGGTCTCCGCATGGTCGCGGCCTTCTCCACCAGACGCCGCAGTTCCTTGATGGGCTCCGCGCTGTCGTCCACCTGCAGGCGCAGCACCACATCGTTGTTGAGCCACACGCCGCCATTCTTCTTCACGATGAGCATGGCGGCGCTCTGCATGCCACGCTTGTCGCCGCCGGCGGCCTGACCGGCCTCGAGCGCAGCGAGCAGGCGCAGCGACAGATGCCCCTCGGTGGTTTCGAAGGCCTTCACCATGGCGTTCACCACATCGGGGCCGGCAAGGATGTTCCCCTGCGCCGTGCAGTACGCGCCCTGCTTGTCGCCAGCCCATTCGCTGGCCTTGGGGCCGGTGTAGGCGGCCACGTTGCCGCGCGCGTCGATCACGGCGAACTGGCGCCCCTGCCTGGTCCAGTTCTCCGGGCGTGGATCGGGATCACGCTCCCACACCTGCTTCACCACGTCAGCCGGCTTCGCCCCGCCACGCAGCAGCGAGAGCGCCTGCGGGCCGTAGCTCACGTCCACGATGGCCTGCGTCGCCACCACGCCCACGTCGGCTTCGCCCCAGAGCACGCCGTTGCCCACCGAGAAGACGCGGCTCTGTACGGCACCTCCCACTTCGCCCGTGGTCGGGTCGTAGCCGAGGATGGAGAAGGTGGCCACCGGCGGCCAAGGGGCCGGGGGCATGGTGGAGAAGTGCTTGTCAGCGGATTGCGCTGAGAGCGCCGGGGAGACCGCGAGGCCGGCGAGCAGGGCGAGGATGGAGAGGCGCATAACCGAAATCTGGTGCGCGACGTCACGACTCACGACCCTCAACGTTGAACGGGGCAGCGGTCAGTCGCGCACCCCGGCCTTGCGGCTCAACTGGAACGATCTGGACGCGTGGTAGCAAGTGGCGCGCACCGCGTTAGGAGTAAAGCGTTGCCATCTGACCGCCCCACGCGGTGTGGTTGGGCGGCAACCCTTTACGCATTACGCCGTCAGCGGCCTTCAGGCCGCACCTGCCCCGTCGTGTCCGGTGCCACCACCGCCGGCGCCGCCGTGTCCGCGCGCGGAGCCGCCTCTGAATCGGCGGCGGGGGCGGCGCCTGTGGTGCTGTCGGCGGCAGCCTTCTTCTTCGGACGCCGCGGTGCGGACGCCGCGGGTGCCGTCGTTGCCGCCGCGGCACTGTCGGCCTTGCCGCCGGTGACGTTTCCGGCGATTGCCCTGGCGGAGGTGGCCATGGCCCCAATCTGGTCGGCCAATTCACGCGCCAGCCCCGACGGCTGCTGCGACCCGTAGAACCACACGCCGTAGACGAGCACTCCCGCCATGACGAGATACGGAAAGATCGACTGCCGGCGCCGCACGGCCACCGGATCCTTGCGGCGCTTGGCCTCCGCCTTCTGGGCCTTGGTCTTCTGCGTGGAGACCGCCTTGGCCGGTGTGCGCAGACCGGAGTTCTCCGCCGGCGTGCGCGACGCCACGTTCAGCATGCGCTGTCCCAGCGCATGCCGGTACATCTCGGCCGTCTGCGTGGGCGTCATCTCCTCCACGGCGTTCGCCAGCGCCACCCCGAACTCCGCCACCGAGGGATAGCGGTCACTGGGGTCCGGAGCCAGTGCCTGATCGAACACCGCCTGAATGCTGTTCGGCCAGTCGAGATCGTCACGCACCTCATCGAGGCGGCGCGGCCGGCTCGTGAGCCGGGCAATGAGCGACTCCTTCGACGAGGCGTTGGCGAACGCTTCGTGCCCCGTAAGCGCAATGAACGCCACCAGCGCCAGCGAGTACTGGTCGGAGCGCGAGTCCAGCACATCGCCCGACAGCTGCTCCGGCGACATGTACTCGGGGGTCCCCACGGCGAAGCCCGTACGCGTGACCTGCTGCGTGCCGCGCTCCATCGTGCGCGCAATCCCGAAATCCACCAGCTTCACGACGAACGTGCCGTCGGGGCGCTTGGAGATCATGATGTTGTCGGGCTTGATGTCGCGGTGCAGGATCCCCAGCTCGTGCGCGGCGTGCAGCGCGTCGGCGGCTTGCGCCACGATGTCGGCCCCCACCACGGGGTGCATGGCGATCTCGCGCTTGAGCAGCGCCGAGAGCGCCTCCCCATCGATGTACTCCATGGCGAGGTACACCAGCCCCTCGTCGGTTTCCCCGAAATCGAAGATGCTCGCGACGTTGGGGTGCGAAATCTTCGAGGCATTCTCGGCTTCGCGCGTAAAGCGCTGCAGCGACTCCGGTTCGTGCACCAGCGCCGGTCGCATGATCTTGATGGCGCTCTTGCGCTTCATGCGTACATGCTCGGCCAGGTACACCTGTCCCATACCGCCCTCACCCAGCTGCTGGATGATGCGGTACCGGCCGCCCACCATCTTGCCGATGAGGCTGGCTTCGGATTGCGGGACCAGCGGGGTACCATCGAGCGAACAGACCCCGATGGTCTCGTCGTATTCGGCCCCGCACTGGGGGCAGACCTTGGTGGCACTCACAGCGAGCGAAGCTACAGAGGAGGGACCGGAAGGCAAGCACCGCAGACATTGCGCCACCGTTACAATCTGTATCCGGGGTAGCGCGTTGGTACTGCAACGCCCGCGCGTTTCGGTATCTTCCGGATTATGCCACGCACCCAATCCCCGATTTCGCGGCGCGAGCTCGTCCTCACGGCGCTCGCCGTTTCCGCGCTCGCCGTTTCCGCCTCCCTCGCTGCGCGGCCGCTTGGTGCGCAGCCGGCCTCCGTCTGGTCCCAGGCTGGCACCCAGGGGGACTACAAGGTGCGGAACTTCGTGTTTCAGACGGGGGACACCCTCCCCGAACTCACGCTGCATTACACGACCCTGGGACGTCCGCAACGCGACGGCGGCGGGGTGGTGCGCAACGCCGTGCTCATTCTGCACGGCACCGGTGGCAGCGGGCGCGGCTTCCTTTCTGCCAGCTACGCGGGAGAGCTGTTCGGGCCCGGGCAGCTGCTCGACAGCAGCCGCTACTACATCATTCTCCCCGACGGCATTGGTCACGGCGGGTCAAGCAAGCCCAGCAGCGGGCTTAAGGCGGCGTTCCCCCGGTACGGCTACGCCGACATGGTGGCGGCGCAGCACAAGCTGGTCACCGAACATCTGGGGGTGAACCACCTGCGCCTCATCATGGGCACGTCCATGGGGTGCATGCACGGGTGGATGTGGGGGTACAGCTATCCCACCTTCATGGACGGGCTGGCGCCGTTTGCCTGCGTGCCCACGCAGATTGCCGGCCGCAACCGCATGATCCGCACGATGGCCATGGACGCGATTCGCGCCGATCCGGCCTGGAACGGCGGCAACTACACCAGCCAGCCGCCGGGACTGCGGGCGGCGCAGATGATGCTGTACATCATGTCGAGTGCGCCGCTCGTGCAGCAGGCGCAGGCGCCCACGCGCGACCGCGCCGATTCGGTCATTCGCGCCTACCTCGACGCCCGCATGCGCAGCACCGACGCCAACGATTTCCTGTACCAGTTCGATGCCTCGCGCGACTACGACCCGTCGCCGCATCTGGCCCGCATCAGCGCGCCGGCGCTCTTCATCAACTCCGCCGATGATCAGGTGAATCCCCCCGAGCTGGGGCTCGCCGAGGCGCTGGCGGCGCGCATGCCGAAGACCCGCTACATCATGCTGCCCATAGGGCCGGAGACGCGCGGCCATGGCACGCATTCGCTCCCGCGCGTCTGGGGGGCGTACTTGCGCGAGTTTCTCGCTACGCTGCCGCCGCGATGACAGCCACGCTGGCGCTCGACCTGCCGCGCGCCTCGGTCATGCAGCTCATGACACGGGCGCTGCGGCTGCGTTGCCCGCACTGCGGTGGTGGTCGCATCTTCGCCTCCTTCTTTCAGCTCAAGACCAACTGCCCCGGTTGCGGGTTGCGCATGGAGCGCGGAGAAGCCGACTACTTCGTTGGCGCCTACCTGTTCAACCTCATCGCGGTCGAACTCATTCTTTTCGTGTGTGTGTGCGCCTTCGTGGCGTTCACGTGGCCCGATCCCCCCTGGGATCTGCTCACGTACGTAACCGGCGCCCTCATGCTGGCGGGGTGCCTGCTCTGTTATCCATTCGCCAAGACCACGTGGCTGGCGGTGGACCTGGCCATTCGTCCGCTCACGCGTGAGGAGCTCGAGTGGCACCAGCGTGGTGGCGACGTGGGTGACCGGGAGCTTCCGCATCTCTGAGGCGGCGCCCATGAAGCGCACCCGTACGTGGGGGCTGCGGCGATGGGCGCACTTTCGCGCCGTACTCTCGTTCGAGGTGCAGGCGCAGCAGCGCGAGCCGCTCACCACGCTCTACGCGCTCGTCTTTTTTCTGCTCGCGCTGGGGTATGCGTCGTCCAGCGCCGTGGAGCTGGTTGGCAACCGCGGCGCCGTTCCGCGCACCGCCCCCTGGGCGCTGCTGCTCGCATTTGGTGGTCTCACCGCGTTCGGCCAGGTGATCACCACCATGATTGCCACCACCGCCATGCTGCGCGACGAAGCGCAGCGCACGCGGGCGCTCGTGGCCACGAGCGGTCTCGATGCGCGCACCTGGTTTCTGGCACGGCTGGCAGCGGCGCTGGTGGTGATGCTGGCGGTCTATGCCGCCATGCCGCTGGGGGTGGTGGTGGGAACCCTGTTCGCCGGCGGCGCCGTGGGGGCCGCGGTGCAGGGGAGCGCGCGTGCCTATCTGCTCATCACGCTCCCCACCATGCTCACGGTCACCACCCTGCTGGCGAGTGCCGCGCTGGTTACGCGGCGCGTGCTGGGGGTGCTGGCGGCGGCACTGGCGCTGGTGGGGCTCTGGCAACTGGCGCTGGCGCTGGCGGCGCAGCCGGCGGTCGCCACGGTGGGCGCACTGCTGGACCCCTTTGGCAATGCACCGGTGCTGGTGGCCACACGCGGTTGGAGCGACGCGGCGCGCACGGCGGACGTGGTGCCGTGGAGCGGCGTGATCGCTGCCAACCGCCTGCTGTGGAGCGCCCTCTCGCTGGCGCTGCTGCTGCTGGTGCTGCGGCGCCACGCCGCGCTGGCGTTCACCGAACCGGTACGTGCGGAGTCGACAACGCGCGATGCCCATGCCACACGCGCCCTCTCACGTGCCACGTCGGCCCTCGCCTCGCTGCGCCACTTCACGGCCTCGTGGATGGTGCACGACGGCGGCTGGCGCATTGTCAGTGTGCTGGCGGTACTCAACGCCACGGCCAACGCGGCGGCGCGGCCCATCACGAGCACCGCGGGCGAACCGCCCTTCGTGGCCGTGCTACTTCTGGTGAGCGAGCACGCACGCCTCTTTCTCATCCTGCTGGCCACCGTGTATGCCGGCGAACTCGTGTGGCGCGATCGCGATGTGGGCGTGCACGAGGTGGTGGCCGCCCTGCCGGTATCGCGTACGGCACTGCTGCTGGGGCGCGTGCAGGGGCTGTTGCTGGCGCAGCGGCGCATCGTGCTGCCGCTGGCCGTGGCGGCGCTGCTGGTGGCGGCATTCCGCGGCGGTGCCGCCACGCCGCACGGTGACTCGTGGTTTGCCCACTGGATGGCCTGGAGCCTGTTCGTGCTCTGGCTCCCCTTTGCGCAGCTCACGCTGCTGTCGCTCGCGGTGCACCTGCTGCTCGACCACAAGGTGGCGGCGCACCTGCTGCTCATCACCGGCTGGGTCGTGGCCGTAGTGCTGGACCGTCACGGCGTGAGCGCCTGGTGGGTGCGCTTCGCGGAAACGCCCCCCCTGCTCATCGATGGTGTGGTGGCGTGGGCCCCGCTCCTCCAGCGCGGAGCGTACTGGACCGCGGTCAGTGCCGTGTTGCTGCTGGTGGGTAGACGGTTTTCACGGCAGGGGGCCGGCGGAAGGTGATGAGGGGGAAGGGCACGGGGGCATGCGGAAGGGGGCGAAGCCGAAGGAGTCCCCCCTTCCACCTCGCCCCCTGCTCCCTGCTCCCTCTCTTGTCACCGACAGGCCGTGCCCAAGGCGCGGCCCCACCTTGAGCTTACTTCTCGGTAATGATGAGGTAACGCGAGGCGCCCCAGAACTTGGCCGGATCGGTGATGCGGATGTTCTCCCCGCGGAACGAACCGTCCTTCTCCTTCTTTGCCGCTTCAATGAGTCCGGCGTCATGGCGGGACACGATGCGATAGGGGCGGTCGTTGCGCGGCAGTGGAATGGTGAGCACCTCACGGCGATCGGCGCGAGTAAACCGCGCTTCGTTGAGGGAGCGGGCCGGCACCAGCGTCTTCCCAAGCTTGACGATGAGCAGTCCGCGCGAGCCACCCTCTTCGGTCACCACGCCGTCGGCGAGCAGCTGGCGGCGTGTGCCCACGACGTAGAACACACGGTTCTCCCGCACGTCCATCGCCTTGACGGTGTCCGTGAGTACGGCCTTTTCGACGGTCAGCTGTTCATTGGCGGTGCGCAGCGACCGGATTTCCTCCTGAAACACCCCGATCTCCTTGTCGCGCTGCTCGAGGCGCGCGTTGAGATCGGCCAGCAGCGTGGCGGCGGCGGTCGAGTCGGCACGCATGGTGCGCAGCGTGTCGAGGAGCGCCCGCACCTGGGCCTGGCGGGCATTCAGCCGCTGGCGCATCTGCGTGAGACGATCGAGGATGTCCTTCTGGGCGGCGACCGCCTCGGTCTTCCCCGATTCGTCGCTGGTGGTGACCCCCACCTTGGAGCTGATGCCGCGCACGAGGCGCAGCTCGGCGTCCACCTGGTCGGCGAACTTGGACGCTTCGACCACCTGTGCGAGCGCCCGGTCCTTTTCGGCCACGGAGCCGGCCACGAGCCCCTGCAGGGAGTCACGCTCCGCGGCAGCTGACGCCAGCTCGGCGGCCAGGGAGTCGGCGCGCGCACGGGACGCGGTGTCGGCGCAGGCGCCGAGGATCAGCGCGGAGAGAAACACCGCAGCGGCGGAGGCGCGCTGGCGAAGACGGAAGCGGTGCATGATTGACGGGTTGGAGAGTAAAGCCGTTGTTCGGAAGAACGTACCGGGCGCGGCTCCCACCTGAAAGTGCCTTCTGTCACAAAACGCGCCTCGGCCTGTGAGGTGAATCACCTCTCATGAGCCGGGCCGGCGCTGACACGCCAAGGCTACATCCAACCCCGCGCGCGGTAGAGCAGGGAGGCCGCCGTTTCATGGAGGACCTCGCGGAAGGCGGCGCGGCGGTCGCTGGCGCTCTCCAGCCGCGAGGGAGCATAGCTGCGGGAAACGGCCGGCAGGCACTCCACGGCCATCCCCTCATGCTCGAGGGCGGCACAGGCGCGGCGGGTGTGCGAGGCCGACGTGACGGCGACCACGCGACGCCAGCGATGCGTGCGCGCCAATGCCGTGAAGGCCAGTGCCTCGTCGCGCGAGCTCTGCACGTTGTACACGAACTTTAGCTGCAGCTCCGGGGCAAAGGCGCCCACCAGCTCCCGCTGGTCGCGCTCCGAATTGGGAATGCTGGCGTCGCGCTCGTTGCCCACCACGGAGAGCGCGAGGGTGGGAATGGCGCGGCGTTTGGCCTCGCTCACGCCGGACAGCAGCCGCTCCAGGGCCTGCCCCATGACGCGCCCTTCCGGCGTCACGGTGCCGGAGAAGACGACCACGGCATCGGGCGGGGCGCCGGCCAGCGGTGTGTCACGCCGCACGAACTGCTGAAAAAGGGTGCTCGCCAGCGGGGTGTACGCCACGACGCCATGCACCAGCACCACGCCCACCGTGGCCGTCCAGAGCCACGCCCCCCAGGCCGAGGTGGCAAGCAATGCCCCGCCAAGCAGGAACACGGCGCGGGTCGTGAGACCACCCACGCCCAGCAGCGACAGCACCCCGAGCGACCAGAGCAGCTCCATGAGGAACAGCCCCAGCAGCGCCCCCGCAAGTCGGACTCGCCACGCGGGGGCGCGCACGCCAACATCGGCGCCGCGCCCCCGGAAAAGCAGATCACTCACCCCGGCTCCTGCTGTTCACCACGACGTCACTCCTGCGTGACCTTCGCCGCCGGCGGCTGGGTGTACTTCTCGAACCAGCTGCGCAGATAGAGCTGCGTGCGCAGGAAGTTGGACGGGGTCGAGCTCGTGCCGTGCCATTCATTGTTGAAGCGGATCATCGCGGTGGGCACTTTGCGGATCTTGAGCGCCTCGTAGTATTCCTCGGTCTGTCCCATGGGGGTGCGCAGGTCGTTCACCCCCGTCATGAGCATCGTGGGTGTCTTCACGTTGCCCACGTACATGAGCGGCGAGCGCTTGAGGTGCTCGCTCGGGTCATCCCACGGATACTTGGCGAAGTTGTAGTACCAGCTGGAGCCGTCGGTGGTGCCGACGAAGCTCAGCCAGTTCGTGACCGGGCAGTTGGCGCTCGCCGCGGCGAAGCGGTTCGTGTGCCCCACGATCCAGCTGGTGAGTACGCCGCCGCCCGAGCAGCCGAAGACGTACAGGCGGTTGCTGTCCACGTAGCCGCGGTTGATGACCGTATCCACGCCGGCCATGAGATCGTTGTAGTCCTTGCCGGGATACGCGTTCTTGATGGCGTTGCCGAAGGCGCTGCCGTAGCCGGTGCTGCCGCGCGGATTGGTGTACAGGATGAGATATCCGTTGGCCGCGTGATCCTGGCGCGCGAAGCTGAAGCCCACGTTGTACATGCTGTGCGGGCCGCCATGAATCTCGAGCATGAGCGGGTACTTCTTCTTCGGATCGAAGTCGGCAGGCTTCACGATCCACCCCTGGATCTTGTAGCCGTCGACCGAGGTGTACCACACCTCCTCGGTGGTCGCGAGCTGCTTGCCGGCCAGCACGTCGCCGTTCACGTCGGTGAGCCAGCGCGGCGCCGGGGTGCGCACGTCGAACGCCACGATATCGGTGGGGCGCGAGGCGGTGCTCATGGTGCCCACGGCGAGGAACGACTTGCCGAGGTCGCTCACGGTGAGGACCTGCGCCCCCTTGGTCACCTGACGCACGTCGCCCTTGAGCGACGCGAAGTACAGGTTGCGGGCGCCTTCGTTTTCGGCGTTGAAGTACACGCCCGAGGCATCAGGCGCCCACATCATGCCGGCCGGCGAGCGATCGAGCTTTTCGGTGAGCGCGCGCGGGTTGCTGCCGTCGGCATCCATCACGTACAGCGCCGCATCCTTCCAGGTGGCGTCGGTGCTGTCGTACCCGGTGTAGGCGATGAAGCGGCCATCGGGGCTGGGCAGGGGGCTGCCGTCGGGGCCGTTGCGCTTCGTCAGCTGCGTCACGGCACCGCTGGCCACGTCCACCTTGTAGATGTCGCTCTGGCGCCAGGTGTACTCGGCGTCGGCCACGCGGTTGGAGGTGAAGAGCAGCGCCTTGCCGTCGGGCGTCCAGCTGTTGCCGTTGGCGGGCCATTCGCCGCTGGTGATCTGGCGTGGCGTGCCGCCATCGGCGGGCACGGTGAACAGCTGACGCAGCCCGTTCTCCAGAAAGCCCTGCCGGTCGGCGCGGTAGCGCACCTTGGTCACCACGCGCGGCGGTTCCACCCACTTCGCGCCACGTGGCGCGGCGGGCATGGCAATACGCCACTCGTCGCTCTGCCGTACGAGCATGCCGAAGGCGATGGACTTGCCGTCGGGGCTCCACTCGACTTCGCTCGGCGATTCAGTCAGTCGCGTGATCTGCGTGGTGGCGCCTTCGGCGTCCATGTAGCGCACCCACAGCTGCGCGCCCCCCGGTTCACCCGGGGCCACGTAGGCGATGCGTGTGCCGTCGGGGCTCCAGCGGGCGTCCGACCCCTTCACGAGGAAGCGGTTCTTCGTGCCGTCGGCGTTCATGATCCACACCGACGACTCGCGCCGGTCGTTCAGCTGGTCAATCCATGTGCGCGTGTACAGCACCTGCCGGCCATCAGGAGAGAGCGCGGGATTGGCGACATCTTCCCAGTTGAAGTAGTCGGCAATGGTGAGGCGATCCTTGGGCGGCGCGCCCTGCGCCAGCAGGGGCGATGACGGGGCGAGCGTAGCGGGGAGGGCGAGCGCGGCCACGAGCCACACGCGCCGCCACGGACGGGTCAGTTGCTGCATCGGGAGGGATCTCCGGTAGAGGCGGGATGCCCGTGTGTACGGGCACTGCCGCAACGGTGTGCACTGTGGCGGCGTGGCGCAACGGGGGAAAGGTACGGCCGCGCCTGCGGCGCGGCCTTCGATGACAAGGGAGGGGGCAGGGGGAAGACGTTCAGGGGGAAGATCGCGACGGCCTCCTTCCCCCTGATCCCCTTCCCCCTGCTTCCTCCCTTGTCAACAAAAAAGCGGCACGCCGAAGGCGCGCCGCGTACCACCCCCAATGGGCCGCGAACGACCTCAGCGCAGCGAGTCCGCCATCGCCAGCATACTGTCGCGCAACTGTGCCGTGTTGGTGTCGACGAACCGGCGCACGCCCTTCCACTGACGTATGAGCGGGTTGCGCTTGTTGATGGCGGTCTCGATGACGCGGCGCTTGGAGGTGCTGGCGTGAATCATCTTGCCGTCGCCCACGTAGATCCCCACATGCGAGATGCGGGAGCCACGACCAAAGGTGAGCACGTCAC
Source organism: Gemmatimonas sp. (assembly GCF_027531815.1). Lineage (NCBI taxonomy): Bacteria > Pseudomonadati > Gemmatimonadota > Gemmatimonadia > Gemmatimonadales > Gemmatimonadaceae > Gemmatimonas > Gemmatimonas sp. The sequence continues at coordinate 60,229 of NZ_JAPZSK010000005.1, read as the reverse complement.
CGGGCTTGAGCGCCGCCACATCCTTGGGAACCTCGGCGCCCACGCCGGCTTGCCCCTGCGCGGTGCGCGGCAGCACCACGTCGAGCACGCTCATGGCGTAGCGAACAAGGCCGCTGCAGTCGAGACCGACACCAGGCTTGGTGCCACCCAGCTTGTAGCGTGTGCCCACACTCCCACGTGCCTTGGACACGATGCTGTCGCGCATCCGCTCGGCGGAGGCGCTGAAGGCGGCAAACGGCTTCTTCGATTCGAGCGGCACCCCGCCGGCATTCTGTGCCTGCGCCGACGACGTCGCGACGAGCGCGGCGGCGAGCACGGGGAGCAGATGTCGAAGACGTGGCGTCATGGCGCTGCGGACGAAGTGAGCGGGGGGCAATGGTGCGCCCCGCCAGAGAGGAACCGAGGCAAACTATGCACGAGGGCGGGAATGCACCAGACTGTCGCGTTACGTGGCGGGCACGGGAGCGCACACCAGAGGTGCCTCAGTTGTGAACTATCTGAAAACCAGAAACTAGAACTCCGTACTGGAAACTCCCCCTGACTCACGCGATCTGCCGGGGAGTTCGCAGTTCATAGTTGGAGTTCCCAGTGGTCAGCCATCCCTACCGAATCCCCACCACCTTGTGCGTCTGCACGCTCAGCCTCCACTGCGGGTGCGCCAGGCAGTATGCCAGCGCGGCGCGAGTATTGGCCGCCTGGTCCGGCCCGTCCATGGGCTGCAGCAGAAAGTGGCGAAACGCCAACCCCTCGAACCGCTCGGGCATGGCCAGCGGCTGCGGGTACACCAGCTTGAGCTCGTCCCCGGTGGTGAGCACCACCGGGGCGTTGGCCTTGGGACTCACGCACACCCAGTCGAGCCCATCGGGCGCCGGCTGCGTGCCGTTGGTCTCGACCGCCACCTCGAACCCCACGGCGTGCAGCGCTGCCACCGCCTCGGCATCCAGCTGCAGCAGCGGCTCGCCCCCGGTGCACACCACGAACGGCCTCACGTCGGCGGGCGCATCGGCCGGCCACCGGCTCCTCACGAAGGCCGCCAACTCCTTGGCCGTGCTGAACTTGCCCCCATCGGGGCCCACCCCCACGAAATCGGTATCGCAGAAGGTGCACACCGCCTGCTCGCGATCGGCCTCGCGCCCCGTCCAGAGATTGCACCCCGAAAAGCGGCAAAACACCGCCGCCCGCCCGGCGTTCACCCCTTCGCCCTGCAGGGTGTAGAAACACTCCTTGACCGTGTACGCCACCGTCAGCTCGCGTAGGCGATGGGGTCGCGCGCGCCGGCGTCGGCAAAGCCGCGCAGCCGCAGCTGGCAGGCGTCGCAATGCCCACAGGCGGTACCGTCCGCTGCGGGGTCGTAGCAACTCGTGGTGAGGCTGTAGTCCACCCCCAGGCTGTGGCCGAGGGCCACGATCTGGGCCTTGGTGAGATGCTGGAGCGGCGCGTGGATGCGCAGCCGTGACGTGCCCTGCACGCCCGCTGCCGTGGCGAGGTTGGCCATGTGCTCGAAGGCGGCCACGTACTCGGGGCGGCAATCGGGGTAGCCCGAGTAGTCGAGCGCGTTGACGCCAATGAAGATGGCATCCGCCCCCAGCACCTCCGCCCACGCCAACGCGAACGACAGGAAAATCGTGTTGCGTGCTGGCACGTACGTGACCGGAATCTCGTTGGCCGTCTGGTCCACATCGCGGTCCTTGGGCACGGCCACGTCGGCGGTGAGCGCCGAGCCGCCCCACTGCCGCAGGTCAATGTCCACCACGACGTGATGCACCACCCCCATGGCGGAAGCCACCCGCCGAGCCGCTTCAATCTCCACCGAATGCCGCTGGCCGTACCGGAAGGTCATGGCGTGCGGCGTGTATCCTTCCCGCTTCGCCACGGCCAGCACCGTGGTGGAGTCGAGCCCGCCGGAGAGCAGCACGACGGCGGGGCGCCCCGTCGGAGCTGAGTTCGATTCACCAGTCATATCGCGCGAAAACTAACGGGGGCCATCTGGCGGGCGTGAGCTCGCCGTCCGATTGCCCTGACCACCTGACCTGACGACTGTTCGCACATGTTCGATTGGATTTCCGATACGCAGGCGTGGATTTCCCTGCTCACGCTGTCGGTGCTCGAGATCGTACTCGGCATCGACAACATCATTTTCATCTCCATTCTCTCCGGCAAGTTGCCGCCGGAGGAGCAGCCCAAGGCCCGTTCGCTGGGGCTGGCGGGGGCGTTCGTTACGCGCATCCTGCTGCTGCTCAGCATCACCTGGGTCATGCAACTCACGCGGCCGCTCTTCGCGGTGCTGGGGCACGACATCTCGGGGCGCGATCTCATCCTGCTGCTCGGTGGCCTCTTCCTGATCGGCAAGGCCACCATGGAGATCCATCACAAGCTGGAAGGACCCGACGAGGAGCAGGAGCAGGCCGCCCGCGCCGTCCGCTCGCTCTGGACCACCATCGCCCAGATCATGGTGCTCGACATCGTCTTCTCGCTCGACTCCGTGATCACCGCGGTGGGCATGGCCGACGAGGTGAGCATCATGATTCTCGCCAATGTGGTGGCGCTGGCGGTAATGCTCGTCGCGGCGCGCCCCATCAGCGACTTCGTGGATCGCCATCCCACGGTGAAGATGCTGGCGCTGGCGTTCCTCGTGCTGATCGGCACCAACCTGGTGGCCGAGGGGATGGGGCAGCACATCCCCAAGGGCTACACGTACGCCGCGATGGCCTTCTCGGTCCTGGTGGAGATGCTGAACATCCGGGTGCGGAAGCGGGAAAAGGCAGCCTGAGCGCCCTCGGCATGATCGCCGGAGTGTCCTCTTCAGAGGACGTTCGATTCGTTCCAGTGTTCGCAAGGCGCTGCTGCTCAACAGTTTGTGTGGGTGCCGCCGATGGTGCCGCCCGTGCAAGTCGTTGGGGGGGTCACTCAATTCGGAGTCCCCATGACGTTCTCGTTCGTTCGCTTCGCGGCCGGCACCGCGGCCGCCACCATTTTCCTCACCGGCTCGGCCCTTGACGCGCAGACCGGCGTGGGCGCGCACCTTACCCCGTACGCCGGCGTGCTGCTCACCGGCAACTGGTATGACGGGCCGGTGGGTACCAACATTGCCGCCACCAATGCCCCCATGCTGGGGGTGCAGGGGGGCATTCCGCTCACCCGTGGCGTGTCGCTGGTGGGTAATCTGGCCTACGCCTCCGGGGACCTGCGCATCGGGTTGCCGCTGTTCGGCGGTGTCAATGTGGGGTCGGCCACTATCTGGATGTACGATGCGGCGCTCGAACTTGGCGGCCTTGCCGGTCGTTCCAGGGGTATCGCCCCGTTCGTGCAGGGCGGCATTGGCGGCATGACCAACGACATCAGGGCGAGCGTCTTCGAGACCCGCGCCACGAACGTCGCGTACACCGCCGGTGTAGGGGTGGATGTAGGGGTGTCCGACGGGTTGCTGGTCCGCGTCCAGGCGAAGGATTGGATTGGCCGGTTCAACTCGGAAGACGCCATCGGGTTTCGCGCCGAGGGCAACCTGGCGCACAACTGGGCGCTGACGGCGGGTGTGAAGCTGCGCTTCTGACGAGGCGCCGCGTGATCCCGGTGCTGGCGTCGGGTCGGTAGGTTGCATGTAGTACGTTCTGCAGCGGCAGACACTTTCTCCGGACAGTCACGTGGATCAGCTCGCGTTCACCACAGGATCGCATCGCGCCAGCGGCGTGCGACGCACCCGTCTCCGTCTGCTTCACCGGGTGCTGCCGGTGCTTGCCCTCGTGGCGGGCGCCGGCACGGCGCGTTCGGCCGTGGCCCAGGCCAACAACACGCCACCCGCCGCCGCCGACAGCGTCCGCCCGGCGCCGTCGCGTGATCCGCTGCGTGGCTCGGCGAGCAGTGTCGGCGCGGTGGGGTCGCAGGCGCGCGGGCTGCAGGATGCCTTCGAGCGCAACCATCGGTTGGGGCTGCGCTTCTACAACGGCGGCGCCGATGCCACCTGTGAAGTGCCGCTGGGACGCATCTGCTACTGGAACAACAACGGCGATGTGCCGCCGCCGGCCGAGCGCGCCGATGCGAAGCTGGAGCGTGAGCAGCTGATGGAGCTGCTGGGGCGCGCGCAGGCTGCGGACCCCAAGGATGATTGGGTGAGCGGCATGCGCGTGCGCTATGCCATCGAGGGCGGCTTCGTGGACACCGCGCTCGTGGCGGCGCGCGCCTGCGGCGGTACCGAGTGGTGGTGTCAGGCGCTGCGCGGACTGGCGCTGCACAACGCCAACCAGCATGTCGCCAGCGGACAGGCCTTCGAACGGGCCCTCACCGCCATGCCCGCCGACCAGCGATGTGAATGGACCGATATCACCATGTGGCTCGACCCGTTCCAGCACGCGAACTACAAGGCGCTGGGGTGCGAGGGTCGCCGTGCGCGCAACGAGCGCATTTTCCGTCTTGCGCAGCCGCTCTGGATGCTGCCGGGGAACGACCTGCGCAACGAGTTCTACGCGCGGCGCACCATGTCGCGGGTGCACGCGCTGGGGCGTATTCCGTACGACCTGCAGTGGGGCGACGACCTGCTCGAGTCGCAGGTGCGCTACGGCTGGCCCACGGCGTGGTCGGTGCAGAACGGTGGCGTGGCCGACCCGCGCCCGCCGCAGGTGATCGGGCACGAGCCCACGCCCAGCTACGACTTCATGCCCACGGTGGAGGCGATCGAGAACCCGCTCACCTCCACACCGGCCGACTGGGATCCGCGGCGCAAGAAGGCGCGCATGCGCTACAGCACGCGCTACGCGGCGGGCTACGGGGCGCTGCCCCACCAGTTCGCGCGTTTCCGCCGAGGCGACACCACGCTGCTGGCAGGTGGTTACCGGCTCATGCGTGAACTCGAAATGGGACGCGCGCCGTACACGGCGGGACTCACGGTGGATCGCCTCGATGGCACCGCCGCGCGCACGGTGACCAGGGACAGCGCCGGCGCCAACGGGGCGCTGCTGGTGCCGCTCACGAGTCAGGCCATGGCGAGCCTCGAGGTGCTGGCGCCGGTGGGCAAGCGTGCGGCGCGGGTGCGCACCACGGTGCAGCCGCTCACGGGGGAGGTGCGCCTCTCCGATTTTCTGCTGCTGCAGCGCGGTGACCCATCACCGACGCCCAGCCTCGAGCGCAATGCGGGGCAGGCGTATGGCTCGCTCGACATCGAAGGTGGTACGCAGATCGGTATCTATTGGGAGAGCTACCGACCGGCCTCGCCGGACGCGCCGCTGCAGGTGTCGCTCCGCACCACGCGTCTCGGCGCGAGCTTCATGCAGAAGCTCGGCGCCTCCGTTGGCCTTTCGAAGACGCTCACGCCCGTGTCCATCAAGTACAACGACAACGGGCGCCCCGATGGCGGGGCGGGACGCAGCCTCTCCTTCAATTTCCCCAGCGTGCCGGCGGGCGAGTATCAGCTTACGCTCATGGTGAGCGGCGCCGGCATCACCGATTCGACCACACAGCGGATACGCGTGAGACCGGGACGGTGAGGCGGGGCGGCGGGGCGGCGTGAGTCTGCGCCAGCGAGCAACCCGCCAGACGGCAGACGGCAGGAACTACAGCACGCAGTACGCAGGAATGCGGAAGAACAACACGGCGGCGTGCGCTGCGCGCCGCCGCCGATGTCCCCACCGCAAAGGAAATCGGGCGCCCTGCGAAGCAGTGGCGCCCGTTTTGTTCGACCACATCCCTGCCGTACTGCCCACTGTTGTTCCTGCCGTCTGCCGTCTGCTGTTTGCTTTTCGGCGCACACACGCCCCCGCCGCCTCGCCTCCCCCTCACCGCCGCACGATCAGCAGCCCCACGGGACTGCCGAACTCGTCGTTGCCAATGGGGAGCCCCGGCGGCGCAATCCAGGCGCCGCCGTCGGCGCGTACCGCCACACGATGCGCGCCCGGGGGCAGCTTGAGCTCGGCGCGCCAGCGACCATTGGGCAGGCGGCGCAGGCGCGTCACGCTCCACTGCGTGGCGTCGCCCATGAGCTCCACGCTTTCGGCGCGCGGCGCGTCCACCAGCAACACCACGCGCAGCGTGTCGCGCGTGGCCATGGCGCTGTCTTCGGGGCCATGGTCCACCTGCTCGAGTGACGCACTGTCCACCACGCCCAACGTGCGCGTTTCGAAGGCGAGAATGCCGGTGGGCGTACCGTCGTGGTCGCGCCACGGCAAACGCGACAGCCGCACCCCCAGCGCCACCACCGGGGAGAGTCGCGACCGGTGGCGATCGCGCAGCTCGTCGCGCAGCATCGCCCCGCCCAGCGTGGCCGGGTTGGTGGCGGCGGCGCCCACCAGCGACAGCCAGCCGGTGATGGGCTGCACCACGGCCAGCGAGGCCACGGTGGGCACTGCCTGCGCGCGTGGCGCGAGCGCGTCGTTGTTCACCCAGCTTGCCACGGGGGCGGTGACCGACATGAGCCACTGCGTCTGGCCGGTGTTGAAGCCCACCGACGCAATGCCGGTGGCCACATCGCGCCGCTGCATGGTGCGCAGGGAGGCCGTGTTGATCACCTCGCCCGCACTGGATGGCACGCTCATGGACACCCGCGGCACATCGAGTGTCATGGTTTGCGTGGTGACACGCGTGGCACGCTCGAACGACATGCCGAAGGCGAACTCCACGCCCGCGTACGTGGTGACCATGCCCGCCTCGAGTCGCGCCAGCTGTCCTGCATCCACGCGCCGGGTCACGGTGGTGTCGCTGGACATGGCACTCGAAACGGCCGTCATGATGCCCACGTCGCTGCCGCCGCGTGGCGACGGCATGAGCGCGTCGTTGTAGAGCCCCGCCGAAGGATTGCCGTTGAACGCCGAACGGCCGTAGCTCACCGCGCTCCACAGCCGGTTCTCACCCACTCGGGCCCGTGCGCGCAGCGTGAGCAGCCCCTGCGCGTTGGGGCCATTCGAGAAGCCGTCTTCCACGCGCACGTTGCCGCTGGCCAGCGCCGCGAAGCGCACGGGGCCCAGTCGACCCACGGCCTGCGTGGCGCCCAGCCAGACATCGTTGCGCTGCGACAGCGCGCTGCCGCCGCCATCGGGGAGCGACGCCAGTCCGAGCACCGAAAAGGTGGGGGCATCGGTGACCGGACCGATGGTGGCGGCGGGCACCATCGGGGCATCGCCCCGCACCTGCGCCAGCAGCCGCTCGGCAGGGCTACCGACGGCCAGCAGCGCACACGGCATGACCCATCCGCTGCTCGGCAGGGAGCGGCAGCGCGACGCGCGGATGGAACGGCGGCGAGGCGTCACGGGGTGGGTGGGCGGACCGGTTTGCGGTCGGAAGATGTGGACGCCGCCGCTTCGGGCGCCGTCACTACCACGGCCTTAACGTAACGATTCAGGGCGTCGACAGCCATCCCGGGACCGCGCTGCGCGTTCTTGGCCACCGTGGCCTGCAGCCCCAGCAGGGTGTCGTCGGCACGCGGGGCACGGCCAAGCGTGGCGACCGCCTCCTGGGCGGTGGCCGCCGGTACACCGCGGCGCACGAGGTCGGTGAGCACCACCAGGGGAACGACCACCGGCGACCTGGCGCGACTGCTGCGCACCATCTCGAGGGCGCGACGGTCGAGTCCGGCGCGCAGGGCAATGGCGCCGGCCTCGAGCTCATCGTCGCTGCTGCGGTCCCCCAACGCCTGCTTGGCATCACGCAGCGCCAGCGCATGCTCGCGCACCACACGCAGGATGCGCTCGCTCGTGGTACGTCGCGCCGCCCCTTCCAGTGCGCGGTTCACCAGCGGCCGCACCGGCAGTCCGGCTGCGGCCGCATCGTCGAACAGCGCCCGCAGCGCATTGGCGGTGAGCGAATCGAAGCGGCTGCCGTCGAAGGCCTGCTGGTCGCGCCGCGCCACCGCCGTTTGCGAGGCGGGCGCGCGTGCGGGGGGCACGAGAATGGTGTCGGCCGATCCCGCCGGCGTGGTGGCGCTGGCCAGTTGGGCGGCGAGCAGCCACACCGTGGACAGCGTCATTTGCCGCCTCGCCCGTTCACCACCATCGCGTTGGTGGGGCCGAACCCGGCATTCTCCACCTGCGGCGCCAGCGGATCGACCAGCCACCGCTCGCCGTCCACCACGAAGGCGTACTCGTGACGACCGGGTTCGAGCGGCACCTGCGCCGTCCAGCTCCCGTCGGTTCCCTGCTGCACCATGGGGGTCGCGGCGGTGTCCCAGCCGTTGAAATCACCCACGAGCGCCACCGCCCGCGCGTTGTCGGCCACCGACAAGGTGAAGCGCACAGTGCCCTCGCGCGCGGCGGGCGCTGCCGGCGCCGCGGGTGAGGGCAGCGAACGCGCACCCCCCACCGCCAGGGCGCTATCGGCCTCGCGCTGGTGCACGTCGGGGCGCCACGGCCGCGCCACCACGATCATGAGCACGGCTGCCGCCGCCGCTCCCCACCACCAGCGGGGGGGAGCGGTGCGCGAGGACACCCCGGCGGAAGGGGCGGCGCGTGGGACAGCGGCCGCGGGCGCGGCGGCCGCGGCCGCGGCGGCGATCACGGCCCGCACCACCTGCGCCACGTGCTCCCCGCCATGGGGCGCCTGCGCCTCGTACGAGCGGCGAAGCCGAGCGGTGATGGCCTCGGCGTACGGGTCGTGCAGATCGTGCAGATCATGCACGCCCTCGGGGGCCGGACCGTGTCGGTCGTCAGCGGTCACGACGCCTCCCGGGCCCCGCGATGGGCACCCTTGGGGATAGCGGCATGGCGGCGGTGCCGCCCGGGAACGCAGGCATGATCGCAATAATACGCCGTATCACGACGATTGCTCCGGCGAAGCCGACAGCATGGCGCGCAACCGCTCGCTGCCGCGCTTGACGCGCATCTTGAGCGCCGATTCGCCGGCCCCCGTCATGGCGGACATTTCGGCGTACTCGAGCCCCTCGGCGTACTTGAGCAGCAACGCCTCCCGCTGCAGCGGATCGAGTTGCGCCAGCGCCCGGATAAGCACGTCGTCTTCCACACCGGGCGCCAGCCCCGGCGGGGGCGCCGCGGCCGACTCGATGGCGAGGTCGTCCTGCACGAACCGTTTGGTGCGCCGTCCGCGCGACGTGAGGTAGTTGCGGCACTGGTTGGTCAGGATGCGGAAGAGCCAGCCACGGAACTGATCGCGCTCGTCGTAGCGGCCAATGGCCAGATACGCGCGCAGAAAGCTGTCCTGAACCACGTCCTCGGCATCGGCGCGCTCTCCCAGCATGTGGTACGCGAACCGCCAGCACGCGTCGTAATACCGTGCCACCAGCGATCCGAACGCCTCCGGATCACCGGCCCGGGTGCGGACGACCAACTCGGCGTCAGTCATCGTGGGACAACAGCGTACCCTGAGGGGGCGTCACCTCACCCTCGAGACCGACCTGCCCACCCCGACCGCCTCGCGCACCACGCGTGCGGCCGATCACCCCGGGGCCGCGGGCCGTCATCCCCCGAACTGCATGAGGGTGACCACGATCATGAGGACCACGAAGAGCGAGGTGGCCGTGCGGTTCACGCCGCCGATGCGCCGCATCAGGTCGAGCGCTTCGCTGCTGGAGACCCCCTGCATGGATACCAGTCGGCTGGCGGCGCGGGCACGTCGAAAGAGAAACCAGTTGGCGGTCCCCCCGGCGGCGAGGCTCGACGACACGAACACGGCCACGCTCATCACCTGCAGCCACTCGTTTTCCGGCTTCGACAGCTCCACCACCGTTTGCGGCGTGTCCGACCCGGTGAGCCACCGGAAGACGAATCCCGGCACCAGGAAGAAGAGCGTGAAGGGCACGTACAGCTTGCGGTACAGGAACCAGGCGGGCGGGAAGGCGATGGCCGCCGGCCAGTTCCACGTGGGCACGAAGCTGGGATCGGCCAGGAACGGCGCGAGCTTGCGCTTGTACGACGATTCCCACTTGGGACCGAAGTACGCGGCCATGCGCTCCTCGCTGAAGTCGTCGCCGGCGGGCGTCTGTCGCGCCCACCGCGGCAACTCCGGGTCGTTGGGCTTCGATGCCCCGGCGCTCTCCGGTTCGCGCATGTCGTCACCGTTCATGATCCGCTCCGTGCTGCGGGCTGCTGCTGCGACAGGCAGTGCAGTGTGCCCAGCCCCCACACCAGATCCACCGCATGAATACCCACGATCTCGTGCCGGGGCATGAGATCGGCAAGGATATCGAGCGCCCGCCGATCGTTCCGGTCGTTGAACGTGGGCACTATGCATACGCCGTTGGCTACGTAGAAGTTCGCGTAGCTGGCCGGGAGGCGCATGCCGTCCATGATCACGGCGCGCGGGAAGGGCAGGGTGACCACCTCGAGCGGCCGGCCCCCTGCATCGTGCGCCCGCTGCAGGCGATGCAGGTTGCCGAGCGAGCGCGAGTGGTTCTCGTCGCTCGCGTCTTCCTCGTGCGCGAGCACCACGACACCCGGCGCGACGAAGCGGGCGATGTCGTCGATGTGTCCGTGCGTGTCGTCACCCACGCACCCTTCGCCCAGCCAGATGGTGTGGGTGATGCCCAGATACTCGCGAAAGGCGCGCTCGTAGTCGCCGCGGGTGTACCCCGGGTTGCGCACCTGCACATCGCTGAGCAGCCACTCCTCGGTCACGAGCAGTGTGCCGGCCCCGTCCGTCTCAATGCCGCCGCCTTCGAGGATGAGCGGCTGGCCGTTGTCGTGGCGCACGGCGGTGATGACCGGCAGGCCGCTGATCGCCGCCATGCGCGCCGGCACCTCGGCGTCGAGCGCGAAGTTGTCGTACTTGGCCCACGCGTTGAAGCCCCAGCGCACGAGCGCGGTGCTGCCGTCGGCGCGGTGCACGCCGGTGGCGCCCGAGTCACGCAGCCACACGCGATCGGTGGGCTGCAGATGCAGGCGATACTGCCCCTCCTCAACGCCGTGCAGCGTGAGACACGCGCGCGCCTCCTCGGCCACCTGCGCGTTGTGGCAAAGAATTTCCACGCGCTCGAACCGGCCGAGGGCCCGCACGATTTCGGTGTACACCCAGGGAATGGGGGCGAACTTGCCGGGCCAATCGGGCTCGTGATGCGGCCAGCCAATCCAGGTGGCGTCGTGACGCTCCCATTCGGCGGGCATGCGCAGCGCGGTGCTCACCTACTTCCCCAGCCAGCGATTGAGGATGGGGCCGTACGCGTCGATGCGACGGTCACGCAGGAACGGCCAGTTGCGCCGCGTCTCCTCGATGAGCCCGAGGTCGCACGGCGCGGTGAGGATGGCCGACTCGGTGCCCGCCTGGGCGAGGTAGCGGCCAAAGGGATCGCAGATGAACGACTGCCCGAAGAACTCGAGCCCGTCGGTGCCGGGTTCAGGTTCATGCCCCACCCGGTTGGGTGACGCCACGAAGACGCCGTTGGCAATGGCATGGGCACGCTGCGCCGTACGCCACGCATCCACCTGCGCGTCACCGAACGTGGCCTTTTCGGCCGGGTGCCAGCCGATGGCCGTGGGGTAGAACAGGATCTGCGCGCCCAGCAGCGCGGTGATGCGCGCGGCCTCGGGGTACCACTGATCCCAGCAGATGAGCACGCCAATGTCGGCGTACCGGGTACGCCACACACGGAAGCCATTGTACCCCGGGTGGCGGTCGGCACGCTGGTCGCCCGTCACGTCGCCCGGGGCGAAGTAGTACTTCTCCTCGAAGAGCGGGTCGTGCGGGATGTGCATCTTGCGGTACGTGCCCAGCACGCTGCCGTCGGCATCAATGACCGTGGCGGAGTTGCGGTAGAGCCCCGGCGCCTCCCGCTCGTAGTACGGCACCACGATGACGACCGCGAGCGCCTTCGCGAGTGCCTGGAAGGTGTGCACGATGGGGCCGTCGGCGGGCTGGGCGATGTCGAAGCGCTCCGGCGTGACCGACTTGCAGAAGTAGGGGGCGTTGAAGAGCTCCTGCAGGCAGATGATCTGGGCGCCGCGGGCGGCCGCGTCGCGCACGCGCGCCACGGCCCGGGTGACGTTTGCCGTGAGATCATCGGATGCGGTGTCCTGCACGAGACCGATAGTAACGATGGGGGGCATACCCCGAAACTTAGTCAAATCGGAGCGCCGCGAGACCCACGGCACGCCAGCGGCGACCACCTGTCCTCGCGTCCGCACCTCGGCCCCTTCTTGCGGACGGGGCCGGGGCCTGGACCGCACACGGCTAGACGGTCAGCAAATCCGCGGGAGCTGCTCGCCAATCTGCATGGCGATCACCCGCTGGGCACCAATGGCTGTTCGGGCCACCAACATCCCTGGATGTGCGGACGTGACCTCACCGATAATGGCCGCGTTCGCGCCCCGTGGATGCGCCCGCATAGCGGCCAGCACAGCCTCCGCGTGCTCTGGCGGAACAATGGCCAGCAGCTTCCCTTCATTGGCAACGAAGATGGGGTCCATGCCCAGGATCTCGCACGCCGAGGCGACCTGCGGCAGCACCGGCAACGCCGCTTCGCGGATGACGATACCCACCCCGGCAGCACTCGCAATTTCGTTCAGCGATGACGCCACCCCGCCGCGCGTGGGGTCGCGGAGCACGTGGATGTCGGTCGTCACGCTCAGCATGGACTCCACCAGACCGTTCAGCGGCGCACAGTCGCTCACGATGGTGGTGTCGAACTCGAGTCCTTGGCGCACGCTCATGATGGCCATGCCGTGATCGCCAATGGTGCCGCTGACGATCACCCGGTCACCCACCTGCGCACGTTGCGGCGCAATGCGCACGTGGTCGGCGATCACGCCGATACCCGACGTGTTGATGTAGCAGCCGTCTCCATGGCCGCGTTCCACGACCTTGGTGTCTCCGGTGACGATGCGTATGCCAGCGTCCTTCGCGGCCTGCGCCATGTCACTCACGATGCGGCCAAGGGTCGCCATGGGCAGCCCTTCTTCCAAAATGAAGCCCACACTCAGATACAGCGGCGTGGCACCACTCATCGCGAGGTCGTTCACAGTGCCGTTCACAGCCAGCGCGCCAATGCTGCCACCCGGAAATTCGAGCGGACGCACCACGAAACTGTCCGTGGAATACGCAAGGCGGCCCGGCGGCAGTGTAAGCACCGCCGAATCGGCCATGCGATCCAGCACGTCGTTGCTGAACGCCGGCCTGAACAGGTGCTCGACGAGCTCGTTGCCCAACTGCCCGCCGCCGCCGTGCCCGATCACGATGGTAGGATAATCACGCAGCGGCAGCGGACACGTCCAGGTGGTGCCAATCGCTTCAGGCAATGGACGTGGCCCGTTCGAGGGTGTGGAAGCGACCATAATTGAAGTACGCGGCGCAGGCCCCCTCACTGGACACCATCGTGGCGCCAAGCGGTGCACGCGGCGTACACTGCTTGCCAAACGCCTCGCACTGACTCGGCTTGATCGCGCCCTGCAGCACCTCCCCAGCGCGACAGAGCGAGCTTTCCGTCGTGCGAATGGCACCGACATTGAACCGGTGCTCGGCGTCGTAGTCCGCATACGCGTCGCTGAGGCGCCAACCGCTGGCCGGAATGACACCAATGCCGCGCCAGGCACGGTCGGTGACCGCAAACACCTCTTCGAGCAGCGCCTGAGCGGGCGCGTTGCCGTCGAAGGTGACCACGCGTGCATAGGCATTGTCCACCCGCGCTTCGTCGTTCTCGAGGCACTGCACGGTGCGGCGAATCCCTTCCAGCACGTCCAGCGGTTCGAAGCCGGTAATCACGATCGGTACCTGGTGACGTGCGGCCAGCGGCGGATACTGCCAGAACCCCATCACGCTGCACACATGGCCAGCCGCAAGGAACGCCTGCACGCGGTTGCCTGGCGCCGACATGATCGCGTCGATGGCGGGTGGCACCAGCACGTGCGAGACGAGCATGGAGAAGTTCTTCAACCCTTCGCGCTTCGCGATATGTACGGCCATCGCATTCGCCGGCGCGGTGGTCTCGAAGCCAATGCCAAAGAACACCACCTGCTTGGCCGGGTTTTCGCGCGCGATTTGCACGGCATCAAGGGGCGAATAGACGATGCGGACATCCCCGCCGTCACTCTTTACGCGGAACAGATCGCGGTCGCTGCCTGGCACGCGCAGCATGTCACCGAAGCTGGTGAAAATCACGTCTGGCAGCGCCGCGATGGTCAGCGCCTTGTCGATCATGTCGAGCGGGGTCACGCACACCGGGCATCCGGGGCCGTGAATGAGTTCGATCTCCGGCGGGAGGAGCTGATCGATGCCGTTGCGCAGGATGCTGTGCGTCTGGCCTCCGCACACTTCCATGATCGCCCAGGGCTTGGTCGTCATGGCCCGGATCTCCCGGGCCAGCTTCTGTGCCATGTCGCCGTCGCGGAACTCGGCGAGATACTTCACGGCAGCACCAGGTCGCAGCTCTCGCCATGGGGGGCCGCGTACTCCTCCGGCGTTGCTTCCCCCAGCTCCTCCTCAAGGATGCCGAGCTCGCGGAAATGCCGCAGTGTTTCCTGCGCGGAGGCTTCGTCGATACGGCTGATGGCGAAGCCCACGTGTACGATGGCGTAGTCACCGACGATGGCATCGGGGAGGTACGCCAGGCAGACCTGCTTCTGGATCCCGCCGAAGTCGAGCTTCGCCATACGGGTCCCATTGGCTTCGAAGATATCCACGATTTTTCCGGGAACGGCGAGGCACATGGTCAGCTCTGTGACGTAAGAAGGTCTGCGGTGATGTCGGCGGTGGCCCAGAGCATCACGCGGTTGTTGCCGGAATCCGCGATAGCCATGCGGCCATCGTGCATCCAGAGTCCATACGGCCAACAGAGGGTGTCGTCCGCGACCGCCTTCCACCGGTTCTCACCAGCTGCATCGAAGTTTTCCTGCCCGATCACGCTCTGCGCAAGCGATCCTGCGCCCTGCGTAGGCGGCGCGGGCCAAAAGAGCACGCGGTTGTTGGCCGTATCCCCCACCGCGAGCAGGTCGCCGTTGCTGGCCAGTCCATACGGGAAACGCATGCGGTGTGCTCCCTGCCTGCGATGTGGCAGTTCTGCATTGGAGGTAAAGTCGGGCTGGCCAATGACCGCAGTGGCTGGCCCATCTACCAGCGGTACCGGATTCCACCCCAGCACGCGGTGGTTGCCCGCATCCGCCACGTACAGCGTTTCACCGATGCCGGTAATGGCGTGCGGCCAGCGAAAGGAGCTGGCGCTCACGTCGGCGCCACGATTCTCATCGCTCGAGGTGAAGTCAGGCTGGCCGAGCACAATGTCCGCCGGCTGGTCTGCGGTTGGTAGCCCATGCCACCCCAGCACCCGACGGTTGCCAGTGTCAGCGATCCAGAAGACGCCGGCGTGCCAGCCAATACCGTACGGCCAATAGAGGCCGGCCGCAGTGACGCTGCCACCGCGGTTTGGCTGCGCATCGGTGAGCTGGTGCTGGCCAATGGCATAGGCGGGCGCCGTGCCGGAGACGGTGGGGATGCCGTCCCACACCAGCACGCGGTGATGCCAGGCATCGGCAACACAGAGGTGGCCGCCCACCACGAGTACACCGGTGGGCAGGTGCACGCCGTCGATCGCGTCGCGCGGCCCCTCGGAGGTGAAGTCGGGCTGACCGAGCACTACGTCGGCGTCGGCACCATCGTGCCCGGGAATGCCGTGCCAGATCATCACGCGATGATTACCGGAATCGGCCACGATGAGCACATCGTCGTTGAACCAGACGCCGCGCGGGCCGTACATCTGCGACGCGGTCGGTTGCGCCGAGGGGAGAGCCAGGCCGAATGGCGATGCGGCGCCGAGGCGCACCAGCGGCTTCATTCCGGGCGCACCATGACCTGGCCACCGTCCACGCGGACGGGGACCTGCTCCAGTTGTGCCTGCGGTGCGGTAAGGCATTCGCCGGAGAGGCAATCAAAACGAAAGCCGTGCCACGGACAGGTGATGGTTCGCGATTCCATGTCCACCATCCCCCCATCAATTGGTAGCCCCTGATGGGCGCACGCGTTGTGGAAGGCGGAGATCTGGTTCTCGAAGCGCAGCAACACCAGACTCTTGCCGTTCGTGAGCTCCATACGGAACGGCTTCCCTTCCGTCAGGTCGGTCACCGCTGGTCCGGAGAGCCAGCCGGCGTTGGCGCCGCCGCGCTGGAGTGCCACCAGCGGGATCACGGCGGCCGTTGGCTCGTTAGGGACGACTTCGATGGCGGTGATTTCCGGGCACTGCTCCCGGAGGGCCTCTTCGACGCCATTGCGCAGGGTCACCGCGCTCATGCTGCAGCCGTTGCAGGCACCGGCCATCTTCACGTATACGGTGCCGTCCTTCACGTCGACCAGCTCCACGTCACCGCCGTGCGACTGCGTGTACGGCCGGACCGTCTCCACGACGTTGGCGACACGGGTGCGCAAGTCGGCCTTCACGATGCCGTGCATGGCAAAGAGGGCGTAGACATTCGGGTCGTCCACCAGTTCGAGCAGCAGTTCCATTCCGCGCGGATCGGCCTTCAGGGTGCGCACGATTTGGGTGAGCCCAGCCTTGTGGAAGGCCTCGACGGCATCTTTGAGTGCGACCGCGCGCGTCCGGTGGTCAATTGGCATCCCCTTCACGTCAGTGAGCGCTGCTTCCACCGCCTTGGCGCGCAGCGCGAGTTCGGAGTCTGCCGTCACGGGGGAGCTCGCTGGTGGGATCGCGGTGGCCTGACTCATTCGTCCACCACCTGAAACGCGAGGCGCTGCTCCAACTGCTCGTCGGTCTTGATGCGCAGCACTGCCGCGAAGGCACTCCGAGCCATGGCGCTCATGGCCTGCTCGACGGTCATGTCCGGCATGAGTGTGGCGGTGTTGGGCCGCCGTGCCAGCGCCTGCAGGATGAACGCTGACCCGGCGACGTTGTCGAGCAGAAAGTCGCGGAATAGCGCGGCCGTGAACTCCTCAAGCCAAACGCCCGCGCCATTGGGGTCGGTGCGCAGCCTTTCGAGCGCCGGCACGGGGCCCCCGCAGCGCTGCTCGACGCGGTCGACAAACCGTTCGATGGCCGCATTGAAGAAGAAATCGAACTGCTGCCGTGCGTGGATATCCATCAGGCGCCGCCTCCGGTGGTCGCGTCGCTGCCGGAAGCCACGGTGGACAGTTGGGCATTGATCCGCTCGAGCTGCTCGAGAATGGACGCGGCCAGCTCGGCTTCGCCATGCCAATGGAGCAGCTTGTGCGCTTCGGTGAATTTTTCGGTGGCGGGCTGAAACATCCCGAGGTGTGCGAGCGCGTTGGCCTGGTTGGCGAGGAGGCGGGCGTAGCCGAGCGGGTCCATGGCCCTATTGCGGACCTCGAGCAGCTGTTCGTAGGTCTCGACGGCCTGGATCAGGTGTTCTTCCGGGCGTGCCGAGGGCAGGTACTGCAGCGCGTTGGCCATGTTGAGCATCGTGCTGGCCCACGCTTCGAGATGTGTCTCTGGCGTGTACACCTTGAGCGCCTCGCGGAAGCTCTGCACCGCCACCGCGTGTCGCAGTTTGTCGCCTGCGTCGGTCATCGGCATGCTGAGATAGGCAAGCCCGATATTGTTCTGGGCCAGCGCGTACGTCTCCGGCGTGTCCTCCAGCGTGATGCCATGGTGCAGAGCATCCTGGTACGTCTTGACGGCCTCGACGAGCATGTCGCGGCGCTCGCCCGAGGCTTCGTGCAACGTGATGGCGAGCCCGATACGCAGGTCGCCGCGCAGATGCGGTAACGGTGTATCACCCGCGAGCGCGATGGCGCTGCGCCAGAGCGACACCGTGCGCTGCACCGAGGCTTCGGGAAGGTTGGGCTGGAGTTGCGCGAGCTGAGCGGTAAGCTGGGCGGCCAGTACGGGGGAGCTGTGTTGGCAGGCGGCGATGCCCTCGGCGAGCCGCGCCGCCGCGTCGGCCTCGTGCCCGGCGTCGATACTGGCCGCCGCACGAGCCATCAGCACATTGGCGCGGAGTTCGCCGTGAACGAGAGTGTCACTGGGCAGCTCGTCGACCGCGCCCTGCACGAACATCGCGGTGGCCGTCATGGCCTGCAGCACGGCATCGCCACTGTTCAGTGCGCGCCGGCAGCCCGCCTCATCGCCACCGAGCACGAAGCGGTTGTAGCCGGCCAGTGGCGACGGGTCGTCACGCAGCGCCGCCAGCGCTGCGTCGATCTGCCCCTCCAGCGCATCGCCCATGAAGTGCCAGGCGGTGGGCATGACGTCCGGTACGGCGCCGCGCATGAGGGCGGCGCGCGCCGCGTCAGCCGTGGGCTCGGTGCAGTCGGGAAGCAGTAGCAGGCCCGCCGGGTATGGAAAGATGCCGAGCGGCTGCGGATGCGAGAGAGACACAGACATCAGAACCCCAGAGGAGGGTGCGGGAGATTTCGGTTGGCGGCATTTACCGTCCACTTCGCGGCTACCTCGGCGCGCTGACGCGTGGGGTAGTCGGCAATTCGATGACGTACGATGTAGTCCGGCCGGTCTGGCACCATCAGAATCTCGAGGGTCAGCACAAAACGTCCCTGTTCCTCGGTGATAATCGCACGACAGTCGATGGCCTCGGATGAGCGGAGAGGCTCAGGCATCAGGCTCGACCAGGGCCACGCGCAACGCCCCGTTGGCGTCGTCCCAGAAGGCCGGCCGGGTGCCGTGTGGGATCACGTCGTCGAGCGTCTCGCGAACAAGCACGCTCCGGTCGCCACGCAGGTTGCGCTGCTTCAGGATCAGCCCACCGGCTGCGGCCCCGCGGGTGGGCAGCAACCACAGTTCCGGTCCGCGTCGCAGCGCGACCAGCACGTTGAACGGGAAGAACTCCTGCGCCACCTCGGCGCGCAGGACGAGGTAGCCGTGGTCCGTGAATTCGACGTCACGCCGCTGCATCGTGCAACTCCGCCAGCAGCAGGTCCGCCAGACGGTGCATGGACGCCTCGACGGCCGGCGACAGCGCCTCCCCCACGGTGAAGTGCTGTCCCTCGATCAGGTACACCGTGATGGTCTTCGGGTACTCTTCTTTCAGCAGCCAGCGCGCAAAGGCCAGCGCGTGGTCCCAACGAAAGGCATGCAGGTTGATGCCGGCCAGCGGTGGGAGATGCTCCACCTCGCTGCCAGGCAGTTTGAACAGTGCGCCGGGTTCCGAGCCGCTACGACAGGCGTCCACCAGGATGACGTGCGGCACACCTCGCATCTGAAAGGCGACATCCATGCCACCCGTGCCGCCATCGGCGCAGCGCACGCCAGCGGGCACGCCGCGTTCCCACAGGGAACGAATGAACACCGGCCCAACGGCATCGTCGCCGCGCAGGATGTTTCCACATCCGATGATCAACGTGCGAACGGGCCCGGCATCCTTCACCGGGCCCGACGCCTCGTGATGTACCGCCGAAACGGATGGCGCACGCACCTCCGGAGTCATCCCATCTCGCCGATACGGAAGCTCGACAGTTCCTTGCCGGTCTTTTCGTCGTAGGCGTGTACCGTGCACACCAGGCACGAATCGAACGAGCGGGCCACGATGCCCATCTCGACCGGATCGGTGGGATCCTTGATTTCCGCACCGATGAACGCTTGCTCCATGGGTCCGTTGATGCCGGTGCCATCGCGCGGGCCGATGTTCCACGCGGTCGGTGTGATCACCTGATAGTTCTCGATGCGACCATTGCTGATCACGATCCAGTCTGACAGCGAGCCGCGGGCCGCTTCCGTGGCACCAAAACCGCGCCCTTCGGTGTGCTCAATGGGCTTGGTATAGAACTTGTCGTGCAGGTCGAGCTGATCGAGCCACTGACGCACCCAGACGGCGTACTTGGGCGCTTCGTGCATGCGGGCCATGACACGGGTCAGCACGTTCGGACCGATGGTGTTGACCGCGTCGAGGATGAACGGATCGTAGTCCTGATGGCTGGCGTCAGCGGCGCGGCCGGCGATGATCTGGCGCGAGAGCGGGCCGGCCTCGAGTGGCATGGTCCCCACATTCGGCACATTGTAGCGCGGCGATTTGGCCCACGAGTACTTGCCCTGCTTGTGGCCATCGAGTGGATCGATGGGATCGGTCTCGCCTTGCCACGGGTGCAGCAGGCTCTGGCCACGGTAGAAGGAGTTCGTGATGTCTTCGCGTACGTTAAGGTGGTCGAAGTCATGGAACGCCTTCTTGCTGCCATCGTAGATGCCGGAGCGGCTGATCAGCGCCGCGTTCCGGCCATCGACGGTCGGGTTTTCGTACAGTTCCGGCTTGAAGTAGGTACCGGTGGCGATGAACGAGCCGCATCCCTGGCCAAACTTGTCGAGGCCCGCCCGCAAGGCGAAGCGCAGGAACAGGCCGCAGTCGGAATTCCGTTGGCTGTCGTTCTCGTCGGCCCACACCAACAGGTCGTTCCAGCTCTTTATCTCCATCCAGCGCTCGACCGAGCACCCAAGCCACTGCTTCTCCAGCCATTCGCGCTTCCAGTAGTCGAGGATCGCGATCGCGCGGGTGACATCAGAGAGCGTCGGGGCGCACATGACGCCACCGGGGATCATGAAGCTCGAGTGTGGCCACTGTCCACCGAACAGGGCGTAGATCTCGACTGGTTTGCCTGAGAGCGTGACGCCGGGCTCATAGCTGGTGCCGACAAACGGGGCGAAGCGGCGCACCACTTCGTCGTATTCCGGCAGGTGGGCGTAATTCTTGTTGGTGAGGTCGATCGCGAACAGGGCGTAAAACCAGCGCGGGATACTCAGCAGTGTCTCGCAGGCCTGCGCGATGTTGCGGATGAGCGTTGCGTTGCGCGGCACGTGCGTGCGCCACGCGGTGTCGAGGGCATAACACGCCTTGTACAGGTGCGAACCGCCGCAGATGCCGCAGATGCGTGGTGTGACGATCAGGCCGGCCTGCGGGTCCTTGCCGCGAAGAATGATTTCGAACCCGCGAAACATCGATGCTTCCGTCCACGCATCCGTGACAACACCATCTCGCAGCGTGACGCGCAGGTCGAGGTCACCCTCGACGCGTCCGAGCGGGCTGATGCGCATCTTGTCCGGCATGGGCAGTGTTGACGTTGCCACTGTGATTGAACTCCGGTGGGAATAGAGGGGTCAGACCACGAACATGTCTTCTTTCGACCACTTCGGCGCTGCGACGCGCGCGGCAGCGGCATGTGCCATGTAGGACACGTGGTCGGAGCCGGTCGGTACTTCCTTCGGGATCGTGCCACTGATCTTCTGCGTCTTGAACACGGTGCCGGGCTTGAGCTCGTGGAACGGGAACTCGGGTTCGGTGCAGCCGGTGCAGGGCATGCCGGCGCGCGTCTTGGAGCTCTGTCGGTTCCAGAGGATGCGGTTGCATGGAGAGCGCGTCATTGGGCCGCGGCAGCCCATTTCGTAGAAGAGGCACCCCTGACGCGTGCCCTGACCGAACTCCACGGTACTCTGCTTGTACTCGAAGTACTGCACCCGCGTGCAGCCGGTCTGCGTGAAGGTCTTGAAGAACGTCTGCGGGCGCTGCAGTTCGTCGAGCGCAATGTCGCCGGCACGGCCGGCCGCGATCGCCACGAGGATCTGCGTGATCCAGTCCGGATGCGCCGGACAGCCGGGAATGTTGATGACCGGGAGCCCCCACTTCGACACGAAGTCGGCGCCGAGGAATCCGCCCTGCTTTCGCTTCAGGTATTGCAGGCCGACGTTGTCCACCGGGTTCGGTTCCGTGGCGGGGATACCGCCCCAGCAGGCACAGTCGCCAATGGCCACGACGGCGCCAGCCTGCGCCGACAGCTCGGCCACCCAGTCCTTCATCGGGCGGTCAGCGAACATGTTGAACCGCCCCGTTCCGTTGGGGCCGAGGATGACGGTTCCCTCGAAGACGAAGATGTCGAGCTGCTTCTTGCCCGAGGCCAGGTCATGGAAGAGGCGCTGGGCGTTCTCGCCCATTTCCATCCCGATCGACGGGTGCCACAGTAGGTCGACTCCAAAGTCCGTCACGAGGTCGACCGCGGTCGGTTCCTCAGCATTCAGAAACGACATCGTGTTACCCGAACACGCACCGCCCTGCAGCCACAACACGGTCGCCATTGCGTCCTCTCCAGAACCTTCGAGGTTGAGCCATCCGTTGATTGCAGCACAATCGGCCCGTGCACAAAGGCCAGCAATAGCATGTTCTGGCTAGTCGGGTGAGCTCCGGCGGCATGTCACCGTGGCCAGCCCCGGACCCCGGACAGCCGGGCTTCACTCCCGTCCGCTGCTGGTGCGCCCAAAGACGATCAGCCCGCGCTGGACCGCCGTCCGCACCAGCTCGGCCTGATTGTGCACCCCCAGCTTCCGCATCAGGTTCGCGCGGTGCCGCGTGGCCGTGTGCGGGGAGATGGCGAGCTGTTCCGCTGCCTGGGAGGTCGTCTGCCCATTGGCAATCAGTTGCAGCACTTCACGCTCGCGCGCGGTGAGGTCGCTGGATTGCACCGAGACGTTTTCCAGGCGTCTCTGGTTGATGCCGGACGCCAGATACCGCTGCCCCGCCAGCACCGCGTTCATCGCCTCGAAGAGCTCGTCGTCCATCGCATCTTTCAGCAAGTAGCCGTCGGCACCATCGCTCATGGCCTGGGCGACAAACTGGTCATCGTCGTACATCGACAGCACCAGGATACGCGGTCGACGCGGCATCTTGCGGAGTTGGCGCAACGCCCCAAGGCCATCCAGCTTGGGCATCGACAGGTCGAGGAGGACCAACGTCGGCCGGTGCCGGGCGATGAGGTCCAGCGCCATCGCGCCGTTGCTCGCTTCCGCGATCACCCGATACCGTCCATCGCTGGCCAAGAGGAGTGCGAGGCCGCGGCGCACCAGGGCGTGGTCATCGACCAGCAGGACCGTAGGCCGTTCCAGTGTCATACGATAGGTGCCGTGACCCGAATGGTGGTGCCTTCGCCGGGAGCGGAGGTGACGGCAAACTGGCCCCCCAGCATCGTGATGCGCTCGCGCATGCCCAGCAACCCGAGACCGGACGATCGTTCGCTCGGGTCGAACCCCACGCCGTTGTCCGCAACGCACAGCTCGAGCGTGTTGCGGTCGCTGATGGCCACGCGGATCTCGACACGCGTCGCCTCGGCGTGGGCTGCCACGTTCGTCAGCGCTTCCTGCGTCACGCGAAAGAGCGCGGTTTCCAGCTCGGTGGGCAGGCGTTCGTCGAGTGGCTGCATCAGCAGGTGGATCTCGAATCCGAAATGCTCACCGCTCTCGTGGGCCAGCTGCTGCAGCGCCATGTCGAGACCGAGCCGATCGAGCGTCGGCGGGCGAAGGCGGCGGGCCAGGACCTTGAGGCGGGTGGCGGCGTTATTCACTTGCGTCCGGAGGTGCGCGAGCTGCTCGCGCAGCGCCGGCACTTCGGTCGGCATCAGCCGTCCCATCGCCTGCAGCGAGAGCTTGACCCCGACCAGTGCCTGACCGGCCTCATCGTGCAGCTCGCGGGCAATGTGCTGCCGCTCCTCCTCGAGCCGCATTACGTGACGGGCAGAGAGCGCGCGCATTTCCTGCGTCTTGTGCGCCAGCGCAGCCCCCAGGCGGGCATTCTCAATGGCAACCGCCGCCATGTTGGCCACCGACTCCAGGAAGGCCGCATCTTGCCAGTTGAAGGGGCCGTTGCTGTCCCGACGGTGCAACTCGAAGAATCCCAACACCACGTCCGCGCCGGTCCTGATCGGCACGGCAATCGCGTACATGATCTCCCCGAGGTCGTCGGGCGGCTCGCGCGCGGGATCCTGCGCGTAGTCGGCAGAGAGGTACGGAAACTCGGTTTCCAGCACCACCCCCGGGATACCGACGTTCCGGGGCCAACGGCGCCGCCGCTCCAGCCACATGCCGTCGCACCAGTATGCCAACGACTCCATGACGTTCTCTTCGGGACCGTCCCCTGGGACGACGAGTCCGCCATGGCCCCCGTCGGCCTTGAGCAAACGCGCCGCATGCTCCGCCATATCGCGCACCAGGCTGACCGGATCGCGTTCGCTGCTCACGGCCGCGCTGAACTTGAAGAGCGCTTCGAGGCCGCGCGCCCAGTTCTCAAGCTGCGCCAGCAGTTGCGCCCGATCGAACGCGACGGCTGCCTGCTGCGCAATCGTCTCGAGCACGCGCAGGTCGGGCGTCCCGAACCTCCCGTGTCCGCATCGCGCCGCCACCAGCAGGAGCGCGACGGGGTGCCCTTGGTGGTGCAGCGCCGGAACGGCGATGACGTCGGGCCAGGGTGACGCCGGTGCACGCGCCACTCGGGGGCTGTCGGCATGCGCCGCGAAGGGTTGCCGGTGTCGCAGCAGCCAGTCGATGAAGGTCCGTTCCTCACGAGTCAGGGAAGGACCCGACACCAGCATCTTGCGCCGGATGCGCGCTTTGCTGGAGAGGGTGCTGTCCACGACTGCGGCGACGATGACGTCATCCGCACGAAACGTCCGAACCAGGGCGGCCGCCAACGCCCGGGCCAGCGCCAGGACATCGGGCTCGCTGACGGATGCACGCGCGCACTCGTACAAGGCCTCGGTGACGGCGGCGGCCGTCGCTGTCCCAGCGGGTACCGCTGACGGCAGCGGAGGCTGCGTCACCTCTGCCGACCGTACCGTCACGCGGGCGTATTCGTGGCCGCCAGGGTGCGGCGACCCGAATACAGCGCATCGAGCCAGGTACCCATGCCCACGCCGGTCTTGGATGAGAGCGAAAGAATCCGCATCCCCGGCCGTACCGCCTCGATGGCGGCCTGCGCCGCTGCCGCGTCGAAGTCGCATGCCTCGGCCAGGTCCATCTTCGTGATGATCGCCACGTCTGCCGAGTTGAAGATCGTCGGGTACTTGAGTGGCTTGTCTTCCCCTTCGGTCACCGAGAGCAAGACCACGCGGGTGGCTTCGCCCAGGTCGTAACTGGATGGGCAGACCAGGTTGCCGACGTTTTCGATGAACAGATAGTCCAGTTGCGAGAGATCCCACGCATCGAGGAAGTCGCCGATCATCTCCGCTTCGAGATGGCAGCGTCCGTGTGTGTTGATCTGCCGGACGTCCGCACCACTGCGGGCCAGACGACGGGCGTCGTTGTCGGTCTCGAGATCACCCACGAGGGCCGCCACGCGTGACCCACCCGCGACCAGTTCACGCATCGTCCGTTCCAGCAGCGCGGTTTTCCCGGTACCGGGACTGGAGACGAGGTTGACCACATAGACGCCCGCCATCTCAAACCGCTGCCGCAGCGCCCGCGCCAGCTCGTCATTCTTCTTGAGGATGCCAGCGCGCACCTCAACGATCCGTGTTCCGCTCACAACTCCACCTCGATTGACGACACTTCCAGTTCTCTGCCGCGGCGAATGTCGCCGCTCGGGGTTTCACACACGGGGCAGCGAAAGCGGTTGACCCCGGCCAGCTCCCGCTCAGCATTGCACGTCATACACCAAATCGCCACCGGAACGTCGGTGATCACCAGCCGTGCACCGGCAACGCGGGTGCCCTCGGCGGCAATATCAAACGAAAACAGCAGGGCGCCAGCTTCAACACCAGCCAGACGCCCGACCAGCACATGCACGGCGGCCACCTTCGCGGCCGCCGCTTCTACGGCGGCCGCTTGAGCGAGGTCCACGATCCCACGGGCCAGTCCAAGCTCGTGCATGCCGAACGGTCCTACTTGTTGAGGTTCTTCCCGAACGCCTTGGCGAGACGGAGCGCGAAATTGATGGCACGATTCACGTCCGGGTCTCGGAGCTTCAAGGCCAGTCCGATCATACCATGCTGCCGGGGATGGGTTTCCTTTGCGGTGCTGTAGGCCCGAGCGAACAGGTGGCCCACCTCGGCCAGCTGTCCGACCACCACCGGGTCGAGGATACCGGATGCGACCAGCTCGTTTCCCGCCTGTACCAGCTTGGGCAGGGACTGCATCGTCCGCCGCATCTCCGCCAGGTCCAGCGTCGAGCCGGCATTGCGCAGGTCGTTTACGCCGTCAGCGATCCCTTCGGCGATCTCGTCACCACGGCGCAGGAAGCCGTCCATCGACTCCAGTGCAAAGGCCGCCAGATCGAGCTTGGCAATGAGGGCGCGCACCGTTTCGATCGTCTTGGGCTCTCCGAGCTGGTCGATCAGCCCCGAGCTGGCCAGCCGCTGAAAGGCCGGCGTGGCCGAGATGTCAGCCACCTGGGCGCCGGCGCGCGCCAGCTGCGGCAGCTTCTCCATCAGCCCGGTCGTCCCAGACTCTGTCATCAGGGTCCGGATATCACCTACCGAGTCCGATACGTTGTCGGCAATGGTGTCCGCTCGGCTGAGAAAGCCATCCAGCGCCTCCACCGCGAAAACGATGATGTCCATCCGATCGAGGAGCTTGTTCAACGACTCCACCGTCTGCGGATCCGACAAGCGAGCGAGTAGCTGCTCTTGTCGCTCGGTGTTCCCGTCTGCCAGCCCGAACGCCATGATTGATCTCTCCATTCCTGCTGGGGTGCCTGCCATGTTCACACACGGTACGCACCGGTACGGCGGCTGGTTATAGCGTGATATTGCTATTCCCGTGGTCGTCCCTGATTCCCAGACTCCCGCCATGTTCGGCACTTCCTCTTCTTTGGCCGCCGTCGCGCGGCGGGCCGTGCGTGTCCGTGGCGGCGTGCAGGGGGTGGGTTTCCGGCCGTTCGTCTATGGATTGGCGGGCCGATTCCGTCTGGGTGGTTTCGTGGGCAACGACTCGGACGGGGTCTTTATTGAAGTGGAAGGCGACCTGGGGGCGATCGCCAGCTTTCTCGACGCGCTGCGGACCGACGCCCCACCGCTCGCTCGCATCGATGCCATCGACGACGCGCCACTGCCCATCACCGGCGCGTCCGGCTTTACCATTGTCGATAGCCGACGTGACCCGGCGCACATCACCCCGGTCGCCCCCGATGTGGCGACCTGTGCCGACTGCCTGCGCGAGCTGTACGATCCCGCCGATCGCAGGCACCGCTACCCGTTCATCAACTGTACCAACTGCGGACCGCGCTACAGCATCGTCACGGCGCTGCCGTACGACCGGGCCTCGACGACGATGGCCGGCTTCATGATGTGCGCGTCGTGTGCGACCGAGTACGCCGACCCCGCCGATCGACGCTTTCATGCCCAGCCGAATGCCTGCCCTGACTGTGGGCCGTCGCTGTCGTGGTGCGATGGTATCTCGGGCACCTTCAGCCTCCGAGGGGAGCACGCGCTCGCTGCCGCGGTCGCTGTACTGCTGGAGGGCGGGATCATCGCGGTGCAGGGGATTGGTGGCTTTCACATTGCCTGTCGCGCTGACCAGGACGCCGCTGTTCGGCGGCTGCGGGAGCGTAAGCGCCGCCCAGAAAAGCCGCTGGCGGTCCTCGTGCGCGACGTGGCGGCGGCTGGCCTGCTGGCCAGGATGTCGCCGGCAGAGGCCGCACTCCTCACCTCACCGGCACATCCGATAGTGCTGCTGGAACGCCGCCTCGAATCCGGCCTCTCGCCCTCGGTTGCTCCAGGGCAGACCACGATTGGGGTGATGCTCGCCTACGCTCCAGTGCACCACCTGCTAACGGAAGCGGGGCCCCTGGTCTTCACCTCCGGAAACCTCGCTGACGAACCGATCGCTTTCACCACCAGCGATGCGCAGCAGCGATTCGCCGGGCTTGTGGATGGCATGCTTTGCCATGACCGACCGATTCACGCGCCCGCTGATGATTCGGTCATGCGCGTTGCTCTTGGTGCGGAGCTCCCGATTCGCCGGTCGCGCGGGTACGCGCCCTATCCCGTATCCCTGCCGGCCCCAATGCGCCCTGTGCTGGCTGTGGGCGGGGAATTGAAGGCGACCGTCTGTTTTGTTCGTGACTCGTACGCTTTCCTTTCGCCGCACGTTGGCGATGTGGAGAATCTTGAGACTGAGCGGGCCTTGACACGTGCGGTAACGCACCTCGAGCAACTCTTTGAAGTACGCCCACAGCTGGTGGCGGCGGACCAGAGCCCGGTGTACCGCAGTGCAATATGGGCCGACCGATTCGCCACCGAGCGCGGGCTCAGGCTCGTTCGCGTGCAGCATCATCACGCGCACGTGGCATCGCTGATGGCGGAGCACGGGCTCATTGGTGACACGAAGGTACTGGGCGTTGCTTTCGATGGTACTGGTTATGGCAGTGACGGCACCATCTGGGGCGGAGAGTTCCTGCTGGCGGACTATCGCCGCTTCACCCGGGTCGCCCACTTCGCGCCGACCCAGCTGGCTGGCGGCGATATGGGGGTGAGGCACCCGTCCCGCCTTGCTTTGGCGCATCTTCACACCGTCGGTATTCCGTGGTCCGACGACCTGGCGCCGGTACGTGCGCTCAACGAGGAAACGCGCCGTATTCTGCGGCAGCAGTTCGCACGGCACCTGCACACTTCTGTCACCACCTCGGCGGGGCGCCTGCTTGACGCATGCGCCTCACTCTGTGGTGTCCGGCAGTCGGTAAGTTACGAGGGCCAGGCGGCCATCGAGTTCGAGGCGCTGGCCGCGCAGGCGCCACTCGGCGTCGGTCGGCATTATCCAATGGCTGTTATTGAGCCGGAGAGCAACGAGGCCCCAATGCAGCTGGAATTGCATGATTTCTGGCGTCAGGTTGTGTATGACGTTCGGAAAGGACGCGACCGCCGGAGTATCGCGCTGGATGTGCACGGCGCCCTGGCCGAGGCCATCGTGACCGTCGCGCGACGCGTGCGCGACATGACAGAAACGCAGACAGTCGGACTCACCGGCGGAGTGTTTCAGAACGTGCTCTTGCTCACACTTACTGTTCAACGTTTGCAAAAGGCAGGTTTCACCGTGCTCACGCACCGCGCTGTCCCACCCAACGATGGCGGGATCGCGCTGGGGCAGGCGATGGTTGCCGCGCAGGCGGAGCCGTCATGAACTTCGGTCATGTTGCCTTCATCGGCATCGGCTTCCTGGTTGGTTTCCGTCACGCCTTCGAGCCCGATCATCTCGCTGCGGTGAGCATGCTGGCTACGCGCGAACGCGGCCTGCGCTCGGCGGCCATGCTCGGGCTGTCCTGGGGGGCCGGGCACACGGCGAGCGTCGCCGTCGTCACGATGGTCATTGCGGTGCTCGGCATTCGTATGCCGCCTGCGATTGCCGCCCTGTTCGAGTTGGTGGTAGCGGCCATGCTGATCTTCCTTGGCGTCTCAACGCTCATGGCAGAAGCGCGACGGCACCGGCGCGGATTGGGCGATGCGCACGCGCATGCCCATTCGGCGCACATCGCACACCAGCACCCCGACCGAATGCGGAGTGCGCGTGGCGCCTTTACCTTTGGCATTGCGCATGGTCTCGCGGGCAGTGGTGCCATGATCGTGCTCCTGGTGGCTGCGGCCTCGACTATCCAGGCGCAACTCACCTATCTGCTGGCGTTCGGAATTGGCACGATAGGCGGGATGAGTGTGGTGTCGCTGCTTGTGAGCGGTCTCGCTGGTCTCGCCGTCGCGAAGAGCCGGCACTGGGCGACGTCGATACGTGTGCTGGCCGCGATGGCGAGCACGGTCGTAGGCGTGATGCTTGGGTGGAGCGTCATGATGGGCACGTGATCTGGCGGCCATGCTGCATCCCTTCCCCGCCCCGATCGGTCTCGTCGGGCGTGGACGGAGCCGCGCTGGCTGAGGGCACGGCGTTTCGCGGTGACGGGGACCGGGAACAGGGTGCCCTCTTCAGTTCACTTTCCTACGTGGGCGTTTCGCGGCGGGGGCCTCCGGCCCCAGCAGCGGCTGCAGATAGGCCAACAGCACGCGCCGCAGATCGTCCACGAGTGGCTTCTTCTCGGCAGCCTGCGCGCGGGCCCGTCGCGCGAGCAGCACCTGCCCAATGCTGGCGGCCACCAGGGCGGCGCGGCGCCGTTCGCGGGTTGCCAGGCGCGGATTGCGCGAGGCGAAGAGCACATCGAGGCGATCGACGAACGACTCGAACAGCTGCGCCCGCAGCCGTGCCGGCGCCGATCGCGTGTCGTCGGCCGGACCGTCGGCGCTGGCGAAGACGCGCCGGAACGCCGGATTGCGGTCGTGGAATTCGGCGAGCGGCTTCACGATGCGATCGATGAGGCGCTCGAGTGGCAGGTCGTGCGCATCAATGGGGAAGGCGCGCTCGTGAATGGCGCGCATCTCGTCGGCGTAGCGCAGCGCGAGCGCCGCGAGCACGGCGTCGCGGTTGGGGAAGAACTGGTAGAGCGACCCCTTGGCGGTGCGGGCCTTGGCCGCGATCGCTTCGGCGGTGGCGGCCCCCAGCCCCTGCTCGGCAATGACGGTGGCCGCGGCGTCGAGCAGCAGCTCCACGCGCTTCTGGCCGCGCGACTGGCGGGGGCGCCGGCGATAGGCGTCCGGAGCACCAGGCTCGACGGCCGCTGAGCCGGTGTCGGGGTCGCCGACCGGACGGGAAGCCGTGCCGGAGGCCCGCGCCGGCGGTGGTGCGGAATCGTCGGGGCGAGGAGGCATTCGGCACGTTACGGCCGGCAGCGGGCGTTGACAACATGACGCGACCGTCAAGATCTCCCCGTGTCAGGTCACGGCGATGCCCCGTTGTCGACCGGGGCAGAGCTGGGGTCCAGAGCTGGGGTCAGAGCTGGGGTCAGAGCTGGGGTCAGAGCTGGGGTCAGAGCTGGGGTCAGAGCTGGGGTCAGAGCTGGGGTCAGAGCTGGGGTCAGACCCCGACTACCGGGTCAGAGCTGGGGTCAGAGCTGGGGTCAGACCCCGACTACCCCGACTACCCTGACCCCGACTACCCCCCGACCACCTGTACTCGACGAATTGCCAGTACGGAGCGGGGTTATCCCCGTACGAGGACCGCCACCACGTCCATGACGTTGGTGCCCGTGGGGCCGGTGCGCAGCAGCGCGTCGGCCCCATCGAGTGAATACCAGGAGCGTCCGGTGGCCAGATCTTCTTCCGGGACGCGACCGGCGCGGCGGGCGAGGGCGGGCACCGCGGCATCCACGATGGCGCCGGCCGCATCGGTGGGGCCGTCGCGGCCGTCGGTGCCGGCGGCCAGCACCATGGTGCGCCACGCATGGCGGTCACCACGTGCGGTGGCCTGCTCGAGCGTGAGCGCCGCCGACAGGGCGAGCACCTGCATGCGGCCGCCGCGCAGGGGCTCGTCGGCCACGGCCGCGGCGCTGGCCACCATTGCGCCGGGCGGCAGCAGGGCGTCCAGGTCGTCGGTGAGCGGCAGGTGCGCGGCGTGGGCTTCGCGCTCCGCTGCATCGCGGCGCGCGTCATCGTCGTCGCTGACCTGCAGCGCCCGTTCGATGGTGTCGCGCAGATGCACGACCGGTTCTCCCCCGGCCACGAGCAGCGCCGTTTCGCCGGCGGGGAGCAGGCGCGCAATGGCCAGGGCGCGGCGGGCCAGCAGATCGCCCAGCGCGGCCGCGTCGCCCGCCAGCGGTTCGTCATCCACCTGCACGTGCGTAAGCCCCGCCTCGCGGGCGCGCGTGGCCAGGGCATTGACGGCGTCGGCGTTGCGCGCCACGAGCGTGTAGGTCACACGCGCAAAGGCGGGGTGCGACGGCGCGGCGGTGGCGGGCGGTGTACCGGTGCCGGTGAGGCCCAGGACCTGCGACGTGGCTCGCTGCAGGCGCGCGCGCATGTCATG
Organism: Gemmatimonas sp.; assembly: GCF_027531815.1. Lineage (NCBI taxonomy): Bacteria > Pseudomonadati > Gemmatimonadota > Gemmatimonadia > Gemmatimonadales > Gemmatimonadaceae > Gemmatimonas > Gemmatimonas sp. The sequence goes on along the minus strand of NZ_JAPZSK010000005.1, from coordinate 28,809 downwards.
TGCGTCGAGCAGCGCCAGGAACGTGGCATCGTCGAGCGGATCGGGGGAGCAGGGACCGGAACCGATCACCGCCGGATCGTCGCCAATGACATCGCTGATGGCGAACGTGGCGATGCGGCGCGCGTCGCGCGCGGCCAGCGCGGTGGCCAGCCGTCCGGCGCCGAAGCGCAACACGCGACGGCGAATGGCGTTCATCTCGTGAATGGCGAGCCCGCTTTCGAGCAGCGTCTGCGCCAGATTGGCGAGGTGCGCCTGCGCGGCCTCGGCAGAGCCCACGGCTTGCGAGAGCGCGGCAATGGGGGCCGCGCACAGCGCCGTGGTGCCTCCCGAGAGGAGAACCAGCACCACCGCGTCGGGCTCCATGTTCTGGAGCAGATCCTCCAGTGCTTCGGCGGCGGCCAGCGACCGCGGCCCGGGCACGGGGTGATCGCCCTGCATCACGCGCAGCGTGTCGGTGACCGGCAGGCCGTGCCACTCGCTGCGCTGGGGTTCATGTGCGGCCACGACGATCCCGCCGGTCACCGGCGTGCGCTGCTCGGTGAGGGCGGCGAAGGCACCGGCGGCCATCGCCGGCGCGGCCTTGCCGAGCGCAATGAGGTACACCGGTTGTGTGAGCGCCGGCGTGAGTGCCGCGGCGCTCCACCAGGCATGCACGGCGTTGCGGGTGCGCGCAAACGGCGCCGCGCCCTGCACGGCCGCCTCGTGCAGGACGGTGAGCAGGGCGCGGGGGTTGGACAACTGGGTCACGGCAGTGTCGACACCGCTACCCGGTTACTTCGTGCCGGCGGACTTGGTGATGGCGTCACCCAGCTGCGTGTAGGCATCGGCCGACATCTGATTGAACGGCGTGGTGATGTACGCGATCTTGCCCTGCGGGTCGATCACGTAGAGGTGCCGCTTGTGGTAGCCGGTGCCGGCATTGGCGCCGTAGGCCACCCCCACCTTGCGCTCCGTGTCGGCGGCGAAGTGGAAGGGGAACTTGGCGTCCTTGGCCCACGAAACGAGCGCCGTGTCGGGGTCGATGCTCACGCCCACCAGCGTGACCTTCTTCCCCCCCTTGAACAGATCGGCGTACTTGTCACGGTACGACTCCATCTGCACGGTGCACCCGCTGGTGCGTGCCTTGGGGAAGAAGGCCAGGACGACCGTTTCGCCCTTGTGCTCGGAGAGCTTGAACGGCTTGGCGTCCACTCCCTTGGCGGTAACGGTGGTCACGGAGAAGTCGGGTGCGGCATCGCCGACCTTGAGGGCCGTCTGTGCCCCGGCGAACGCGGGAACCATGGTGACGGCGGCCACCAGCACGGCCAGGCGCGAAACGCAACGCGAACGGAAGGACATCGGAACTCCTGAAGGTTGAGACGGACCGGAACGGACTGCAGGAAGGCTACCCCACAGGGGCGTCGATTGTCCACGTGTGGAACGGGACCGTGACCGCGCTGGAGGACAACGACCGCCCGGAAACAGGGGTTTCCGTGGCAAAACCGGCGATTTGGCGGTGGCATGACCCCTGCCTTGGACGAGGATGTTGGCGGTGCACGGTGCCCGCCCCGATCTCTCGAGGAGGATTCCATGTCCGCGCTCGTTTCCCGTCTTCGCTTGGCGGCGATGCCCCTGCTGGCTCCCGTTGCCTTTGGCGTGCTCACCGCATGCAGTGGCAATGACCGCCGCGTGGACGATCAGCTGCGGGCCGACCTCATGGCCGCGTCGCAGGCCCCGGCGAACCGTCAGCAGTTCATGAGTCCAGCGGAACTTGGGCTTCCGCAGGGGTACGCTCCTGGATACCCGCAGGGCTACGCGCCGTATCCAGGCGCGTATCCGCAGGGGTATCCGCCACCGTATCCCGCGCAGGCCTATCCGGCTCCGTATCCGACGCCGGCGCGGGTGGTCTATGTGCCGCAGCAGGGTACCGTGCGCCGCGCCGGTACCGTGGGGGGCAGTGGCGGCGCGAGCGACGGCCGCGGCGTGGTGTACGAGGAGCGTCGCAACACGCAGAAGGGCGCCATCATCGGCGCGGCGAGCGGTGCGGCCATTGGCGTGATCTCCTCGCGTGACCGGGCGAAGGGCGCGGCCATTGGTGCGCTCGGCGGTGCGGTGCTGGGGGGCATGATTGGCCATCAGGTGCGCACGCCGCGTTGACGCGCTCGGCGCAGGGCGTGTTCGCGACGGGGATGTACGTCACCAAACGGGCGGCACGTCCCGTGTGCCACGGGTACAACCAGGGCAGTGGGAGCTGACAACGGCAACCGTCCAAGCGGTTGTGGTGTCAGAAGAGTTGCAGGGAGAGGACAGCAGGTGTTCGGCCGCTTCGTGGAGGGGGCACCGAACGGGGGACGACCCGGAACGACCAATCGCGTGGGGGCGAGGTCGTCACCCGGGTCGTTTGCCGTTCGCCGTTCGCCGTTCGCCGTTAGCCGTTTGCCCCTGCTCCGGGCCGCAGGGGTGGCCGACCGTCCGTGTCGCTCCGTGAAATTCCGTGGTGTCGGTGCTGCGGTTTTCGGCGGGTACGTGTCACGTCTCACGTGTCACGTCTCACGTGTCACGTGATCACGGTGAGTCGTCGCGGTTCCACGCGAATGTGAATCTTGGCACCGCGACTGCGATAGCGCTCACCGTCGGCTTCAAAGGGGAGCGGGCCAGGGGAAACGATGGTGAACGTGTCGCCCGTGTCGTGCGTCACCGAGGCGTGGGCGAGATGCGTACCGCGCACGGCGCGCAGGAACACCCCGGGGCGTTGCAGCGGCGACACGGCGCGAATGTTCACGCACGCGAGCATGCCGTCATCGAGCCGGGCGCGCGGTGCAATGCGAAACGTGCCCCCGAAGGTGTGCCCGTTGGCAAAGACCGTGAGCAGATGCGGTCCGTCCTGCCGAGTCTGCGGCGTGACCAGCGAGGCGTGGTAGCCGGTATAGCCGAAGAGTGCGCGCAGGGCGGTCACGACATAGGCGGCGGTCCCCGACAGCCAGCGCTGGTGCTGCATGCGTTCCAGCACCTCCACGTCGAAGCCCAGCCCGGCGGCATTCACGAAGGGCACGTCGTCGATGTATCCCACGTCGAGGTGGCGGGTTTCTCTGCGAGCGACCAGCTCGGTCATGGCCCGCACGTCGTGTGCAGGCGTGCCGAGCGACTTCACGAGATCGTTGCCGGTTCCCGCGGCGTAGATGGCGAGCGGAATGGTGTGCGCCGGTGCCGGCCCCGCCGCCTCGAGCAGGCCACGCACGGTGTGGTGCACCGACCCGTCACCGCCCACTACCGCCACCACGGTGGCGCCATCCTCGCAGGCGGTGCGTGCGCAGCGACGTTCATCACCGGCGGCGCGCGTGTCGTAGCGCCGCAGCGGCCCCAGCGTGCGCAGGGCCTGCTCGACCGCCGTGGCCCGCGCCTGTGCCGCGCCGCGTCCTGCTGCCGGGTTCACGATGAGGGCAATCACAGGGGGCGGGATGGGAACGGGTGAAGTGGAGGGGCTCGGTGTTACGAGCCAAGCTGCCGCCGGAACGGCAAGGACGCGACGACCGCTGAACGCCGCGTCAGCGGGTGTGTGCCGGGCTCGCCGCCGTCACGGCGGCGGCGAGCGCGTCATACGCGGTTTCGGACATCTGGTTGAACGGCCGCGCGATGTAGGCAATGCGCCCCTGCGGGTCGATCACGTACAGGTGCCGCTTGTGCCAGAGCATGCCGCTGGCGCCGTAGCTCTTGCCAACCGCCTTGTTGCCGTCGGTGGCGAAGCGGAACGGGAAACTCTTCTTGCGCGCCCAACCGGTGAGGTCCGCAGCGTCGTCGGTGCTCACCCCCACGAGCGTGACCTGCTGGCCACCCTTGAACAGCGTCGCGTAGCGGTCGCGGTACGCCTCCATCTGGGTGGTGCACCCGGGGGTTCCCGCCTGCGGGAAGAAGGCCAGCACGACGGTCTCACCACGGTGCGCCGACAGCGTGAACGGCACCGTATCGGCGCCCTTGGCCGTCACGGTGGTGACGGTGAAGTCGGGCGCGAGGTCGCCCACCTTGAGCGACTGGGCGGCGAGGGGATGCGCGGCGAACAGCAGCGCCAGCGGGAGCAGTGTGCGGAGTGTGCGGAGTGTGCCGGGCAACGGATCAGTTCCGAGTTATGAGTTGGAGTGCTGAGTTTCGAGCCTAATGCACCAGCGGAAACGTCCGCCCGCCGGTTCCCGCGCGCGAGGCAGCCCCGCCAGCCCCGCCGCCCCGTGAGCGGATCCCTGAGGGGGTGACGCCGGCGCCCGGAGGAGCGGAGCGACGGAGGGCGCACGGCCACCCCCGAAGAGAGCAGCGAACGGGGTGAGCGGGAGCAGGCGGGGCGTGTCGCCCGCACACGCCACGACCTACGACCCACGACCAGCAAACGGCTGAAGACACAACGGGCCCCGAGCCGAAGCCCGGAGCCCGTTGTGTCGCCATCGCAACGATCAGCGCGAGACCAGCGACCGCAGCACGTACGGCAGGATGCCCCCGTGCTTGTAGTACTGCATCTCCTCCGGCGTATCGATGCGGCAGCGCACACTGAACGTCTTCACCGCCCCGTCCATGGCCGTCGCCTTCACCGTGAGCGTCGCCCGCGGCGTGAGCGATTCGTCGAGACCCACGATTTCGTAGCTCTCGAAGCCCGTCAGCCCGAGCGACTGCCGCGTCTCGCCGTTCACGAACTCGCACGGCAGCACGCCCATGCCCACCAGATTCGATCGGTGAATGCGCTCGAAACTCTCGGCGATCACCGCGCGCACCCCCAGGAGCATCGTGCCCTTGGCTGCCCAGTCGCGCGACGAGCCCGTGCCGTACTCCTTGCCCGCGATGACGATCTGCGGCACCCCGGCCGCCTGACGCGCCGTGGACACGTCGTAAATGGCCTCCGGCTCGGCACCAGGTGCCGTGGCCGTCCACCACCCTTCCTTGCCGCCCGTGAGCTCGTTCTTGAGGCGGATGTTCGCAAACGTGCCGCGCATCATCACTTCGTGGTTGCCGCGACGCGCGCCGTAGGAGTTGAAGTCCTTTTTCTCCACGCCGAGCGAGGTGAGGTACTTGCCCGCCGGGCTCGCCGCCGCGACGGAGCCGGCGGGGGAGATGTGGTCGGTGGTGATGGAATCGCCGAACATGCCCAGCACCTTGGCGCCGGCAATCGGGCGAATGCCCGGCGGCGTCATGGTCATGCCGTCGAAATACGGCGGGTTCTTCACGTACGTGCTGCCGCCGTCCCACGCGTACTGGTCACCAACCGGCGCGGCGATCTCCTGCCAGTACTTGTCGCCCTTGAACACATCGGCGTACTGCGTGGTGAACTGCTCCCGCTTCACGCTCTCGAGAATCGTGTGCTCCACTTCCTGCGGGCTGGGCCAGATGTCATGCAGGAACACCGGGCCGTCGGTCCCCATGCCCAGCGGTTCGGTGGCCATGTCAATGTCCATGCGGCCGGCAAGCGCGTAGGCCACCACGAGCGGTGGCGAGGCCAGATAGTTGAAGCGCGTCTGCGGATTCACGCGCCCCTCGAAGTTGCGGTTGCCCGAGAGCACCGCCGCCACGTTGAGCTTGCCCGCGTCGATCGCGTCACTGATGGCCGTTGGCAACGGGCCCGAGTTGCCGATGCACGTGGTGCAGCCGTAGCCCACCACGTTGAACCCGAGCGCGTCGAGCGAGTCCATGAGCCCCGCCTTGTGGAAGTACTCGGTGGCCACCTTCGAACCCGGGGCCAGCGACGTCTTCACCCATGGCTTGGTCGTGAGCCCCTTCGCCACGGCCTTCTTGGCCAGCAGCCCCGCCGCGAGCATCACGCTCGGGTTGCTGGTATTGGTGCAACTCGTGATGGCGGCAATGACCACCGCGCCGTCGGCGAGATCGAACGTGGCCCCCTTGTACGTGACCGACTGGGGCGTGCCGGCGCCGGTGGCCGCATGCTGCGCCGCCAGCGCCTCGGTGTACTTGGCCTTGCTTTCGCTCAGCGCCACGCGATCCTGCGGCCGCTTGGGGCCGGCGAGGCTGGGCACCACGGTGGACAGGTCCAGCTCGAGCGTGTCGGTGAACACCGGATCCGGCGTATCATCGGTGCGGAAGAGCCCCTGCGCCTTGCAGTAGGCTTCCACGAGCGCCACCTGTTCCTCGCTGCGCCCCGAGAGACGCAGGTACTTGAGCGTTTCCGAGTCGACCGGGAAGAAGCCCATGGTCGCGCCATACTCGGGCGCCATGTTGGCAATGGTGGCGCGATCGGCGAGCGCGAGGCTCGAGAGGCCGGGGCCATAGAACTCCACGAACTTGCCCACCACCTTCTTCTTGCGCAGCATCTCGGTGCAGGTGAGCACCAGGTCGGTCGCCGTGGCGCCGGCGGGCAGCTTGCCGTGCAGCTTGAAGCCAATGACCTCGGGAATGAGCATGCTCACCGGCTGCCCCAGCATGGCCGCCTCGGCTTCGATGCCCCCCACGCCCCAGCCCAGCACGCCGAGGCCGTTGATCATGGTGGTGTGCGAGTCGGTGCCCACGAGTGAGTCGCAGTAGGCCAGCGTGTCGCCGCCATCGGGCGCCGTGAACACCACCTGCGCGAGGTACTCCAGGTTCACCTGATGGCAGATGCCCGTACCCGGCGGGACCGCGCGGAAGTTGCGCAGCGCCGTCTGCCCCCACTTGAGGAACTGGTAGCGCTCGCCGTTGCGCTCGAACTCGAGCTCGGTGTTGAGCAGCAGCGCCGCGTCGGTGCCGTACTCGTCCACCTGCACCGAGTGGTCGATGACGAGGTCCACCGGCTGCAGCGGATTGATGCGGGTGGGGTCGCCGCCGAGGGCCACCATGGCGTCGCGCATCGCGGCCAGGTCGACCACGCAGGGCACGCCGGTGAAGTCCTGCAGGAGCACGCGCGCCGTGCGGAAGGCGATTTCCTTGTCCACGGGCGCCTTGACGTTCCAGCGCGCCAGCGCTTCGACGTCGGCCTTCTTTACGAAGGCGTTGTCTTCCCCACGCAGCAGGTTCTCGAGGAGGACGCGCAGGGAGAACGGCAGCGTCTTGGCCGTGCTGCCCGCGAGGCCATCAAGGGCGGCGAGGCGGAAGTACGCATACTGACGGTCGCCCACCGTGAGGGTGGCGCGGCTGCCGAACGAATTGGGATGCGACATGCAGGGGGAGTGTCCGGCGCGCGCCGACCCCTCGGGCGGCCACGCGCGTTCGCAGTGGAGCCACTCATCGCGCCGCCGCCCTCCCCGCGGAAGGGCCCGGTACCGACGAGGCTACCGGGAAATATCGGCGGGTGCGCGGGAATTCGCTGCGGGGGGGGCGGCGACCGGGCTCAGGAGACCGGCCAGGGCCCGGAGCTCGGGCGTGGCAGTGGCAAAAAAGCGGGCATCGACGGCCTCAACGACCGGGAAGGCCCGCCGGGCGAGACGGCGGCCGGTGGCGGTGACCTCGATGCAGCGGGCGCGGGCGTCGTCGGGGTGCGGTTGTCGCTCCAGATACCCCATCTTCTCGAGGGCGCGCAGGACCTCGGAGGTCATGACGGCGTCGGTTCGGGCGTGCTCGGCGATGTCGCGCTGCGTCACCGGCGGGTGGCCCCGCTCGCGGGTGAGCCACGCGCTGCTGGCCAGCAGCACGAACTGGGCGTGCGTGAGGCCGAGTGGCTCGAGGGCGTGCCGAATGGCACGCTGCCAGGTGATGGCCACCTGCCAGAGCACGAATCCCGGGCTGGCACTGGGCTCGGGGAAGCGGGAGAGGGACGCGTTGTCAGCGGGCATGGTCAGGCGCGGTGCGCGCCGCCGCATACTCGGCCAGCCTGCGCACGGTGTGAGGAAGCCCCCGCTGAAAGCCGGGGCCCATGAGGCGGGCGAAGAGCGCGGCCAGCGGGCCCGCCATCTCCACCCGGTGCATGATCTCGCAGCCGCCGCCGGCGAGCGGCGTGAGCTCGTGGCGAAAGCGGATGCGAACCAGGGGCAGTCGGCGATGCGGCACGAGGGTCAGGGTGTCGAACCCGTGCCCAGGGTCACAGCGCTCCATGAGGAAGCGCAGCGGGGGGCCGGCTGCGGGGCGCAGGGACCCGGTGACGCCGGTGGCGAACGGGCCGTCGATGGAGGCGCCCTGGACATCGTCGTCCCAGGCCGCCCAGGTGGCCGGGTCGCGATAGCAGGCCCAGACGGCGTCGGCCGAGGCCGACGTGGTGGCGGTGGCAGCAGTGACCCACGGCACGGTGGCTCCTAGATGATACGTGTACGTAGTGTTGGGTTCGCATAGTATTACGTACACGTAGCGAATGCGCAAGCCCGGCGTGGCCGGCGCGGGTGGCTCCGGCTGCGGCGGGGCCCATGGGCGTGGCCTCGCCCCGGCATGCCAGCCGACATGCGGGCCGGCGCTACCGGCCCTAGATTCCCAGCGATGCGCGTCCTGCTGGTGGAAGACGACGATACCTTGCGCGACAGTGCTACGGCGTACCTGCGCGCGTCGGGGTTTGCCGTGGATCCTGCCGCCACCGGGACGATGGCGCGAGAACTCGCCGCCGTCAGCCCCTACGACGCCGTCGTGCTGGATGTGCGGCTCCCCGACGACGACGGGTTTGCCCTGTGTACCCTGTTTCGGCGCCGGGTACCAGCCCCCCGCATTCTCATGGCCACGGCGCGGGACGGGGTGGAGGATCGCATTGCCGGCCTCGATCTCGGCGCCGACGACTACCTCGTGAAGCCCTATGCGCTCGGGGAGCTCGTGGCCCGCGTGCGCGCGTTGCTGCGCCGCCCCGATCATGCCGCGCCCACGGTGTTGCGGGTGCACGACCTGGTGCTCGATCCGGCCACGCGAGAAGCCCGCCGCGGGGCGCGGGTGATGGCCCTCACCACCAAGGAGTTTGCGGTGCTGGAGGTCCTCATGCGCGCCGCCGGCCGCGTGCTCACCCGCGAGTACATCGGCGAGCACGCCTGGGACGACAACTTCGATCCCTCGAGCAACGTCATCGACGTGTATATCGCCCGGCTGCGGCGCAAGGTGGACGGCCCGGAAGACGAACCGCTGCTCAGTACCGTGCGCGGGGCCGGGTACCGGCTGGCGGCGCCGCGCCCGTGAGTCGCCGCGTCGTGCCGGAGTTGGTCTCGTGAGTCCGGTCGCCACGGAGGCCAGCCGCCCGCGCATTCGCCTCCGCTTCACCGCGCTCTATGCCGCGACGCTGCTGGTGGTGCTCGTGGGGGCGGCCACGGTGCTGCGCTTTGCCCTGCGCGCCACCCTGCAGCGCGAGTTCGAGGAATCGGTGCGCGCGTCGGCGGGGCTGGTCACCCAGTTCTTCCGCACGGAGGTCAACGAGTATCGCACCATCGAGGCCACCCTCACGCACATTTCCGGTGAGCTGGTCTTCGAGGACCGCATCATTCGCTACCGGGCGCCCGACGGGCGGCGCTTCCGCGGCAATCGTGTGCTGGCCACCCCCGCGGTGCCGGCGCTCCGCACGCCCCTGCAGTCGGTGCGCTTCCCCCTCGACGCCGACCTGGCGCCGGGGTGGCAGGTGGAGGTGGATGCGAGCATGACCAACATGCTGGCCCTGCAGGCGCGCATCGACCGCTGGTTCCTCTTTGGCATTCCCCTGCTCGTACTCACGGCGGCGGTGGCCGGGTGGTGGCTGACCGGGCGGACGCTCTCGCCGATGGGAAGCATGGCCGACGCGGCGGCGCGTATTGCCCCCGCCAGTGGTACCCGCCTGCCGGTCACCAATCCCGACGACGAGCTTGGCCGGCTCGGGACGCGCTTCAATGCGCTGCTCGACCGGCTCGACGGAGCACTGGCGCAGCAGCGGCAGTTCATCGCCGACGCGGCCCATGAACTGCGCACCCCCATTGCCCGCATGCGCGCGCGGGTGGAGCTCGCCCTGCTCAAGGCCCCCGACGTCGCCACGGGTGCCGATCGCACGGAGATTCTGCGCGCGCTCGACGCCGAACTGCGCGCCATCACGCATCAGGTCGACGAGCTGCTGCAGCTGGCCCGCGCCGATGCGGCGGGCGACGAGGCGGTCGCCCACGCCGAGCGGCTCTTTCTCGACGACCTCGTCGCCGATCAGCTGCCGCGCTGGCAGCCGCAGGCCGAGCAGCTCGGGGTCACGCTCACCGTGGGCGCGCTGGAGGAGGCCGCCGTGCGCGGCGACGCCGTGCTGCTGGCGCGCCTCTGCGGCGTACTCATGGATAACGCGTTGCGCTACAGCGGTACGCCCGGCGCGGTGCGTGTGTCCGTGCAGGCACGCTCCGACCTCGTGGTGCTCACGGTGGACGACAACGGCCGCGGGGTGCCAGTGGCAGACCGGACGCGCATCTTCGATCGCTTCTTCCGCGGCGAGGAGGCGCGGCATCGCCGGGCCGACGGCAGCGGGCTCGGCCTCGCGATTGCTGCGTGGATCGTGCGGCGTCACGGTGGCACGATCCGGGTGGACGACAGTGCACTCGGCGGGGCGAGCTTTGTCGTGGAGTTGGGGCGGGGAACCGGCGACTGATGATTGTCGCTTCGGAACTTTGAACTACCGACTAGAACCAGGAACTACCAACTTCTCGCCGACCGCGGGGAGTTTCTAGTTCGTAGTGAAAGTTCTTAGTTGTCAGTTCTTTTCCCCCCTCAGCACACCGGCAAATCGCACCACCGTGTCGGCGAGCCCACCGGGGGCATCTGCCCTGCGCGGCGCCACGCATCTCGCAGCGTGCGCAGACACTGCGCGGCGGCCACGAAGTCCCGGACATCCACGCACTCCTCGCACCAGGCGTACAGCGCGTCGAAGCTGCGCGACGCCGGCGATTCGAGGTCGAGCGCTTCGCGCAGCACGGCAATGGCCTGCCGCGCTCCCGCAAGGTCGAACATCTCACACGCGCCGATGGCGCGGTCGTAGGCGCGAACGAGCAGGACGAGTGGGTCGGGCGCGTGATGATCGGCATCGATCACCGCGTTGGCGAGCAGGGGCGTAGGTACGGGCACGTCGGGGGGAGCTGGAGAGAGCACACGGCGGTAGGAAACTCCGCCACACCTGAAGAGATCGGCGCTCGTCGCGCACTTCTTGAGTGCGTCATCGCCCGCCGTGTGACGAAATGCACGATTGGCCGTCGGCGACCGCCATGTGGTATTCACGAGCCGTTCATGATCGACTCGTACCTTGGCATCATGGACGCTCCCCCTCTCGTTACCCCACCCCGGTTCCGTCGGGGCATCAGGCGCGCTGGCACCTGGGTGCTGCTGGCGGCCCTGCTGCCGGTTGCCGCCGCCGCCCAGGCGCCGCCAGCGGCCTCTGCCGCCTTGGATCTGCCGCAGGCGCTTGCGGTGGCACGCAACACCGGACCGCTCAAGCGGCTCACCGAGGCGCGCCGTCAGGTGGGGCTGGGCCAGGTGGGCGAAAGCACGCAGTGGCTCAACCCCACGTTCGAATGGCGGCGCGAGAATCTCGGCAGCCCGCTGCTGCCGGACATCTTTGCCACGCTGTACCTGCCGTTCGACTTCTCGGGACGGCGGTTTGCCTTGCGGCAGGCCGCATCCGCCGGGCGCGAACGCGTCACCGCCGATGCCGTAAACGACCTCCGCGACGCCGAGTTGCAGGTGGCGCGCGTCTGGCTGCGCGCGGCGCTGGCGCAGGGGAGCGTGGACATCGTGGCGCAGCAGTACGAGGCGCTGCGGGAAATCGCGCGGGTGGACGCCGAGCGGCTGCGCGAGGGGCTGGTGAGCGAGGCCGTGGGGCTGCGCACCTCGCTGGAGGCCGACCGCTCGCGGGTGGCACTCGTGGCGGCCCGCAACGAGGCCGCCGCGGCACGTGCCGAACTGGCGCGCCTCATCGGCGTGGCCGATGCGTCACCTCCCGCGGTCGCGCCACTCACCACGCCGGCCTTCCCGGCGGCCCCCGACACCGCCGACGCCCTGCAGGCGGCCATGATGCGGCGCCCCGACGTGCAGGCGCGCGACGCCGCGTTGCGCGAAACCCAGAAGCGGCTGGCCGCCGAGCAGCGTGCCGTTTTGGGGGAGGTACAGCTGCAGGGGGGCACCAAGGAAACCGGTGGCTTCATGACCGGACAGCTGGGGTTGGCCATGCCCATGCCGGTGTTCAACCGCAACAGTGGCGCGCGGCAGCGGGCGGCGGGGCAGGTAAGCGAAGCGCGGGTGCTGCGCGACGATCTGCGGTTGGCGGTTCGCGTGACCGTCTTGCGCGCGCTCGCGCACTACCGCGACGTGCAGGGGGCCGCTGGCGCGGCGGCCTCGTTCGATGCCCGCGGCCGCGAGGTGGCCCGCATTGCGCGGCTCTCCTACCGCGAGGGTCACGTCACCCTCACCGAACTGCTCGACGCCGAGCGCGCCGCCGCGGAGGCGTTGCAGCAGCAGCTGCGGTGGGCGGCCGATGCCTGGCTGGCCCGCCTCGAACTCGAACGGGCGCTCGGCGCGCGCCTCGACCGCGACAGTCCCCTGGATCTGCCCGTCCTCGCTCCACTTCCTCCCCGTCCATGACCATGACCGCCCACTTCGTCCTCCCGTCGTCTGCCACCGGACGACGCGCCCTGCTGGCCGGCACCGCGTTGCTCGCGGCGTGCAGCGGGGCAGCCGATGGCGGCGGTGACGGCGCCACGGCGTTGGCCGGGAATGCGCCGCCGGCCATGGATACGGCCACCCTGTCGGCCGACGCCGTGCAAATCGCCGGCTTCACCATCGACACCGCGCGCACCGTGCCGTGGCGCGCCGCGGTAACCGTACCTGGGCGGCTGGAGCTGGATCCAAGTAGCCTCGAGACCATCGGCTCCATCACCGAGGGGCGCATTACGCACGTGACGGTGCGTGTGGGCGACCGCGTGGCCGCGGGGCAGGCGCTCGTCATGGTGCACAGTCACGAGATCATGGACGCCCGCAGCACCCTCAAGGCCAGTCTGGCGCGGGTCACGGCCATGGAGGCCGAGCGCGATCTGGCCATCTCGGCGGCGGAGCGTGCGCAGCGCCTCTTCGACAACAAGGCCATGTCACGCGCGGAACTCGAGCGTGCCGTCGTCAACCGGCGGGTGGCGGAATCCCACTACACCGAGGCGCTGGCCGAGCGCGACCGCGCCACGGCGCTTGTGGAGCACCTGGCGGGCACGGGGCCGCTGCCGGCAGGCGCCGACGAGCACGACGTCATCGTTCGCACGCCCATTGCCGGCGTGGTGACCGGCCGCGAAGCGCAGCCGGGCACGGTGGTGCTCCCCGGCACCCCGCTGCTCACGGTGGGCAGCCCGGATCGGCTGCAGCTGGAGATGCATCTCCCCGAGCAGCAGGCGGTGGGGATCGAGGTGGGGGCCAGCGTGCGCTACGCCCTCACCGACCGCCCGGACCAGCGCTACGACGCGGTGGTCATGCGCGTGGCGCCCACGGTGGACACGCTCAGTCGCACCGTGCAGGTCATCGCCCGGCTCACCGGACGCCCGGCAGGGCGCGCGGAAACGTTCGTGCAGGCGGACATCAGCGGCCGCGGCACCACGCCGGCGCTGGTCATTCCCGATGGCGCGCTGCAGACGATCGACGGCGACACCGTGGTGTTCGTGGCCGGGCAGCGGGGGGCGGGCATGCACGTGCGCGCGACGCCGGTGCGTATCGGTCGGCGCTCGTCGGAGCGGGTGGAAGTGCTGGCGGGGCTGCAGGAGGGGGCCATCGTGGTGGTACGCGGCGTGGCGATTGCCAAGGCGGAACTGCTGAAGCGTCGCAGCGCTGGCGGGGAGTAGCGCATGAAAGCCCTCATTCACTTCGCGCTCCGGCGACGGGGCGCGGTCGTGGGTTTCACGCTCGCGCTCATGGCCGCGGGGTTGTACGCCTTGCAGCACATTCCCTTCGATGCCTTCCCCGACCTTACGGGCACGCGGGTGGAAGTCATCACCACCGCGCCGGGGATGGCACCGGAGGAGGTGGAGCGGCTGGTCACGTATCCCATCGAGTCGAGTCTCATGGGAGTGCCCGGCGCGCAGGGGGTGCGCTCGGTCTCGAAGTTCGGGCTGTCGCTCGTGATCGTGCCCTTCCCCGACAACGTCGACGTGTACTTCGCGCGCCAACTGGTGCAGCAGCGCCTCACCGACGCCAAGGGCGCGTTGCCGGTGGGGGTGGAACCGGCGCTGGGGCCCGTGTCCACCCCCATGGGCGAGCTGTACCAGTACGTGCTCACCAGCGACTCGCTGTCGCTCACCGACCTCAAGACGCTGCACGACTACGTCGTGCGCCCCCGCCTGCGCACGGTGCCCGGGGTGAGCGAGGTGAACTCGTGGGGCGGCCTCACGGAGCGCGTGGAAGTGGTGGTCGACCCGGTTCGCCTGGCCGGCTATCAGCACACCGTGGTGGATGTGCACGAGGCCCTCGCCCGCAACACGCTGGCGTTCGGCGGCAGTTATCTCGAGCATGGCGGCGAACGATTCACGCTGCGCGGCCTGGGGCGTGTGGAGAACGCCGCGGAGGTGGAGCGGGTGGTCATTGGCTCGCATCGCGGGGCACCGGTGCGTGTGGGTGACGTGGCCACGGTGCAGCTGGGCGCATTGCCCCGCAATGGCGCCGTGACCAAGGGCGGGGAGGGTGAGGTGGTGAGCGGCATGGTGCTCAAGCTCAAGGGCGCCGATTCCCGCCGCGTCATTGCCGACGTGCGCGCACGCATGGAGGAGATCAAGAAGGCGCTGCCGGCCCACGTGAAGGTCGTCCCCTTCTACGACCAGACCGACCTCGTGGCGCGCACCACCAACACGATCGTCAAGAATCTCATCGAGGGCGGGCTGCTCGTCATTGCGGTGCTCTTCCTGTTCCTGCGCAACGTGCGCGCGGCGCTCATCGTGGCGTCGGTCATTCCCATCTCCATGCTCATCGCCTTCGTGGGCATGGCGCTCTTCGGCTACAGCGCCAACCTCATGAGCCTGGGCGCGCTCGACTTCGGGCTCATCGTGGACGCGTCGGTGGTCATGGTGGAGAGTTTCATCCGGCGCATGGAAGGACACCGCGGCCTCAACCGCGACGGGCTGTTCGAACGTGCCGCCGTGGAGGTGGGACGCCCCATCCTGTTCGGCATCGCCATCATCGTGGCCGTGTACATCCCCATCTTCACGCTCGACGGCATGGAAGGGCGCATGTTCAAGCCCATGGCCTTCACTGTCGTGTGTGCCGTGCTGGGGTCGCTCTTCCTCGCGCTCACGTACGTGCCGGCGGTCTCCAGCTGGGCGCTGCGTGGCGGCCATGGGGAACCGGCGGCGTGGATGCGACGGCTCACCGAGAGCTATCGGCGGGTGCTGGGTAACGTGTTGCGTGCGCCGCGTCCGGTGCTGGGCGTTTCGGCGGTGCTGGTGGTGGTGGCGATCTACTCGCTCACCCGTATTGGCACCGAGTTCATGCCCAAACTGGACGAGGGCTCCATTCTCATCACCACCCGGCGCATGCCGAGCGTGGACCTCGCCGATGCGACGCGGCTGTCACTGGCCGCCGAGCGCATCGTGCAGCGGTTCCCCGAGGTGATCACGACGGTCACCAAGGAAGGGCGCCCCGACCTGGCCACGGAGGCCATGGGGCTCTTCGAAGGCGACATGTACGTCATTCTCAAGCCGCGCGAGAAGTGGACCAGCGCCTCGAGCACCGAGGAGCTGGTCACGAAGTTCGACTCGGCGCTGCGCGTGGTGCCGGGGCTCGAGGTGGCGTTCACGCAGCCCCTGGCCATGCGTCTCGATGAGGCGGAGAGCGGCATCAAGACCGATCTGGGGATCAAGGTGGTGGGCCCCGATCTTGGCCAGAACGAGGCATTGGCCGAGCGGATTCGGCGCGTGGTGGCCACGGTGCCGGGGAGTGCCGACGTGGCCGTGGAGGTGGCGGAGGGGAGCGGGCAGGTCCGCATGCAGATTCGCCGCGAAGCGCTGGCGCAGTACGGGCTGTCGGTGGCGGATGTGCGCGACGCCATCGACATGGCCATGGGCTCGCAGAAGGCGGCGGAGCTGATCGATGGCTTCCGGCGCGTGGACATCGTGGTGCGTATGCCGGAGGCGTATCGCAGTGATGCGGCCGCCGTGGGGCGGCTCACCATTCGTGCGCCCGGTGGAGAGCTGCTGCCGCTGACGGCGGTGGCCAGTGTGCAGAGCACCACGGGGCCTGAGCTCATTGGCCACGAAGATGCGCAGCGTCGCTCCCTCGTGCTGAGCAACGTGCGCGGGCGTGACCTGGGGAGCTTCGCGGAAGAGGTGCGCGCCCGCGTGGCGCGCGAGGTGCCGTTGCCGGCCGGGGTGTTTCTCGAGTGGGGCGGTCAGTACGAGAATCAGCAGCGGGCCATGGGGCGGCTGACCGTGGTCGTGCCGCTCGCGCTGCTGCTCATCTTCGGGTTGCTGTACCTGTCGTTCCGTTCGGTGTCGCAGGCCGTGCTGGTGCTCTCCAATGTGCCGTTCGCGCTGGTGGGCGGCATTGCGGCGCTGTGGCTGCGCGGACTCAATCTCAGCCTGTCGGCCAGCATCGGCTTCATCGCCCTCTTCGGCATTGCGGTGCTCAACGGCGTGGTAATGGTGGAACATCTCAACCACCTGCGTCACGAGGGGCAGGGCGATGGCGGGGAGGTTCCGGAACCGGTGGATGACCGCGTGGAGCGCGGGGCCTCCGACCGGCTGCGCCCGGTACTCATGACGGCGCTGGTGGCGAGCCTGGGGTTCGTGCCCATGGCCATCAGCACGACCCCGGGCAGTGAGGTGCAACGGCCGCTCGCGAGCGTGGTGATTGGCGGGCTCGTGACGAGCACGGTGCTCACGCTGTTCGTGCTGCCGGTGTTGTACGCATGGCTCGAGACGCGGCGTGGGGCTGCCCGGGCGGCGCGCGGCCACCGGCAACCGGCAGCATGAACCGGGGGGCGGCCGCGGGGGCAAAGCTGCCAGTCCCCGCTGGCGGGATCGACGGTTTGGCGCCAACTTGACCTGTTCCTTCGAGTCCCCTTGCCCCCGAAGACGACGATGAGCCTCCAGCCCCCGAAGAAGCTGCGCAAGCAGTTCACCAACTCCACGCACCCGCTGATCGTCCTCAAGTTCGAGAGCGGTCATCAGATCAAGGTCTACCAGAACGAAGGCAAGGAGTTCGACGCCTGGGCCGGTGAGACGATCAAGCTGCTCGCCGTCACCGATCCGACGTCGAGCGACTGGGAACTGATCGAGAATCGCAAGGCGGATGCCTTCGAGGACGCCACGTCCTGACGGGTGACGCCAACGGCCACGCGCGGGCCGTTGCGCGCATGGCGTAGCAGACAACGCGGTGCACCGTGTGGCGGCCGTTGCCCCACGGTGCACCGCGCTGTAGTATGGCCAGTGTGAGTCAACGCCCGCTGCGCCTCCGCAGTACCGACATCATCACGGCCGCGCTCGAGCGCGGAGGCGCGGTCGTCGCGCTCGAGAGTTCCGTGCTGGCGCAAGGGCTGATGCCGCCCTTCAACCGCGAGGCCGCGGCGCGCATGATGCGCGCCGTCGAGCAAACGGGAGCCACCCCCGCCATCACCGCCATCGTGCGTGGTGAACCGTCGCTGGGGCTCGAAGCAGCCGACCTCGAGCGGTTCCTCGCCCGCGACGGCGTGCGCAAGGTGTCGGCGCGCGACCTCGGCATCGCCATGGCTGACGGTGCCGATGGGGCGACCACCGTGGCGGCCACGCTGGCGCTGTGCCAGCGGTCCAACATCGAGCTCTTCGCCACCGGGGGTATTGGCGGCGTGCACCGAGACGCCCCCTTCGACGAATCGGCCGACCTCGTGGAGCTGGCCCGGAGCCCCGTCATCGTGGTGTGCGCGGGGGCCAAGTCCATTCTCGACCTGCCGGCCACGCTCGAGCGTCTGGAAACCCTCGGTGTCCCGGTGGTGGGTTACGGCACCGACGAGTTGCCCGGCTTCTTCTCGGTGACCACCGGCCTGCGGCTGTCGGCGCGCCTGGATACCCCGGCCGCCATTGCCCGCGCCTGGCGGGCGCACCGCGCGCTGGGGCGCACGAGCGCCATGCTCGTGGTGCAGCCCCCGCCAGCGGAGCATGCCCTCCCCGAGGAGGTGGTGGCGCAGGCCACGGCGCAGGCGCTCGCGGCAGCCCGGGAGGCCGGGGTGCGCGGCGCCGCCGTGACGCCCTTTCTGCTCGCCCGCATCCAGCAGCTCACCAACGGGCGCTCGGTGCATGCCAATCTGGCGCTCCTCGAGCACAACGCCCGGCTGGCCGGCGAGATTGCCGTGGCGATGCAGTCGGATCCCTCCACCTCCGCCGGTTCCCCCCGTGCGGAGCCGTAAACCCCGCTCCATGTCGGTCCAGCGTTGAACGAAAGCCGTCGATCACGGTACTATCCGGTAACCCGCTCGATCCGGAGGCCAGTCTCGCAATGACCAACCCGTTCCTGAGTTCCGAGGAATACGACGAGCGCGCCCATGCCCTCTACAACGAGGCGCGGTACGACGAGGCGCTTGAGTTGCTGCGCGAGGGACTCACGCGGTACCCGCAGGCGGTGGAGTTGCACGTGGGCGCCGGCTACGCGCGCCTGGCGCGGGAAGAGTATGCCTGGGCGCGCCGCAGCTTCGAGGAGGCGCTCATGCACGACCCCGAACACGAAGACGCGCTGGCCGGCCTTGGCGAAGTGCTGCTCAAGTTCGGCCAGGTCGAGGCGGGGCTGCGTGCCTACGATCGCACCATCGAACTCGGCTATGAGGACGATGTGGACCTCATGCTGCAGATCGGCCGGGCCCTCTTTCGCGAGGGGTTCGTGGAGCACTCGCTGACCTTCTTCGAGCGCGCCGTGCGCAACGCCGAGGACTCGGCCGAGGCGGTCGCGTGCATCGGGTATGCGCAGCACCGGCTGGGGAACGATGTCGAAGCCATGGTGGCGCTGCGCCGCGCGCTCGTGCTCGATCCCAAGTTCGCGGAAGCGCGGGTGTACATCGCCAACCTGCTCTACGACGCCGGCGATCTCGACGCCGCGCTGCTGGAGTTCGAGCAGACGACACCCGAAGATCACTGGGACGAGCTCGGCATCTGGCGGCTCATCGAGCTCAAGAAGTCGGTGTACAAGCTCAAGGACTCCGACGGCGAGCTGAAGCCGTGGGAGGCCCGTCTGGTGGAGCTGGCAGGTGAACCCGACCCCATCGATGAACTGCTCGCCGAGGTGGAGCAGGCGGCCGTCGAGGCCGACACCGAAGACGGGCACCCATCGCAGGATCAACTGGAAGCGCTCGGCTCGCTGCTGACCGGCCTCGTCGGTCAGCAGCAGGCCGGGGAGTCTCCCGGCGAGCAGGGCAGTGGGCAGGCCAATGAACCGGGCGCGGCCACGACCGATGTGCTCATGGCCGACAATGGCACGCACCGCGTGATCATGCGCGACGGCAGCGCTTTCGAGGGCTCGTGGGAGGAGATCGTGCAGGCGCTGCGCGACGCGCGCGATGCTGGCCGCCCACTCGACGAATACATGGCCATGGAGGCACGCCGCTTCTATGGTGCCACCGGCATGCGCGTGGCGTCGCATGCACCCGAAGCGTTCCTCCGCGGCAGCGCCGACGCGGGCATGTTGCGCATCGTGCGCTGAGCTGCGGAACGCCGCGTGAAGCGGTGACCATGGGTCGCCGCCGTCCGCACCCCTCCTCATGACTGCCGCACCCGACGCCTCTCCTCCCACCCCTCGCGCCGCGCTCGATGCGGCGCGTGTCGTCTTCGGCAATTCCGCGGCGGCGCCGGCGCTGTGGAGCGCGGCGCAGCACGTGCTGCAGCAGGTCATCGCCCGCCCGTCGCTCACCGGGCAGGCACTGGTGGCCGAGGTGCGCCAGCAGGGGGCCATCACCCTCAGTGATGCGCACGCCCTCGTGGCGCTGGCCACGTGGGCGGACCGCTCGGCGGTGGCCGCGACGAACGAGTCCGAGCGACTCATTGCGCGCGAAGCCTGGATGGCGCTCGATCACGCCGTGGCCAACGCCGCGGCACCCAGAGTGGCCGCGCCCGTGTCGCCGTTTGCACCGCCGGTGCCCGGGGCCTCCGCGCCGCCGTCGCCGTGGGGCGCTGCCGCCGCCGCCGGGAACGCTGGCCCCGCTGGGGCTGCTGGGGGGAACGCCACCGCTGCCAACGCGCCAGCGCCCGATCCCGCCTACGAGGTGGTGGCGGCCACGGCGCCCCACCGGAGGCGCTTTCTGCTGGCACTCAGCGCGCTGGTGGTGATCGTGGTGGGGGCAGCGGGTTGGGTGTGGTGGTACAGCGGTCGCGCCGGGCGTGAATTCCAGGCGGGCGCCGAGGCGTATCGGGCCGGCTCGCGTGAGGCCGCGCGGGTGGCGTTCGCCAAGGCGGCGCAGCTCGATCCCAATGACGCCCGCCCGCTGATCTACCTGGGGCGTATTTCGCGCGAAGAGGGTGACCTGGCCCGGGCGCGGCGTTTTCTCACCACTGCCGTGCGCGTGGCGCCTGGCAGCAGCCTCGCTGCCCGTGAGCTGGCGGCACTCATGCTGGCTGATGGACAGCCGGAAATCGCGCGCCGCTTCTACGTGCGCGCACTCGAAATCGACCCGGCCGATCGCACGGCACAGGGATTCCTTGGCTGCGCCCTGTACCGGCTGCAGCGTTACGACGAAGCCCGGCGATGGGTCGAGCGCGCCGGTCCGGGGGAGTGGCAGCCGTGTGTGCCGCCGCTGCCACCCCCGGCACCCGGGCCCTCCGGCGCGCCCGGCTATCCGCCACCTCCCCCGGCATGACCGACACGCTGCGGCGTCCCAGCGACGCCATTGCCCTGCATCACGACACCCATCGGGAAGTGCTCCCCAACGGCCTCACGCTGCTGGTGCGCCGTGATGCGTCGGCCCCCGTGGTGGCCATCGTGACGTATGTGAAGGCCGGCTACTTCGACGAAACCGACGACATCGTCGGTATTGCGCATGTGCTGGAGCACATGTTCTTCAAGGGCACGCCCACGCGCGGCGTGGGACAGATTGCGCGCGAGACCAAGGCCAACGGCGGCTATCTCAACGCGCACACGATCTACGATCACACCAGTTACTACACGGTGCTCCCCTCGGCCAGCTTCGTGGCGGGGTTGGAGATCCAGTTCGATGCCTACGCGCGCAGCGTCATCGATGCCGACGAACTGGCGCGGGAGCTCGAGGTCATCATCCAGGAGGCCAAGCGCAAGCGCGACACGCCGCAGGCGGTGGCCATCGAAACGTTGTACGCACTGTTGCACGACCGGCATCGCATCCGTCGCTGGCGCATTGGCGAGGAAGCGCCGCTGCGGGCACTCACCCGCGACCAGCTCATGGGCTTCTACCGCGCCTGGTATCGCCCTGACAACACGGTGTTGTGTGTGGTGGGCGATGTGCATGTCGACGACGTTCGCCGGGAGGTGCTGGCGCGGCACGGCACGCTCGCGCCGGGAACACCCGCGCGCGATCGTGGCCCGCGGGAAGCGGGATTGCCGGGGGTGCGGCGGCAGGAGTGGAGTGGTGATGTGACCCAGCAGCAGCTGGCTCTCGGGTGGCGCGCCCCCGCGCTCGATCACCCGGACACCCCGGCGCTGGACCTCGCGGGCATTGCGCTGGGTACCGGCCGGGCGTCGCGTCTCTACCGGGCCGTGCGTGAACAGCAACTCGCCAGCAGCGTGAGCGCCTGGCATTACACCGCGGGCGACGTGGGCGTGTTCGTGACGCACAGCGAGGGCGCCGCCAGTACCGCGCGTGACGCGATGCGCGCCACGTGGCGCGAAGTGCAGGCCGCCCGCCACGAAGGGTTCCGGCGCAGCGAGATCCTGCGCGCGCAGCGCATCCTGGAGGCGCGCTGGCTACGTCGACTCGAAAGCATGGATGGCCAGGCGCAGTATCTGGCGGGCTGGGAGGCCGACGGCGGTCTTGAGGTGGCGTCGCAGTACTACGACGCGCTGCTCTCCCTCGACGCCGCGGCGGTGCAGGCGGCCGCGCAGCGTCACCTCGATGCGGCGCAGGTATCGCTGGTGTCGTACCGTCCCGACGGCAGCGAGCCGCTCGTGCTCAGCGACGAGGCGCTGCAGGCGCTGCTCCACGAGGAGGCCGGGTTGGGGAGCGCCGTGATGCCGTCGTCGGGTGTGGCCACGCCCTCCGCGTCGCCGCGCGTGGTGGCGGCGCCGGCGGTGCATGTGGCGCTCACCGCCGAGAGGCAGGGTGACGTGCATGTGTACCGCACCACGCAGGGCGTTCCGGTGCTGGTGCTGCCGCGCGCGGGGGCGCCGCTGGTGCATGTGGGCGTCTTCCAGCGTGGGGGCGCCACGCTCAACGACGAGGCGCACGAAGGGCTGGCGCGTCTGGCGCTGCAGGCCTCGCTCAAAGGCACGCGGGTGCGCTCGGGGGCGCAGCTGGCCGAAGCCGCCGAGGAGCTGGGCAGCAGTATCGGGGTGAGCGCGTCACTCGAGAGTCTGGGGTGGAGCATGTCGGTGCCGGCGCGCCATCTCCCGGCCGCCACCGAGCTGCTGGGTGACGTGGTGCTGCACCCCACCTTCGCGGCCGACTCGATCGACACCGAGCGCACACTGGCGCTGGCCGAAGTGGCGCGACTGCGCGACGACATGCAGCGCTGGCCCACGCGGCTGGCCACGTTGGCCGCGTTCGACGGCCATGCGTACGCGCGCTCGGTGCTGGGGAATGACCACTCCCTGGCGGCGCTCACCGGCGAGATGGTGCGCGACTTCCATGCACGGCACGTGCAGCGTGGGGCCTCGGTGGTGGCAGTGGTGGGCGACGTGCAGCCCGACGATGTGGCCCAGCTGGTGCAGCGGCACCTGCGCCCGCTGCACGACGCGCCTGTCGCCGCGCTCCCCATGCACGTGTGGCCGGCCGCGCATGTGGTGCGCGCCGACACGCGCGCGCGCCAGCAGACGGCGCTCGCGCTGTTCTTCCCGGGTGCCTCGCGCGGTGACGTCGCGCGGTTTGCCGCGCGCGTGCTGGCGGCCATCGCGAGTGGGCTGGGGGGACGTTTCTTCG
Source organism: Gemmatimonas sp. (assembly GCF_027531815.1). NCBI lineage: Bacteria > Pseudomonadati > Gemmatimonadota > Gemmatimonadia > Gemmatimonadales > Gemmatimonadaceae > Gemmatimonas > Gemmatimonas sp. Next base: position 5,945 of record NZ_JAPZSK010000005.1, on the reverse strand, counting down.
AGCAGCTGCGTGACAAGCAGTCGCTGGCGTACACGGTGCAGGCGTTTCCCCTGGAGCGCGTGGCGGGCGGCGCCTTCGGGGCGTACATCGCCACGAGCCCCGCGCGCGAAGAGGAGGCCCGCGCCGGCCTGCTGGCGGAGTTCGCGAAGTTCGTGGAGCAGCCCCCCACCGCCGACGAACTCGCGCGGGCACGGCGCTATCTGATTGGGACCCACGCCATTGCCCAGCAGTCGGGAGGCGCCGTGCTCTCCGAGCTGGTGGACGCGTGGATGTTCGGCGAAGGGCTGCACGAACGGCACGAAGTCACGGCACAGTTGGCCGCGGTCACCGCGCACGATGTGCAGGCGCTGGCGGCGCGGTACTTCGATCCGTCGCGACTGGCGGAGGGGATCGTGCGCGGGGGGTGAGGAACGGCGCGTCGGGGACGCGCCTTTATATGACAAGGAAGGGGGCAGGGGGCAGGAAGCAGGAAGAAGGCACCCGGCTCCCTGCTCCCTGCTCCCTGCCCCCTGCTCCCTGCTCCCTGCTCCCTGCTCCCTGCTCCCTGCTCCCTGCTCCCTGCCTTGCGAACCCATCGCGCGCGTCAGCGCGCATCCGCCTACGGCGTCGCGCGCACCTCGCGCATACGGCGGGCGGCCAGGCCAATGGCGCTCACCGCGGCGCGCTCGCGGCCATTGGCGGCGCGTAGTCCCAGCCAGCCGTCGTAGTCGGCGGGTTCGCCGATAATGGCGGCACCGATCCACGGCTGACGGGAGCCCCAGGCGAGGGTGCGGCGGATGGCGGCGGTCTGGGCGGCATCCCCGTGCGCGTGCGGCAGGCCACCCACGTTCACAAGCCAGTGCGGCTGCGCGCCCCCCCCGCGCTGCACGGCCTGCGCATGCCAGCGCTCCAGGGCCCGCAGGCGCCCATCCACGGCGGGGAGCCCCGAGAAGCTGGGGTAGATGGACGCCCCCACCAGCTCCACCGGCGACTGCGGCTGGGTGGCCCAACGGTACACGGCGCTGTCGATGACGTCGAGCCGGGCCGCGCTCCACCCCAGCACGGTGCGCGGGCGTACGCGCTCCACCTCGCGCGCGCTGCGCGTGAGGATGTCGCGCCACCACGTCACGGACGGCGGCGCGGCGAAGAACCAGCGCGGCAGCGGCGGCGCCACGGCGGGGAAAAGCACATCGGGGCGCACGCGCTGCAGGACGCGGGCAAGGCTCGCCACCCGCTCGGCGTCATCGGCGGGGCCGGGGCGCCCATCGACCCGCAGGCCAATGGCAATGCGCACGCTGTCTGCGCGCAACGGGTCCAGCACCCGCGAGAGTGAGTCGAGCGCCGCGGCGCGCGTGCCGTCATGCTCGAGCAGCAGGAACACCACGTTGGGGGCAAACGCCTCCACCAACGCGCCGTCTGCCCGCACGGCCCGCGCCGGCGGCGCGCCATCGAGGGCGGGGTAGAGGCGCACCCCGAGCACGAAGTCGCCACGGGGGCGCGCCTGCATGGGCTCCGCGTAGGCCACGCGGTAGCTGCGCACGGCGGCCACGCCGCGCGGCCATTCGATGACCAGCAGCGTGGTGAGCGCCGTGGCCGCCAGCACGAGCAGGGCGCGCACCGCCCCCGACAGCCGCCAGCGCGCCGGATACGCGGGCGCGAGCATGGGCACCAGTGCCGTGAGTGGCGAGACGAGCGCGGCGCGCCCCACCGTCATGCCCACGACCACGTCGCGCGCCGAGAGCACCGCCTGCAGCGCCTCCGGAGCCTGTCCCCGCTGCGCCACGAGATAGTCCCCAATGGCGATGGCCACCAGGATGAGGTCGTAGAGCAGGATGGGGATGCCCACCAGCACCGACACCAGTCGCGCCACCAGCGCGTAGCTCACCTGCAGGGCAAAGGCGATCGCCACGGCAGGAATGATCCACGTGATCCCGGCAATGGTGCGCGAGCCGGTTTCGGTGGCCGACGCGATGCCTACCACCAGGGCTGGCACCACCAGCAGCCCGCAGAAGGCCGCCAACTGCGTGAACGCCCGCGGCGCCTCGCGGCGCGCCGACATCCACCCGGCGAGCGCCACATCCCAGGCGAGCACGGCAGCGGCAATGCCCACCACCACCAGCGGCAGGGGATCACGCAGAACGTTGCGCAGCAGCGGTTCGAGCATGTGTGGTGACGATAACGGCCACCGGGGATCGCTGGCACCCCGGGGGCGTGCCCGGGTAGCTTACCTGCATGACACGCGCGTCGAATGGCACTGCACTCGTCACGTTGCCCAATCTCGTCTCCACCTCCCGGGTGGTGCTGGGGTTCGGGTTTCTCGTGACGGAGGCGGTCATGCCGCGGTTGGCGCTCATCGCCATCGCGTCGCTCACCGACTTTCTCGACGGGTGGCTCGCGCGACGTACCCAGGCGTCGTCGCGCCTCGGCGCACTGGTGGACCCGGTGGCCGACCGCTTCTTCGCGCTGTGCGTCGTGATTGGCTTCGTGGCCAGCGCGCAGCTGAGCGTGTGGCAGGCCGTGGCGCTCATGTTTCGCGACCTGATGTCCATCGTGGGCTGGTTCGTGGCCCGCAATGTCAGTTGGCTGCGCCCCATCACCTTCAAGGCGCGATTGCTGGGCAAGGCCGTCACCGGCCTGCAGTTGGCCACCTTTCTCGTGGTGCTTCTCTGGCCCGCCGCCACCGACGGCATGGTGTGGGTGGTCTTTGGCGTGGGGGCGGCCGCCACGATCGACTACACGCTCATGCTCTGGCGGGAGCGGGTGCGGCGGTAGAAGGGCGAGGCGCGGAGACCGCGAGGCACGGAGAAGGGGAGGCGCGGAGAAGGGGAGGCGCGGAGCAAAAGAACGCCCCCGGGGGAAACCCGAGGGCGTTCGCACATCTACTGGCGTCTATGTCTGCGGCGGTCAGACCGAGGCGGGTTCCTGCTTCTTGGCCGGCTGCGCGAAGCGCTCGCCAAGCGTACGCAGTTCCGCGAATTCCGTCGGCTTGAGCTCGGAATACCGGTCCTGAAGGTAGACCATGGTGGCGTCAAACCACTCCTTCTGATCTTCGGGATGACACCCGATCACACCGCACTGCATGATCTGCTGGAAGAGCTCGTCACGGGCCTCCTGATAGGGGGAGGGGACCATGGCGTCACGACGCGGACGAAGCTTGGGCTTGGCCATTTCCTCTGGGTAGTGCGTCGAACAGGCTGCCCGGCGTATCCGGTGCAGAATGGAAAATCTAACCGATGAGAAACGGGGATCCTAGGGGCGAAGGGTGCCGCCGGGGCTCAGTCACTCCCACTCCTTACGCGCTCCACGGCAGGAGCGCTGCCACGAGGGCGTCGGGGGTGTCCTCGGCGACCAGCATGCCGGGGGGGCGCGCCGTGATGAGGGGCGTCACCCGCGCCCGCGGGAGCAGGCGCTGCCATGCCACCGACCGTGCCGCCGCATCCTCGCGGCTGCGGGGCGGGGTATCGCCGCCGCACCAGAGCAGGACGTCGCCGCGCACCGCCGCCAGATCGGGCTCGGGCTGTCCTGGATTGGGGGTCATGGACACGCTACTGGCGAGCTGCAGCAGCTCCGCCGCCCCGTTGCCCCCAACCCACGGGGCCAGGTAGCGCATCACCAGGCGCTCGGGCATGCGCTCGCGCTCCCCCACCGCGTCGGTGAGCAGCGGCTCGAGCAGGGGGCGGGCCCCGAACAGGCTGTTGGCGCTCAGCGCCGAAAGCGCCGAGGTCCGCTGCAGCGACCGGATGGCCGCTCCCGGGAGATCGTCGGGGGCCGGCGGTTCGAGCAGCGCCAGCTTCCGCACCCGGTCGGGCGCCTGCGCCGCCAGCAGCAGCGCCACCAGCGCCCCCGTATCCTGTCCGGCCACGCACACCGCGCCGAGGCGGAGCGCCGTGAGTGCCCGGTCCACGTATTCGGCCTGCGCCGGCAGGGAGTAGGGCACATCGGCCGGGCGATCGGATTCGCCGAAGCCGAGCAGGTCGATGCTGACCACGGTGCGCCCGGCGCTGGCCAGCGCCGGCGCGACGGCCCGCCAGAGGAAGGCACAGGTGCCGAACCCGTGCAACAGCACCACCGCCCGTCCGGCGCGTCCGACGCGCTCGACATGCAGGGCGCCGCTGCCCACGGGAATGCGCAGGTGTTCGGTGTACACGTGGGGAGGATAGTGCACCATGGCGCACCGAACCACCGGGCGCGTAGCTTCCCGCATGCTATTTCGGAGCGATGGCGCCCGGCGCCGCCGCTCTGCAGGTCCTGGACCCCACCGGCCGCGGCCGGATGACGACGAGGAGAGCGAGTGGCCAAGGTGACGCCGAAGAAGAAGTCGAACACCGGATTCCTGGCGGTGATCGGGGTGCTGTTGCTGGTGGGTGGTGGCGTGCTGTGGGGCACGATGCAGAACAAGCCCAAGCCCATTGAGCTGCCCAAGGATGCGCCGGCGATGAAGGCCGAGGGGTACCTGCGCGGCAACCCGGATGCGCCCATCACGATCATCGAGTTCGCCGACTTCGAGTGCCCGGGGTGCGGCCAGTTCGCCACCATTCAGGGCCCCGACATCAAGGCGCGCATCATCGACGCCGGGCTCGCGAACTTCCGCTTCTACGACTTCCCGCTCACGTCGATTCACGCCAACACGCTCTTCGCGCACCTGGCGGCGGCGTGCGCGAACGATCAGGGGAAGTTCTGGGAGATGCACGACCAGCTCTTCGCCAACCAGCCCGACTGGAGCACGATGGCCACAACCAACCCGCGCAAGGTGATCGAGGCGTACGCCACCGCGGTTGGGCTCGACATGGCGACGTACAACAGCTGCATGGATGAGCAGAAGCACCTCCCGCGCATTCAGGCCAATGCTACCGAGGGGCAGTCGCGCGGCGTGAACAGCACCCCCACCATCATTGTGGCGAACAAGATCTACCCGGGCGGCCTCACCGCCGACGGCATCAAGAAGCTGGTGGATTCGCTGACGGCGGCGGGCGCGGGTGCGGCGGCGCCGGCAACGGACACGGCGGCGAAGCAGTAAGGACGGCGGCGCGCCACAGGGCGCGCCGCTTGGGTTGACACGGCAGGGGGCAGGGGGAAGGCCATCCGGGGGAAACGGGAATGCCCTTACCCCCTGATTCCTGTTTCCTACTACCTGCCTCCTGCTACCTGCCTCCTGCTACCTGCCTCGTATACACACGGGCCGCGCGACAGCGCGGCCCTTCGCCATTACGCCCGCCTCCGCCGCGCGGCCGCCTCGTCCAGCCGCAGTGCCGGCATGGGCGCCGCCTGTTCCGCGGTTGCGCCGGCGTCGGGCACCAGCGCCTCGCCCAGCGCTACCAGCGCGCGGGTCACGACCACACTGGCCAGCGGCTCCGGCACGGCAAGCTCCCGCACGTAAATGTCGAGTGCGCGCTCGTAGCTCACGTCGGTGGCGAGCGTATCCACGAACAGCAGCGCGTTGTCCACGTGCGCCCGAATGAGCGCCTCTTCCGCGCGCGCCTGGGCGAGCCGCAGCCGCTGCTCGGCGTCGGCCGACAGCTTGCGGGGGAAGAGGGTTTCCGGAAAGAGCTTGCTGAGGATGGACATATGTATGCTGACGAAATAGCGCGGCTGCGGGTTTCGTGCCGTGATACACCGCACGGACGGGTGGAGTTGCCGCGCCACGCGGCGCGGTTTTGATGACCAGGGAGGGGGGAGGGAGCAGGGAGCAGAACGCCGGAAGCAGAGTCGCACCGTCTGCCCCCCGCCTCCTGCCTCCTGCTCCCTGCCCCCTCCCTTTTCACCCCCAAGCGGGGCGCCCCCCGGGGGGGCCGGCCCACCCAACACACCCCCGCCGCCCGGCGCGTTGGGGGTCCCTTTCGTTTGTTGCGGGGTTTATGTAAATTTCGGGGGGGCTTTTGTGTTTTTTTTTGTGGGGCGCGCCGGGGGGGGCCCCCGCTTGGGGGTGAAAAGGGAGGGGGCAGGGAGCAGGAGGCAGGAGGCGGGGG